>CAZTSJ010000191.1:0-14746 GCA_964616875.1 uncultured Bordetella sp. | reverse complement strand
AGCAGGGTGCCGGCGTAGTCCTGCAGCGCGGCTTCGAGCAATTCGAGGGATTCGATGTCGAGGTCGTTGGTCGGCTCATCGAGCACCAGCAGGTTGGCGGGCTGCGCGAAGAGGCGCGCAAGCAGCAGGCGATTGCGCTCGCCGCCCGAGAGCATGCGCACCGGGGCATGGAGCCTCCTGGGGGGAAAGAGGAAATTGGTGAGGTGACTGATAACAAAACCTTGACTGCCTTCAATTGAATCGGCCACCGTCTTCTCCGGGTCGAGCGCTGCGCGCAGCTGGTCGAAATACACGGGCTCGAGCTTCGTACCCAGGCGCACGTTGCCCGAGTCGGGCGCGAGCGTGCCGAGGATCAGCTTGATGAGCGTGGTTTTGCCCGCGCCGTTGGGGCCAATCAGGCCGATGCGGTCGCCGCGCGAAATAATTAGATTTGCTTTCTTAACAACAATCTTTTCACCAAAAGATTTTGAAACATCCGTGAGTTCCGCAACCAGCTTGCCCGAGCGCTGGGTGCTGCCCACCGCGAGCTTGACCTTGCCGGTGCGTTCGCGCCGCGCGGCGCGCTCCTCGCGCAGGTGCTCCAGGCGCGTGACGCGGCCTTCGTTGCGCGTGCGCCGCGCCTCGATGCCCTTGCGGATCCAGATCTCCTCCTGCGCCCAGAAGCGGTCGAACTTGCGGTTGGCGATGGCCTCGGCGGCCAGTTGCTCGGCTTTCTTGCTCTCGTAGTAGGAAAAATTCCCGCCGAAGGAAAAAAGCTGCCCGCGGTCGAGTTCCAGGATGCGCGTGGCGACACGGTCGAGGAAGGCGCGGTCGTGGGTGATGACTATTGTCGATTGTTGTTTGACCACCAGTGCTTCTAAAATCAAGATGCCGTCAACATCGAGGTGGTTGGTCGGCTCATCGAGCAGCAGCAGGTCGGGTTGCTGCGCGAAGGCGAGGGCGAGAGCGGCACGTTTTTTCTCGCCGCCGGACATGCTTTCCGGCTGCGTATCGGAACTCAGGTTGAAGCGATGCAGGAATTCTTCGAGCCGATGCTTCGGCACGGCCGGATCGCTCAACACTTCCGGCTCCTGCGGCACGAACGCAATGCGCAGCCCGGAATTGCGCCGCAGCTCGCCGTCATCGAGCGCCACCGCACCTGCAATGACGCCAAGCAGCGAGGACTTGCCCGTGCCGTTGCGGCCGATCAGCCCGATGCGCTCACCCGCCTCCATCGCGAACGAGGCGCGATCCAGGAGCGGCAGCTCACCGTAGGCGAGTTGGGCGTCGGCGAGGGTCAGGAGCGGCATGGCGGGGCGGAATATACAGCGCGCGTGAGAAAATCGTGGTCTGACCCCGATTTCCCATATGACCGAATCCGGCGCCACGTTTTCTTCCTGCCGCCGCTGGCGCTACCTGCTCTGGCGGCGCTGGGACGAGAAAAAGCCCGTCGCCAATTTCCTCATGCTCAACCCGAGCACCGCGGACGAGATGAAGCTCGATCCGACCTGCTCGCGGGCGCGCGACTACGCCGAACGCTGGGGGTATGGCGCGCTCATCGTCACAAATGTTTTTGGCTGGCGATCCACCGATCCGGACGTGATGAAAGCAGCAAAAGATCCGGTGGGGCCGGGCAACGACGCGGCGATCGTGCGCGCGGCAAGGGAATCGGCACTTGTGGTGTGCGCGTGGGGGAACCACGGCGCGCACCTGAAGCGTTCTTCCGCGGTAACCAGGTTGTTGATCGAAGGAAAAATAAAACTGCACGCCTTGCGCGCGAACGCGGGCGGCGAGCCCGCCCATCCTCTTTACCTGCCAGGGAACCTCAGGCCTCTCGCCTGGGCGAGGTAGCGTATCAGTCGACTTCCAGCAGTTCCACGTCGAAGATCAGCGTCGCGTTCGGCGGGATGACGCCGCCGGCGCCGCGTGCGCCGTACCCCAGCTCGGGCGGGATGGTGAGGGTGCGGCTGCCGCCGACTTTCATGCCCTGCACGCCCTCGTCCCAGCCCTTGATGACCTGGCCGGCCCCCAGGCCGAATTCGAACGGCGTACCGCGATCCACGCTGGAATCGAATTTCTTGCCGCGCTCGCCGCCGAAGAAAAGCCAGCCGGTGTAATGCACGGAGACCTTCTGGCCAGCGACCGCGGTGACGCCGGTGCCGACGACCGTGTCGTTGATGATCAGGCCGCTGGCGGTGGTGATGGATGGCATGGTTTCAGGTTCCTTTTTGACAAATCCGTTTGAATTCTAGGGCATCGGCGCGCTTGATTCCCGGCGCGCCGCCCTCACTTAGGTAGAGAGGCGTATGCCCGTTTCGAGAACAAGGAGATTTCGTGGATTTCTGGCGCAAGAAAAAAGAAGAAGTCATCGCAGCCGCCGGGGAAGAGCCCCGCGAGGCAGGCAAGCGCTCGACCGCGCTCGCGCTGCGGCCGATTCCCGAAGACGCGCTGGTCCTGGTGCCGCTGCGCAACGCGGTGTTGTTCCCCGGCGTGATCTCGCCGGTCACCATCGGCCGCGCCTCTTCCGTGGCGGCAGTGCAGGAGGCCGCGCGCAACCAGCTCAAGGTCGGCTTCCTCCTGCAGCGCGATCCCGCGGCCAACGCCGTCGGCCCGAACGACCTCTACCGCGTCGGCACGGCCGGCCAGGTGGTGCGCCTGTCAGGGAACATGCGGGGCGCCGCCGGCGTCGCGAACCACCTCATGGTCCAGGGCGAGCAGCGCTTCCGCGTGCTCGAATTCCTTGAAGGCTGGCCGTTCCTGGTCGCGAGCGTGGCGTGGATTCCCGACTCGAAGCTCGCCGGAGCCGACGCGGGCACCGGGCTCGAAGCGCGCTTCATGCAACTCAAGGCGCAGGCGATCGAAGCGATCCACCTGCTGCCCAACACGCCCGACGAGCTTGCCGAAGTGGTGCAGGCGATCGAGGCGCCGGGCCAGCTCGCCGACATGGTGGCAAACCTGCTCGACATCAAGAACGAGGAGAAGCAGGACCTGCTCGAGACCTTCGCGCTCGAACCGCGCATGGACAAGGTGCTGGGTTTCCTCGCCAAGCGCGTGGAAGTGCTGCGCCTGTCGAAGGAGATCGGCGACAAGACGCGCAAGGAGTTCGACGGCCGCCAGCGCGAGCACGTGCTGCGCGAGCAGATGCGCCAGATCCAGAAGGAGCTGGGCGAGGGCGAAGAGAGCGCGGCTGAAACCGAGGAGCTGAAAAAGGCCATCGAGGACGCCGGCATGCCGGAAGAAACGCTCAAGCAGGTGCGCAAGGAGTTCAAGCGCCTCGCGCGCATGGGCGAGAGTTCGGGCGAGGCAGCGATGCTGCGCACCTGGCTGGAGTGGATGACCGAACTTCCCTGGGTGGTTTCTCCTTCCAAAGAGATAAATATTGCGCAAGCACGGACCATTTTGGATGCGGACCACTTCGGTCTCGCCAAGATCAAGCGGCGCATCCTCGAGCACCTCGCGGTGCGCAAGCTCAATCCCGAAGGCAAGAGCCCGATACTGTGTTTTGTTGGCCCGCCCGGCGTGGGCAAGACCTCGCTCGGCCAGTCGATCGCGCGGGCGATGGAGCGCAAGTTCCAGCGCGTGGCGCTGGGCGGCACGCACGATGAGGCGGAAATCCGCGGCCACCGGCGCACCTACGTCGGTGCGCTGCCGGGCAGCATCATCCAGGCCATCAAGCGCGCGGGTTCGCGCGGCGGCGTGCTGATGCTGGACGAAATCGACAAGCTCGGCGCGGGCGGCTTCCACGGCGATCCGTCCTCGGCGCTGCTTGAAGTGCTCGATCCGGAGCAGAACTCGAAATTCCGCGACAACTACCTCGGCGTGGACTTCGACCTGTCGAAGGTGATGTTCATCGCCACCGCCAACCAGCTCGACACCATCCCCGGGCCGCTGCGCGACCGGATGGAAGTGATCCACCTGCCCGGCTACACGGAAGAAGAGAAGGTCGAGATCGCGAAGCGCTACCTGGTGAAGCGGCAGCTCGAAGCGAACGGATTAAAACAGGGACAGACGACGATTGACGATGAAGCGATCCGCTCCCTCATCGCGGACTACACCCGCGAGGCCGGCGTGCGCAACCTCGAGCGCGAGCTGGGCTCGGTGCTGCGCAACGCGGCAATGAAATTCGCCGAGGGCAACGCGGCGCCGCTGGCGATCGGCGCGACCGACCTGCACGCCATTCTCGGTGCGAAGAAGTTCGAGAACGAAATCGCCTTGCGCACCGCCACGCCCGGCGTCGCGACGGGCCTCGCCTGGACGCCGGTCGGCGGCGACATCCTCTTCATCGAAGCGAACAAGACGCCCGGCACCGGCAAGCTGATCCTCACCGGCCAGCTCGGCGACGTGATGAAGGAATCAGCGCAGGCCGCGCTCACCGTCGCCAAGGGCCTCATCCACGAAGCCTTCGAGAAATGGGACGTGCACATCCACGTTCCCGCCGGCGCCACGCCGAAAGACGGCCCCAGCGCGGGTGTCGCGATGACGCTGGCACTGGTTTCGCTCTTTACCGGCAAGCCAATCCGCTCGGACGTCGCCATGACCGGCGAAATCTCCCTGCGCGGCCTCGTCATGCCCATCGGCGGCCTGAAAGAAAAGACCCTCGCCGCCCTGCGCGCCGGCATCAAGACCGTGATGGTGCCGAAGCGGAACGAAAAAGACCTCGAGGACATTCCCGCCGAAGCCAAGGCGAAACTCGCGTTCGTGTTCCTCGAGAGGATCGAGGACGCGATCAAAACCGCAATCGGCGAGTTGCCGCGGACGGAAGAAAAGCAAGCGGCCTGAAATCAGGGTCAGACCCCGATTTCGGGCTTTACTCGATCGCGCGAGCTGTTCTGACAGGAGTCAGGACAACCGATCCATCTGGCCGTAATTTGGCTCGGAGACGACTACCGAGGCGCAATCCAGCACGTTTCAGAAGCGCTTTATCGAGCAACAATACCGTTCGTCCGCCCTTGTTGATCAAAGTAGTTCGAACGCTCTGCTTCTCGCGAATTCGAAGTCGTTTGTTCATCTAGGGCTGCATTCTCCGTATTTTCAGTTGCGTCGAGATGTCGGCCAGGTTCTGCGCGACCCGTCCGGGTTTCGCCCACTTGCCGACGTCCTCGACCAGCCCCTTGAGCACGCCTGGCGGCACCTCTCGGAGTAGAACGCGGAAATGCGGCCGCCGGTTGACGGGAACCCTGCCCGTCAGTAGCGCACGCACGAGTTCGCCCTCGGAGAGTTTTTCGCGAAAACTCACGCTCGCCGAACTGCGGGCCATGCGAACGTAGTTCGGCCGGTTCGACCGGCGCACCGGCTGGATCTGCAACACGAGGCCGAGCTGCGCCAGAATGCTCTGCGCCTTGTTCACGCCGATGTCGGGAAACACGCCGTTTTCAATCTGATTGATTGTAGTGCGGGATAGGCCGGCTATTTTCGCAAGCGCTGCTTGTGTCATATCGCGCGCGCGCCTCGCCTTCCTCACAACGTAGCCGAATTCCTGAAGTCGCATACGGCATCCTTGCATTGTGTTCAATATATTTAACATTATAGAAAACACGTTGTGTTTGTGCAACGGGCTGACCGAATTTCAGTTGATTCCAGCGCTACGCCTCGTTAAATTCGCCGCCTTGCGGCAGCCGACTCTGGCAGGCAAACATTGTTTGAAGGTGAACCCGTCATGAAATACAGTCTTACGCTTTCTCGCTGGCACAAAGTAGCCGAGCGCCTGAATGCAGGCTCAAAGGAACGCGAGACGCGAGCTTTGGCCGCGCTCACTGCCACCACTGTCTCGCCGTGGAACAAGGAAGGCGTCGAAGCCAAAGCGGCGGAAATCGCGGAGCGGGCGAAAGCGGACCTCGCTGTGATCGAGGCGGCGACCGCGGCGGTCGCGCGCATCCGGACAGCTCTCTCTCTGCGCAACGTCGAGCTTGGAGTTTCAGAGCGCCTGGCTGAGGCGGATGCGGTAAGCCGGCGCAGCAGGCTCTATCGCGAGCTGCGCGACAAGCAGGGCGTGGACATGGTGAAGCCGGCGGACATGCGGCACGTGCCTGCCACCGTTGCTGCCGACGAGCCTTACAGCTTCAGCCGTCGCGCGCGCACGCGCTGCTAGACGAGGTCGCAGATGCGAACCGGGAGAAACTCGAATTGGAGCTGGACAAGGAACTGTCCGAAATTGCGGGGCTCGCCGCCTGATCGGGGCGGGCCGCCCCCGTGTTGCCGCGCACGGGGACGCCGGGGCGAAAGCTCCGGATCCGCAAGCGGCCGGGGAGGCGCGAACAAACGGGACCCCTTAGCAGGGACCTCGCTAGTCCACCATATGGACTTTGCCGGCCGGGAACAGGTCAAGGTTGCTTGCCTTGCCGGCTCAGAAAAGGTTGCTGGTGGCTCGGCCGCCGGTTGATGGTTTCAGGTTGCTTCGCGCCTTCCCGCTTTCTTCAGGACCAACCGTTCGCCTCGATGCGCGTGCCGCGCGAGGATGCTTCGTCTCTGAGGATCGAGGTGCAACTGATTGATGATCGTGCACTTCCCTACTCGGCGCAGCTCTTGCCGCCGGACAACGGGATACAGAAGCTCGTCATTTCGTCCGTTGAACGTGTCTCCGTAGGGTAGTACGCTTCGGCGAGGGGATGAACGATACCGAGCAGCTATTCGTAGTCGCAGCAGTCTGGGCGCTCATCGCCGCGGCCATCGCGCGCTTCATCCCCAACTGGCCCGGCCGCATCGCCTTCTTCGCCCTCGCCGTCGGCGTCCCGTTCTGGGAGCTTCCGTTCGGCTATTACAATTTTCAAAAACTCTGCAGTGAGCAAGCAAAACTGCAGGTCTTTGAAAAAATTCCTCCCCAAGACTCGGTGTGCGTTAGTGATCTTGATTCGGGTTTGTATTCAGGACTAATTCGCGCTGGTTTTGCGCGAATCGAAGTTACAGGTAGAACAGATGATCCTACGCGAGACGCTGCCAGTGGCCGCGTATTTCGGATCAAGAAACAGGAAGCAAAAAGTTCCTATTGCTATTCATATAAGGCCAACAATCACCTTCCATGGCGATTGTTGCGGAACGATGTTCTCATCACGCGCGCGAACGATGACCATGTGATCGCTCGTCAAAGCCAATTCCTATGGGGTGGGATGTGGTGGCAGGAGGCGGCTCGTCCAATTTTGGGTCACGGAGGCGTGTGCTTTGATGACCCTGAACGCTCAAACTTTGTGCTTCGCAAAGGTAGCTAGTTGAACAACTAAATCGATGAGCCGACCACTACTTGACATTGCGAATTGGTCAGCAACTGCACAAGCCTCATACGCGTTGTTCGATGGTGTGCAATCGCGAACGCTTGCTCTTGTTGGAAGTAACACGGGTGATTTTACGCTCGCAGAAGCAGATCGATTCTTAGGCCTATCACCGGAGTCGAACTCGCCGACACCGCAAGGTTTCGAACTTCGCCATCACGTACCAAATGATTCGACGGGCTTCTCGGCGTCGGTGTTTTTCGACCGAGCGACTAATCGATATGTCCTCGGCATTCGCGGAACGGAGAGCGCGCTCGATGTTGTTGAGGACATAAACAGGATCGGGATCCAGGGTTATGCCGGAGATCAAGCGGTTGCGCTGTATCGCTACTATCGGAAGCTGACGACGGCGCCTGGTCAGCCTGTCAACTATGCAGATTCGGAAGTTGCTCTGCTCAGCGCGATGCGCTTGGGAGTGGTTGTCAATGCGAACGCTGCCATCAGGATCTTTGGCAGGTCGAAGCTTCGCGCGGACCTTGCCGCAGACGTCGGAGCTTCTCCTCTGAACGGTTCTTCCGCGAGCGTACTGCTGCCGGGCGCGCCACTGACCGTAACTGGACACAGCCTTGGCGGTCACCTTGCCTTGCTGTTCGGGCGGTTCTTTCCCGATGTGGTGGAGCACGTCTATACGTACAACGCGCCGGGGATCGGACTGCAGGGTGAGCTCGCGCTGCGTCTGCTTGGGATTGCGCCGATACAGCCCGCGCGCGTGACGAACGTTGCTTCGGCGATGGGAAATGAAGCGATATCCCGCGTCTGGTCCAAACCGGGCGAGAACATCGGTGTCGCCACGGAGGCAGGCGGCCCGCTGTATCAGCACTCGGTCGTACCGCTGACCGACTCTCTGGCGCTGTATGGCGCGTTCGCGACGCTTTCGCCAGGGCTTGCCGGGGATCCGACGGCGGTGAGCGGAATGATTTCTGCGGCGTCGCCCTATTCGGAGGAGAGTCTCGAGACAGTACTTGATGCGTTGCGCGCGACACTCGGCACTCATGATGCGCCGACATTGATTGCACGAGATCTATCCGATCTAGCGGCTCGCGACAACTATTACCAGAATCTCTACGCGGTTCTCGATGCGCGCGATCCCGGCCACGACTACCGGATCGAGTCGCTGGTAGGAAAGTCGGCCGGCGAGCTTGCCTCGATGGCGGATTCGGATGTGGCGGTGCGCTTTGCGCTTCACGAATTGGTGCCGTTCGCAGCGGTGGGCGCGGACTACTCTGAGTTTGACGATGTCTTTTCCGGCCAATGGCGATCGAGCCGCGCCGAATGGCTTGCGGCGATGCTCGAAGGCAATCTGGTGGATCGCAGCTTCGGTTTCAGCGGAAATACCGACAGTGTGCTGTTTCGCGACGTCGACTCCGAAGAGCGTTACTCGAAGCTCGATGGCGCCCAGGGCAATCTCGCGGTACCGATCTCGGCGCTCGCGGATCGCGGGCGGATACGGCAATTTTTGAGTGATGCCACGTATAACCGGACCGTGGTATTCGGTTCGGAATCCGCAGACGGCGATCAGCTCCTGGGACTTGCGGGCGGCGATCGCCTGTTCGGCGCGGCGGGCAACGACAGCCTGGATGGCGCGGGCGGTGACGATTATCTGGAAGGCGGCGCGGGCGCAGATACGCTGCTTGGCGGGGCCGGCGACGATACGCTCGACGGCGGCGAAGGTTCGGACCGGCTCGAAGGCGGGCCGGGAAGCGATGCCTACGTGTTCGGCGCGGCGCTTGGCAGCGACACGATTGCCGACCGCGACGGCCGGATATTCGCCGGGTCGGTTCTGCTGACCGGCGGGAGCGGCCGGCAGGGCGGCCCGTTCCGCAGCAGCGACGGGCGGTTCAGCTACGTATTCAGCGGCGACCTGGCCGCTGCCGGCACGCTGATCGTGAACGGCGCGCTGCGCGTCGAGGGTTTCCGCAATGGCGATCTCGGTATCCGGCTCGTCAATACCTTTGAGCCGGGCGAGGTGACGGTTCCCGGCGAAGAAGCGCTGCTGCTCGGGGACTATCTTTATCAGCCGGTAGAGATCAGTCCCGGCGAGACGGTGTTTCGCGACTCGTTCGGCAATCCGCTGCCGATCACGCGCGGCGCCGCAGCTCCCGACAGGCAGGAGAGCGTCACAGATTTTCCCGGAACCCCCGGGAGCACGCATTACGTGCTTGGCGGCGGAAACGACGAGGCGCGCGATATTCACGGCGGCGACGACTGGATCGAATTGGGGACCGGGAACGATTCTGGCCAAGGCGGCGACGGGGACGATCTGCTCGAGGGCGGACCGGGCAACGACGCGCTTTTCGGTGATGCGGGCAACGACATCCTGGTTGCCGGCACCCTCGCGACGCGGGACGCCGATCTGGACGACACGGGCGTTCCAACATTGATACCGGAGTCGGCGGTTTTGCTTTCGGGCGGGGAAGGCGACGATGAAATTTACGGCGACGCGGAGCCAAACTTCATCGATGGCGGACCGGGACGTGACCGGATTTTCGCCGGCGCCGGAAACGATCGGATCTTTGCGGAATCGGACGAAATCGACGCAGGCGCAGGAGACGATTTTATTCGTATTGGCGGCGACGATCTTGTTTTCGGCGGTGATGGCGATGATGTCGTGGATGTTCGTGGATTCGGCGAGGCCGTGATTTTCGGCGGCGATGGCGACGACGAGATTACCCTCTCGAGCCAGGACAGCGACGGGTTCGACTTCGTGGATGCCGGTCCGGGGGACGACACGGTCATCTCCCAAGCCGGAAACTCGGTGATCATAGGAGGGACCGGAAACGACACGCTGACGACGTCTGCGGATCATGACCTCCTGCTTGGCGGCGATGGCGACGATGTCTTGTTTGCCCACAATGCCGACAGTGTTCTTGACGGCGGCGCCGGGAATGACAAACTGGTCGCCACCAACCCTGGCGGCGGAGAAACGCGGATTCGCTGGGGCAGGGGGTCCGGTTTCGATTTCGGCAATTTCGTCTCCGGCCTGGTAATCGTCGAGGCGGCGGATCTCCTTCCGGGCGAGCTTTCGGTGTCGCGGGGGGAGCTCGGCCCGTTGGTTGGCATGGGGGGCGGTCCAGGGGGTGGTCCCGGTGGCGGCCCCGGCGCGGGCCCGGCTCCGCCGGGGTTCGAATTCCGGATCCACGGCACCCAGGACTTGCTGGTCATTGGCGAAGTGCCGCCCCCCATTCCCGGGCGCATCCCCTCCTCCGTGATCGCGGACGTGCGTTTCGAATTCGCAGATGGCACGGTGTGGGGTTGGAGCGACATCGATGCTCTTCTCCTCGCGACCGAGGAGTCCGAACCGGTCTTCGAGATCCAGGGTTCAGATTCTGCTGAGCTGCTGTTCGGTTCGGTCGATTCCGATGTTTTCTCCGGAAGCGCAGGCGACGACTGGCTGGCCGGCGGCGAGGGCAACGACACTTACCTGTACGCGGCGGGCGACGGATTCGACCGGATTGAAGACGACTCCGGCAGTGCGGACGTGCTTCGTTTTACCGCCGGAGTCGGGACCGGGGACGTCGGCGTGTATTCAGCCGCGGCGGATTACATCCTGACTGCTGGCGACGGGGGCGTGCGCATCGCCGGCGGGCGCACGCAGGCAGGCGCAATCGAGCGCATCGAGTTCTCGGACGGGACGCTCTGGACCCCCGCCGATGTCGAAGCGCGCGCCGTGGTGCTGCCCGACAACACAGCGCCGCAAATGCCGGCGTCTCTCGGCCGTATCGAGGTGAACCCGGGAGCGAGACTCTCATTCAGCGTGCCCCAGGGCTCCAGTGAGGATTCCGACCGCTTCGATTCTCTGCAGTACTACGCCATTACCGCGGATGGAGATCGCTTGCCGGACTGGCTGGAGTTCGACGCTGCGGCGCTCACGATCGCGGGAACGCCATCTGCGCAGGAGGCCGGCGCTCACGAATTGCTGCTGATTGCCGTCGATCAGAGCGGAGCGGCGGCCTTGAGTACCTTGACGATCGTGGTCGGCGCAGGGGACGCGCCCGCTTCGGATCTTTCCCACCCGGTCACGAACACGTTGCCGGAGGTCTCGGTGGGAATCGACGCTCCGGTTGCTCCAGGCGTGCCGGTCCCGGCGCCAGGTCCGCTCGCGCTTGCCGGCCCCGCAGCGTTCTCCGTTCCTGCTCCTGAATCGGACAGGGTGGGCGTCCCGCTCGATCCGCTGTTCCGCGACATGCAGCAGCGCTTCGACGTGCTGCTACAGGTCGGTCGCACGAATCTGACCGAGCGCTACGCCGATGCGATCCGCGAATTCGAAGAGCGCAGGATGGAGCGCGAGGAACCTCCGCCACCGCCGCCGCCTTCCGACGAGGAAGTCGCCGCCTGGAACAGCGCCATGCACGCCTGGTACGACCGCAATCCGGGCTTTGCCGAGACCGACCTCGGTGGCAACGATGGAACTTGGAGCATGGGCTGGGGTTTGCCGGGGCCGGGTGATCACTCGCGCGAGGGCACGGCGGGCGCAGGCACCATCCCGGGGCTTGGCAATCCGAACACGCTTTCGCGCCTGACGGGTGCGGATTCTGCCCCGGGTCTGACGGAAGGCATGCGCAATCTGCGTTGACGGTCAGCGACCGCGTTGCAGAGTCCAGATTCTGGTATTACCATGGTGACACCTTGACTTCGGCAACCACGACACTGAAGCTTCCGGAAAAGCTGAAGGCGCGCATCGCGCGGCTGGCAAAGCAGACTGGCCAGACCGCACACAGCCTGATGTTGCGGGCGCTGGAGCGCGAGGTCGCGCGTGAAGAGCGCATGCGCGAATTCGTAAAAGCTGCCCTGGCCTCCGATGCGGCGCTGGAGGCAGGCGCGGCGGTCTATCGGGCAGAGGATGTCCACGCATGGATGGAGCGCCTTGCCAAAGGTGAGAAGCCGCCGCGGCCGGCGCCGTGGCGCAGGTAATCTACTCGGGCGAGGCGATTGATGATGTCTCGCGGCTTTTCGAGTATCTCGCCCGGAGCGATCCGTATTCGGCGAGCGCGGCGGTCACTGCGATTCGTAGCGCGATCGACATTCTTTCCGATCACCCGATGATCGGCCGGCGCATTGACGTGCCGCTGCGCGAGCTGGTGATCTCGTTTGGCAGGTCCGGATACATTGCGCTGTACCGGTTCAAGCCGGAGCGCGATGAGGTCCGCATCCTCGCGATCCGCCATCAACGCGAAATCGACTATTCCGGGTGAAATCGGTACTGATTCCGACCCCGATTTAGTATTCTCTCAATCCCATGGCGAAGAAAGCGAAGCGGCCGCAGTTCGTCCCGGTCGATCCCGACGACCTGAAGCCGATGCACCAGTGGCACCGGCCGCTGCAGGCGCCGGGGATCACCCAGGTCGACTTTGAAGAACGGGTCAATTTTCAAAGGCTGCATAAATATCGGCTGGCACGAACCCGTCAATCCTTGTCCCGTTCCAACTTAGGCGCGGTGCTGTGTTTCGACCAGCACAACGTCCGCTACATCTCCTCCACCGTGATCGGCGAGTGGGCGCGCGACAAGCTGATCCGCTATTGCCTGCTCACCGGCACCGGGGACCCATGGGTGTGGGATTTCGGCTCGGCGGCGCGGCACCACAGGCTTTACTGTCCGTGGTTGCGCGAGGACCACGTGCGCGCGGGCAATCCGGGCATGCGCGGTGCGATCGGGCCGGGCGTTGGATTGTTCGAAGCGGCGGCGAAGGAGATCAAGGACATCCTGGTGCAGGAAGGCGTGGCGGGAATGCCGCTCGGCCTCGACCTGTGCGAGCCGGGGTTCCTGTTCGCGCTGCAGAAGGCGGGCCTCAACATCCGCGACGGCCAGCAGGTGATGCTCTCCGCGCGCGAGGTGAAGAGCCACGACGAGATCACACTGCTGAATACCGCCGCGGCGATGGTGGACGGCGTCTACCAGGACATCGCCGAAGCGCTCAAGCCGGGCGTGAAGGAAAGCCAGATCGTCGCGCTCGCCTCCAAGCGCCTGTACGAGATGGGTTCGGACTGCGTCGAGGCGGTCAACGCCATCGCGGGCGAGCGCTGCTCGCCGCATCCGCACAATTTCACCGACCGGCTGATCCGGCCCGGCGACCAGGCCTACTTCGACATCATTCATTCCTTCATCGGCTATCGCACCTGCTACTACCGCACTTTCGCGGTGGGGCGGGCGACGCCGCCGCAGCGCGACGCCTACAAGCGCGCGCGGCACTGGATGGACGATGCCATTTCGATGTTGCGGCCCGGCGTCTCGACGGAAAAAGTGGCGAAGATGTTCCCGAAGTGCACCGAGATCGGCTTTGAGACCGAGATGGCCGCGTTCGGCCTGAATTTCTGCCACGGCCTGGGGTTGGGCCTGCACGAGCGTCCCCTCATTTCGCGCGTCAATTCCTTCATCGAGCCCTACGAGCTCAAGGCGGGCATGGTGTTCGCGGTCGAGACCTTCTGCCCGGCCAAGGACGGCATTTCGGCGGCGCGCATCGAGGAGGAAGTGGTGCTGGCGCCCGACGGTGCAAAAATAATTTCTCTTTATCCCGCTCAGGAATTGCCGGTGGCAAATGCGTACTAAATCAACAATTGGCTGGATCGGCGCCGGGCGCATGGGCTACGAGATGGCGGCGCGCCTCGCGCAGGGCGGCGCCGACGTGCTGGTGTGGAACCGCACCCGCGAAAAAGCCGAGCCGCTGAAGAAGTTCGGCGCCAGGGTCGCGAACGATGTCACGGAGTTGGCGTCGCGCGACATCGTGTTCTGCATGGTGTCGACGTGGAAGGATGTGAAGCAGGTGGTTTCGACCCTCCTCAAGGGCAAGGCGAAGCCGAGGATGCTGATCGAGTGCTCTTCGATTTCACTTGAAGGTTCGGCAGAGCTGCGTCAAATTCTGGAAAGTAGAAAAATTGCGTATTTGGCCGCACCGGTATCCGGCAACGCCAAAGTGATCAAGGCGGGGAGACTTTCTTTTGTCTGTTCGGGCCCGAAGAAAGCTTTTGATCTTGCGCGGCCGTTTCTGGACCTGATGGCGAAAAATTCCAGTTACGTAGGCGAGGGCGAGCTCTCGCGCATCGTCAAGATCTGCCACAACGTATTCCTCGGCGTGGTGACGCAGTCGCTCGCCGAGATCACGGTGCTCGCGCAAAAGGCCGGCGTGCCGCGCCATGCCTTCCTCGAGTTCATGAACCAGAGCGTGATGGGCTCGACCTTCACGCGCTACAAGACGCCCGCGTTCGTGAACCTCGATTTCAAGGTAACCTTCACGCCGCAGCTGCTGCGCAAGGACATGGACCTTGGCCTCGATGCCGGGCGCAGATTCGAAGTGCCGCTGCCGCTCGCCAGCGCGGCGCGCGACCTGATCCAGTCGATGATCGGCCAGGGCTGGACCGAACAGGATTTCGCGACGCTTCTGCTGCAGCAGGCGGAGGCGTCGGGAATCAAATTGAAACCAGAAAACGTGGAGGTCGGAGATGGACTTTCGTAAGCTGCCCGCATTTCTTGCATTGGCTGTTTTTGCTTCTGTTTCTTTCGCTCAGAGCTT
>CAZTSJ010000190.1:0-2452 GCA_964616875.1 uncultured Bordetella sp. | reverse complement strand
TGCGGAGAGTTGTTTCACGACGCGGAAACTATACCACGCTAAACCACTGCAAGGCGCGCGCGCAGGTCGCGGATCGTCGCGGCGTAATCCTTCGAGCCGAAAATCGCCGAGCCGGCGACGAAGGTGTCGGCGCCCGCCTTGGCGATTTGCGCGATGTTGTCGGCCTTGACGCCGCCGTCCACCTCCAGCCAGACATCGCGCCCCGAAGCCTGGATGCGCTTGCGCACTTCGGCGATCTTCGGCAGCACGGATGGAATGAACTGCTGGCCGCCGAAGCCCGGGTTCACCGACATCAGCAGCACCAGGTCGAGCTTGTCCAGCGTGTGGTCCAAATGCGAGAGCGGCGTCGCCGGATTGAATGCGAGGCCGGCCTTGCAGCCCGATTCCCTGATCAGCGCAATCGTGCGGTCGACATGATCGGAGGCTTCGGGATGGAAGCTGATGATGCTGGCGCCCGCCTTGGCGAATTCCGGAATGATCCGGTCCACCGGCTTGACCATCAGGTGCACGTCGATCGGCATTTTCGTGCGCGGCCGCAGCGAGGCGCAGACCAGCGGCCCGATGGAGAGATTGGGCACGAAGTGGTTGTCCATGACGTCGAAATGCAGCAGGTCGGCGCCGGCCGCCTCCACCGCGCCGACTTCTTCGCCCAGGCGCGCGAAGTCCGCGGAAAGTATCGAAGGGGCGATGCGAAACGTGGCAGCCGGCATGGCGGCGGTGATTCTAACGCACCAGTGCGTTCCAACAGCGCGTGCCGTACGCCAATGCGCGTCCTACAATGCGCACATGGCCCAGGAAAAGCGCTACGAGATTTCGGTCACGCCGGCGGTGCAGTATCTGCCCGAGCAATCCGATGAGAAAGCGGGGCGCTACGTGTTCGCCTACACCATCAATATCCGCAACACCGGCAATTCGACCGCGCAGCTGATCAGCCGGCACTGGATCATCACCGACTCGCAGGGCCTGGTGCAGGAGGTGCGCGGCCTGGGTGTCGTGGGCGCGCAGCCCGTGCTGCGCCCCGGCGAGGGTCACGAGTACTCGAGCGGCACCGCGATCGCGACCCCGGTGGGCACCATGCGCGGCAGCTACCAGATGGTCGCCGAGGACGGCACGCGCTTCGAGGCGCCTATCCCGGAGTTCACGCTCTCAGTGCCGCGGGTTCTGCACTAGGAATTCTGCGCGGGCGGAGCGGGCCGCGACGCGCTAGCTCACCTGCCCCCCTCGGCCGCCATGCGGCGCAGCTGCGCGGTGGTCTTGGCGAGCCGGTCGGCGAGGATCTTCACCAGCGCGATGGCGGCGTCGGGGTTGCTGCGGATCACGTTGACGAACACATCGCGGGAGATGCGCAGCGCCTCCACCCGCGTGCGCGCGACGGCCGTCGCGGTGCGCGGCACGTCGCCGAAGATGCCGATTTCCCCGATCACGTCGTTGCGCGTCAGGGTGTTGACGAGCAGCGCACCCTTGGGCGTGGGCACAGTGATGTCGACTTCGCCCTCCATCACGATATAGGCGCTGTCGGGCGGGTCGCCCGCGCTGAACATGATCTGGCCTTCCTCGTAGGTCAGGCGGTCGCTGCTGAAGGCGAGCAGTTTCTGCATCGCCGGGTCGGTGGTGCTGAAGATCGGCACGCGCCGGATTAGTTCGAACTCCTGCTCCAGGCTCATGATGTATCTCCTTAACCAGCGTTCAACATCTTGTGCAGCGCGCCGCCGCTGCTTTTCAGGTCGGCGAACAAGCCCTGCTCCGCGAGGCGGCCGCGCTCCATCACGAGCGTATGGCCGAAGCGCTCGGCGAGGTCGTTGCGCTGCAAGGCCCAGAATACGCAGCGTCCCTTGCGCTTATCCAGCACGCTCGCCACGATCCGGTTCTGCGACGCGCCATCCAGCACCGCCGCCGCCTGGTCGAGAATCAGCACCACCGGGCGCCTGAGCAGCGCGCGCGCGATCGCGACCTTCTGCCGGTCGGCCGAGGAGAGCCGCGCGCCGCCGACGCCGACCTGATAGCCCAGACCGATCGAGGCCACCTGCGGCCGCAGCTTCAGCTCCTCCAGGACATCGTGCAGCATGGAGGCAATGCGTGTGCTCGCCTGGGCCTGACCGGTCGCGACTTTGCCGAACAGGATGTTGTCCTGCAACGTCGCCGCCCCGTTGTAGCTGCCCGCATCGAAGAACTCGATCCCGCTGCGCATATCGGAGGGCAGCTGCTCGGCGAAGTGGCGGCGCGCCTGCAGGATCCGCGCTTCGAATGCCTCGTCTATCAGGCCGAGCCGGTGGCGGGCGGAAATCAGCTTGAACGGCAGCGCCATGAGCAGGTCGCGGTCGGCCGCCTCGATCTTTTCCAGACCGGCGTCGGCCACCCGGGCGAGCACCGCCTTCACCTCCGGCAGATCGTCCTGCTTGATGAAGCTGAAGCGCTCGAAGAATTCGTGCCCCGGCGGCAGGCCGCTGAACAG
>CAZTSJ010000189.1:0-2136 GCA_964616875.1 uncultured Bordetella sp. | reverse complement strand
CTCGCATCGGTGCCTGAGGCCGTAGTGGCTTCCGGAGCAGGCACGGATCACCTTCCTTCGAATGAAGAACACACGCTAGAAAAAATACAAGGAGCCTACGAAGAACAATTCGCAGCGATCGAGAAGCTGGACGGCAGGATCATCCTCATGGCAAGTCGCGCGCTCGCCGCTGCCGCGAAGTCGCCGGACGACTACGCGCAGGTCTACGACCGCATCCTCGGACAGGTGAAGCAGCCGGTGATCATCCACTGGCTGGGCGAGATGTTCGATCCGGCGCTACAGGGCTATTGGGGAAAAGGCGATCACTACGAGGCGATGGACGTTTGCCTGGAGGTTCTGAAAAGGAACGGCAACAAAGTCGACGGCATAAAAATATCTCTTCTCGACAAGGAGAAGGAAATCGTCATGCGCCGCAAGCTCCCGAAGGGGATGCGCATGTACACCGGCGACGATTTCAACTTTGCCGAGTTGATCGAGGGCGACGCGCAGGGCTACTCGGACGCGTTGCTCGGGATCTTTGACAGCATTGCGCCAGCCGCGTCCCAGGCCCTGAGTTATTTGAGCCTGAATGAAAAAGCGAAATTCAACGAAGTCCTGGAACCCACGGTCCCGCTATCACGCCATATCTTCAAAGCGCCGACGCGTTTCTACAAGACCGGCGTCGTTTTCATGGCCTGGCTGAACGGCCACCAGGAACATTTCGTGATGGTGGGCGGGCAGCAGAGCGCGCGCAACGCGCTGCATTTTTCGGAACTGTTCCGGCTTGCGGATGCCGCGGGCCTGCTGTCCGATCCCGAACTTGCCTGCCGCAGGATGAAGCAGCTGCTCTCGGTGCATGGAATCTAGAAAACTCAGCGCAGGGTTCGGGGTTGAAGTGCACGGGGTCGATTTGTCCCGGCCCTTGCCTGCGCCCGTATTTGAGGAACTTTGGAATCTTTTCTTCGAAAGCCAGGTTCTGGTCGTCAAGTCTCAATATCTGAAAGCAAAAGAATTTCTGGCGTTCGCGAACTGCTTCGGCGCACCCGAGCCCCACGTCATCGACCAGTTCCACCACCCGGATCATGCCGACATCCTGATCCTGTCCAACCGCCGGAAGAACGGCGAGCCGGTCGGGCTGGCCGATGCCGGGACCTATTTCCACACCGACTACTCCTACCTCGAGGTGCCTGCCCGTTGCACCATGCTGTACTCGGTAGAGGTGCCGAAAAAGGGAGGCGACACGCTTTTCGCCGACCAGTACGCCGCCTACGACGGCCTGCCGCAGGCGATGAAGGCCCGCATCGAAGATCTCGTGGCACTGCACCATTACGGCAACCGCGACGACCGGGACAAGGCTTCGCGGACCGTGGCCTCGGTCCTCACCGGCGAGCAGGAGCAGAAGCTGACCTGGGTCCGGCACCGCATCGCGCGCGCGCACCCGGTGACCGGCAGGAAGGCCCTGTATTCCGTATCGGGGAGTTCCTTCGGCATCGAGGGCGTGCCCCAGGACGAGGCGGGCGCGCTGCTCGACGAACTGAAGCGGCACGCGACGCAGGAAAAGTATCAGCTGCGCCTGAAATATGGCGTCGGCGATCTGGTTATCTGGGACAATGCTTCGCTGCTGCACTCGGCGACGCTGACCGATCCAGAAGATCCGCGCACGCTGTGGCGCATAACCGTCAAAGAGGAGAGGAAACAATGAAGCTCAGAGCCATCGCGGCCGCCCTGGCCGTCGCCGCATTTTCCATCACGTCGCTTCCCGCCGCCGCCCAAACCACGCTCAACGGCGCTTCCCAGTTCAACGACGACCATGCCTTCACCAAGGCGATGGTGAAATTCGAGGAGCTGGTGAAGAAGTACTACGGCAAGCCGGTCAATTTCACGCTGCACAAGAACAGCGCGCTCGGCCTGGAGAAGCAGTACTTCGAGTACATGGCCCAGGGCAAGGCGGTCGACTACGCCATCGTGTCGCCCGCCCACATGTCCACGTTCTCGCGCGCGGCGCCGTTCATCGACGCGCCGTTCCTGTTCCGCGACCTCGCGCACTGGAACAAGGTGCTCGACGCCGACCTGCTAAAGCCGGTCGCCGACGAAATCAACGAGAAGGCCGAGTTGATGCTGATCGGCTACGCCGGCGGCGGCACGCGCAATATCTTC
>CAZTSJ010000188.1:0-11971 GCA_964616875.1 uncultured Bordetella sp. | reverse complement strand
TCGTCGAGCATGCGGAACGCGTTCTGCATGTAGGGACCCAGGACGCGATTCACCAGGAAACCCGGCGAATCCTTCACCGGCAGCGGCAGCTTGTCGATCTGGCGCACGAAAGCCATTGCATTCGACGCCATTTCTTTTTTTGTCTTGTCAGAAGAAATTATTTCAACCAGCATCATTTGCGGCACGGGATTGAAGAAGTGGATCCCAACCAGGCGCGACGGATCCTTGAATTTCGCCGCGATGTCGGCGAGCTTGAGGCTGGAGGTGTTGCTCGCCAGCACCGCGCCAGGCTTGGCGGCGGCCTCGAGCTTTGCGAACAGCTGCTGCTTGGCCTCGAGGTTCTCGAAAATCGCCTCGATGATCACATCCGCCTTCGCCGCGCCGGCGCCGGCCACGTCGGGGATCAGCCGGTCCATCGCGTCGCGGACGCGCAGCGGATCGCGCAGGCGCCGCTGGAACAGCTTCGCGGCGCGCTTCACCGCGGGCGCCAGGCGCTCGGGCGCCGTGTCCTGCAGCGTCACGCTGATGCCGCGCATGGCGCAGATCGCGGCGATGTCGCCGCCCATCACGCCCGCGCCCACGATGTGCACGTGCTCAGCCTTGAAATCCACGCCCTTGGCCAGGCCCTTCATCTTCTCCTGCAGGAAGAAGATGCGCACGAGGTTGCGTCCGGTCGGATGCGCGATCAGGTTCTGTACCGAGGAGGGATGGTCGGCCGGCACCGCGAGCGCATTGCCGCCGAAGTGTTGCCAGATGTCGAGGATCGCATAGGGCACCGGGTAGTGCTCGCGCCGCGCCTTCTTCGCCACCTGCTTGCGCGCCTGCGATGCGACGATGCCCTTGAGCGGGCCCAGCATCAGCCGGTTCATCAGACTCAGCGGCTTTCTTGGCGCGGCCTCCAGTGTCACCATTCGCGCCGTGTTTTCGAAAATGCGCAGCGGCACGGCCTGATCGACCAGGCCCATGCGCTTCGCGCGTCGCGCGTTGATCGCCTTGCCGGTGAGCAGCAGGTCCATCGCGGCGGCCGGTCCGACCAGCTGCGGCAGCCATTCCATCGCGTGCCACGCCGGCAGCACGCCGACCATCACCTCGGGCTGCGCGAAGCGCGTCTTCGGATCGTCGAGCGCAACGCGGTAGCGGCAGGCCATCGCGATCTCCATGCCGCCGCCCATGCAGAAGCCATTGACCATCGCCGTGGTGGGGAAAGGAAGGTCGCGCAGCTTCTGGAAGGTATCCCAGCCCATACGCACCATCGATATCGCGTCGTCGGCGTTCTTGAAGTTGGCGAACTCCTGGATGTCGGCGCCGGCGATGAAGCTGTCCTTTCCCGAACGCAGCACCAGCCCGCGCGGCTTCGCGGCCGCGATGTCATCCAGCACCGCCGACAGTTCCCCGATCGCATCGCGCGAGAAGGTGTTGGCCGACTCGTTCTGCTTGTCGAAGGTCAGCCAGACGAGATTTTGCGCGTCGCGTTCGTGCCGCCAGTGCTTGTAGATCGTTTTGGCGCGGTCCATCAGGCTGCCTCCACCAACATTGCGCCACCCAGGCCACCACCAATGCAGATAGAGGCCATTCCTCGTTTTGCATTTTTTCTTTTCAGGAGTTTCAACATGTGAAGGACGATTCTTGCTCCAGAAGCGCCGACGGGATGCCCCAAGGCCACCGCGCCGCCATCGACGTTGAGCTTTTCCTCATCCATGGTGCCTAGCGCAGCGTCAAGGCCCAGTTGCTCCTTGCAGTATTTCTCGTCCTTCCAGGCTGCGAGGCAGCCCAGCACCTGGGCGGCGAAGGCCTCGTTGATTTCCCAGTAATCGACGCCATCGAGCTTCAAGCCGTGGCGCTTGAGGATCGGGGTCGCGGCGTGCACGGGCCCGAGGCCCATCTGCGCCGGGTCGAGGCCCGCCCATTCGGAATCAAGAATGCGGCCGATCGGCGATAGGCCGTGCTGTTTCACTGCTGCTTCGGACGCAAGGATGAGCCAGGCACCGCCGTCGGTGATCTGCGAGCTGTTGCCGGGAGTGACGTTGCCGAACTTGCGGTCGAAAAAGGGCTTGAGCTTTGCCAGGTTCGCTACCGACGAATCGCGCCGCACGCCGTCGTCCAGCGTGAAGGTTTCGCCCTTGGCGTCGTAGAGCGCCTCGAGTTCGCCGCCGCCGGCCGCCAGATGGCCGGCGTCTTGCGCAGCGCAGACTCTTTTATGAGATCTAACTGAAAAAACATCCATTTGCTCGCGCGAAATTCCGAAGCGGTGCGCGAGGTTCTCCGCCGTCTGGCCCATCAGGAGCCCGACCATCGGATCGGTGAGGCCTTTCATGATCCCGATCACCGGGGCGAGAAGGGATTTGAAGGGAAGTTTTGCAAATGTGGAAAGTCGTTGACCCGTGGAGCGGGTCGATGCAAGGTCGGAAAACCAGTTGACCATCTTGTCGTTGTAGAGCAGCGGCGCACGGGAGAGCGCATCCACACCGCCCGCGAGCACCAGGTTCGAGCGCCCGGCGAGGATGTTGTTGATGCCCGAGTCGAGCGCCTGCATGCCCGAGGCGCAGTTGCGCATCACGGTCCAGCCCGGGACTTTCTGCCCGCAGCCCATGCGCAGCGCCACCACGCGGCCGATGTTGACCTCATCGACCGACGGTGCGGCGCAGCCGAGGATCACTTCATCTAGGTCCTGCGGCGCGAACTTCTGTCGCGCGAGCAGGGTCTTGCCGGCCTGGGTGGCGAGGTCGCCCGCGGAGAACACGCCGGGGCGGTTCTTCGCCTTGAGGAACGGCGTACGGGCGCCGTCGACTACGTAAATCGGCTTTGCGTACATCTCAGGCCGCCTTTGCCGCAGAGGCTTTGTCTGTCAGGGTCTTCTCCCTCATGAATTTCGCCGCGATTTCGGCGCGGCCGAAGTCCTGCGGGAAATCGTCCACTTTGATGACGTTCTTGCGCAGCGCTTCCTTGCGCTGCCAGAGCGCGTATTCCTCCGCCGAAATTATCCTGTTCTGCACCGCCAGGGCGCCCAGATCACCACCCGGCTGCGGAACCAGCTTGCCCTTCTTCACCGCCTTGCGCAGCTTTTCGTCCACCGGCTCGCAGGCGATGGTGGCGAGGAACGCCGCTTCGAGGATGCCGGTGGGGTCGGATTCGCCCTTGCCGACGTAGATGCCCGCGGTCAGGCGGTCGCGCGTGGCGCCGGGTTCGAGCACGATCTTCGCGCACTCGTGATTGCGCGAATCGAGCGGCGGGCGGAACGACATGCCGAGCGGGAAAATGGTCCAGCGCAGCAGCGTCGCCAGGCTTTTTACCGGGAAATTCGACAGGATGGCGTCGATCGCCTCCTGCGCCTGGTAGGCCGCGTCGCGCACCGCCCAGCGGATCAGCGGCAGGTCCTCCTTGATGCGCCCCTGGTCCTCGTAGTGCTTGAGAGTCGCCGATACCAGGTACAGCATCGAGAGCACGTCGCCGAGGCGTCCGGAGATCTTCTCCTTGCGCTTGAGCGCGCCGCCCATCGCCAGCATCGAGACGTCGGCGAGGAACGCGAACGCGGCCGAGAGGCGCGAGCAGAAGCGGTAGTAGTGCAGGGTTTCGGGGGCGCCGTCGCGCGGCACCTGGCCGAGGCGGGAACTGGTGAGGCCATGCACGAAGGCGCGCACGCCGTTGGCGAGGGTGTGGCCGATGTGCGAAGTGAACGCATCATCGAACTCGATCGAGGCTTCCACCCCCTTCATCTCCTTCGCCGCGCGCATTTCGCGCAGCACGTAGGGATGGCAGCGGATCGCGCCCTGGCCGAAAATGATCAGCGTGCGCGTGAGGATGTTGGCGCCTTCCACCGTGATGCCGACCGGGATCACCTGGTAGCCGCGCCCGACCCAGTTGTTGGGACCCAGACAGATGCCCTTGCCGCCGTGGATGTCCATCGCATCGTCGACGATCTTCCGTACCCGCTCGGTCATGTGGTACTTGGCGATCGCCGAGATCACGGCGGGCTTCTCGCCCAGGTCTACCGCGCCCGCGGTCATGGTGCGTACCGCTTCCATCATGTAACAGTTGGCGGCGATGCGGCCGAGCGCTTCCTCTACGCCTTCCAGCTTGCCGATCGGCGTCTTGAACTGGCTGCGCACGCGCGCATAGGCGCCGGTGCTGCGCGCCAGGCCTTTGGCGCCGCCCACCGACGATGTCGGCAGCGAGATCGAGCGGCCCGCGGCGAGGCAGCCCATCAGCATCATCCAGCCCTTGCCGGCGTAGTCCTTGCCGCCGATGATCCAGTCGATCGGCATGAAGACATCCTTGCCCGAGTTCGGACCGTTCTGGAATACCGCGTTCAGCGGCAGGTGGCGCCGGCCGATGATGACGCCCGGATGATTCGTGGGTACCAGCGCGCAAGTGATGCCGAGATCTTCTTTGCCACCAAGCAGATGCTCGGGATCGTAGAGGCGGAAAGCCAGACCCAGCAGCGTCGCGATCGGCCCGAGGGTGATGTAGCGCTTGTCCCAGGTGACGCGCATGCCGAGCACTTCCTTGCCCTGGTGTGTCCCACGGCAGACGACGCCGAAATCGGGAATCGAAGCTGCGTCCGAGCCGGCTTCGGGGCTGGTGAGCGCGAAGCAGGGGACTTCAAGTCCCTTGGCCAAGCGCGGCAGGTAATGGTTTTTCTGCTCGTCGGTGCCATAGTGCAGCAGCAGCTCGGCCGGCCCGAGCGAATTGGGCACCATCACGCTGACGCTCAGCGCGTTGGAGCGCGTCGAGAGCTTCAGCACCACCGCCGAGTGGCCCATCGCCGAAAAGCCGAGGCCGCCGTACTGCTTCGGGATGATCATGCCGAGGAAACCCTTGTCCTTCACGTACTGCCAGACCTGCGGCGGCAGGTCGTAGTACTCGTGCGTGACCTCCCAGTCGTTGGTCATGGCGCAGACTTCCTCGCAGGGTCCGTCGAGGAAGGCCTGCTCCTCGGCCGAGAGCTTCGGTGCGGGGATCGCCAGCATCTTGTTCCAGTCCGGCTTGCCCGAAAACAGGTCTGCGTCCCACCACACAGTGCCCGCGTCGATCGCTTCCTTCTCGGTCTGCGACATGTCGGGCAGGATGCGGCGGAAAATCGCGAGCACGTGGTCGCTCACGAGGCGCCGGCGCAACGCCGGGACGGTCAGCACCGGCGCGATCAGGATGTAAACGAAGAACAGCACCGCATTGGCCTGCGCCGGGAACTCCAGCGCCGCGGCCCAGGTGGCGAGCATCAGGCCTGCAGCGACGCTCCAGAGCAGGATGGGCGCCTGGAAATAGGCGAGCAGCAGCAGGACCGCGATGGTGGCAACGGCAAAGATGGCGATATCCAGCATGGAACCCCCCTAAACCAGCAGTGATCAGGCAGCTTTCTTGACGTCTGCGGCGTTGTGCAGCGGCGCGAGCAGTCCCGCGGCAAGGAACGCGGTCAGCCGCGCTTCCAGCAGGCGCGCGTCATAGCGATCCTCCGGCTTGCAGCCGGCGATCAGTTGCACCGTGTCGGTGGCGGCGAGCGTGTAGGCAAGCGTGCCGAACATGAAATGGAGGCGCCACACCAGCTCGTCGCGCGGCATCTGCGGCAGCGAGCGCTCGAAGGCGTTCTTGAAGCGCTCCATCGCCGGGGCGTAGAGCTGGCCGATGAGCGCGCGGATCTGCTTGTGCGGATCGGTATAGGTGCGCCCGAGCAGGCGGATGAAGTTGCGGCCGCCGCATTTCGCGTCCTCGATCATGCGCAGGCTCGCGCCGACGAAGGCGCGGATGATTGCTTCGGGCGAGAGCGCGCGGCCGCCGGCTTCTTTTTCCAGGCGTTCGAGCTCGGCGATGCGGCCCGCATTCATCGGATCGAGCCGGCGCCGGAACACCGCCTCGATGAGCGCGTCCTTGGAGCCGAAGTGGTAGTTGACCGCGGCGAGGTTGACCCCGGCCTTGGCGGTGAGCTGGCGCATCGAGGTGCCGCCAAAGCCGTGCTGCATGAACAGCTCTTCGGCGGCGTCGAGGATGCGGGTGCGGGTTTCGTGCGGCGGTTTGACGGAGCGCAGGTTCATGGGAGATTCCAGATTCAAACGAACGTTTGAATGTTATGGGTTTGCACCTGCGGCGTCAAGGGGTTTAGCCGTTGCGGCGCAGTTAGAATCGCCCTCGCCATGGCAGCCCTAGGTCACCACAGTGCAGCGCCGACGCAGTCCTTGCGGGGAGGCGAATGGCGCTCGGTGGGCGTGCTGCTGCCCTACCTGTGGGATTTCCGCGGCCGCGTGCTGCTGGCGCTGTCGCTGCTCGTGACGGCGAAGCTGGCCAACGTCGGCGTGCCGCTTGTCATGAAGGAAATCGTTGATAAGGTAAACCCGGGTTTGGACCCCAGGCTCGCGGTGATCGCGGTGCCGGTGGCGCTGCTGGCGGCCTATGGCCTGCTGCGCTTTTCGACCACGCTGTTCGGCGAGCTGCGCGATGTGGTCTTCGTGGGCGTCACGCAGCACGCGATCCGCCGCGTCGCGCTCAATGTCTTTCGCCACCTGCACGGCCTGTCGCTGCGCTTCCACCTCGACCGGCAGACCGGTGGCATGACGCGCGACATCGAACGCGGCACGCGAGGGATCTCGACCTTATTGTCTTATTTGTTATTTTCGATAATTCCAGTCATTCTCGAGTTCGCCCTCGTCGCGGCGGTGCTGCTCACCAAATTCGACTGGCGCTTCGCCGCGGTGACCTTCGGCGCGGTGGTGGTCTATATCGGCTTCACGATCACGGTCACCGAGTGGCGCATCGAGATCCGGCGCCGCGCCAACGAGCTCGACTCGCGCGCCAACACGCGCGCCATCGACAGCCTGCTCAACTATGAGACGGTGAAGTACTTCGGCAACGAGGAGTTCGAGGCGCGGCGCTACGACAAGAACCTGCGCAAGTACGAGGACGCGGCGGTGCGCTTCGAGTCCTCGCTCGGGCTGCTCAACATCGGCCAGAGCCTGGTCATCGCCGCGGCGGTCACCGCGCTCATGTTCCTCGCCGCCGGCGGCGTGACCTCGGGCGCGCTGACCCTGGGCGACCTGGTGCTGGTCAATGCGCTCTTGATCCAGCTCTACATCCCGCTCAATTTCCTCGGCATGGTGTACCGCGAGATCAAGCAGTCGCTCATGGACATGGAAAAAATGTTCCGCCTGCTGCGCGAGAACCGCGAAGTGGACGACCGGCCGGGCGCGCCCGACGTGCCGCCGGGGCCTGCCGAAGTCGAGTTTTTGAACGTGAATTTCTTTTATGAAAAAGAAAGAAAAATACTCGAGGGCGTCAGCTTCACGATCCCCGCCGGCAAGCGCGTCGCCGTGGTCGGGCACTCCGGTTCGGGAAAATCGACCCTGGCGCGGCTGCTGTTCCGTTTTTACGACGTGACCGACGGCAAGATCCTTGTGAATAATACCGATATAAAAGAACTGAAACAGTCGAGCCTGCGCGCCGCGATCGGCATCGTGCCGCAGGACACGGTGCTGTTCAACGACACCATCCGCTACAACATCCATTACGGCCGCACCGGGGCGAGCGAGGCCGAAGTGGAGGAGGCGGCGCGCGCCGCGCATATCCACGAGTTCATCCTGACCCTGCCGCTGAAGTACGAAACCATGGTCGGCGAGCGAGGACTCAAGCTCTCCGGGGGCGAGAGGCAGCGCGTGGCGATCGCGCGCGCGTTGCTTAAGAACCCGCGCATCCTGATTTTCGACGAGGCGACTTCCGCCCTCGACTCCAAGGCGGAGAAGGCGATCCAGGCCGAACTGGAGCGCATCGCGGTCGGCCGCATGACGCTGGTCATCGCGCACCGGCTCTCGACGGTCATGGATGCCGACACGATCCTGGTGCTCAGCCATGGCCGCATCGTCGAGCGCGGCACGCACCGGGAACTGCTCGCCGCGGACGGCGAATACGCCCGCATGTGGGCGCTGCAGCAGCAGGCAGCGCAGGCAGAAGCCGTCCTGGCGCAGGTCCAGTCGGCTTGAACTTGAGTTAACTAAGGCCGCTAGGCCTTTATTTTTATTTGCATTTTTGCCTTCCGTTCGGATACACTCGCGCAGTTTTCAGGAATCGACGGACATGCAGAACGAGAGCGGGGAACGCAGCCTGCACCACCTGGAGAAAATCGTCGCCATCGCCGCGCTGGCGGCGGTGTGCGCATTGAGCATCGGATTCGCGCAGGCAGGAGAAATGCGCGCCGACTCGAAGAAGGGCGCGAAAAAGTCCGACGAAGTGTTCCTGCGCTCCGCCGTCGCGCTGGTGCAGGATGCGGCGAGCGGCGAGACGCTGATCGCGAAGAACCAGGGCATGGTGCTGCCGATCGCCTCGATCACCAAGCTGATGACGGCGATGGTGATCCTCGATGCGGGCCTGAACCTCGAGCAGCGCGTTGCGATCAGCGACGAGGACTACGACCACTTGAAGGGTACGCGCTCGCGGCTGCGTCCCGGGACCGTGCTGACGCGCGACGAACTCCTGATGCTCGCCCTCATGTCCTCGGAGAACCGCGCCGCGGCCTCGCTCGCGCGCACCTATCCGGGCGGCCTGAGCGCGTTCGTGCCGGCGATGAACGCCAAGGCGATTGCGCTGGGCATGCATGACAGCCGCTTCGTCGACCCGACCGGGCTGTCCTCGAGCAACGTTTCCACGGCGCACGACCTCGCGCGCCTGGTCTCCGCCGCGCACGAGTATCCGCTCATCCGCCAGTACTCGACCCGCGACAGCGCCACCGTGATGGCGGCCGGGCGCCCGCTCGGCTACCGCAACACCAACGGCCTGGTGCGCAGCGTCAACTGGGACATCGGTTTGTCGAAGACCGGCTACATCAGCGAGGCCGGGCGCTGCCTCGTGATGCGCGTGCGGCTCCAATCGCGCGAAGTCATCGTGGTGCTGCTCGACTCCTGGGGCAGGCTCTCGCGCGTGGGCGACGCCAACCGCATCAAAAAGTGGCTCGAAGCAAACTCCGCCAAAGGGCCACGCGGCTAGGCCGCGTCCTGTTTTCCAGTTCGGTCGTTCCCGCGGACAGCTTCCGCGAGGACGTCATCGCCGGCCTGTCGCTGCCGCAGAAGTCCCTTCCCCCCAAGTACTTCTACGACGCCAACGGCAGCCGCCTGTTCGAGGCGATCTGCCGTTTGAAGGAGTATTACCCGACGCGCGCCGAAATCGCCCTCGCGCGCAGGCATATCCGCG
The DNA here is from genome assembly GCA_964616875.1 of uncultured Bordetella sp. Taxonomy (GTDB): domain Bacteria; phylum Pseudomonadota; class Gammaproteobacteria; order Burkholderiales; family SG8-39; genus RBG-16-66-20. The sequence continues at coordinate 2,806 of CAZTSJ010000188.1, read as the reverse complement.
CCATCGCGCGCTTCGCCCGCAAACGCAGCACGCTGATCGAGTACGGCAGCGGCGAAAGCGTGAAGTCGCAGCTGATGATCGATGCGCTGCGGCCTGCGGCCTACATCCCCGTGGATATTTCGGCAGACGCGCTGCGCGGCGCTGCTGTCCGGCTGCGGCGGCGTTTTGCGTGGCTCGATATTCTCCCGGTGCACGGGGATTTCTCGCGGCCGCTTAAAATTCCCGTGGCGCAGGCCAGCGGCCGGCGCGTGGTGTACTTCCCGGGCTCGACCATCGGCAACCTGACGCCTGAGGAAGCGCAGGCCTTCCTGCGCATGACGCGCGGCCAGGTGGGCCCGCACGGCGCGATGCTGGTGGGCGTGGACCTGAAGAAGGACGCCAACCTGCTGCACGCCGCCTACAACGACGCGAAAGGCGTCACTGCCGCGTTCAACCTCAACCTGCTTGCGCGCATCAACCGTGAATTGCGCGGCGATTTCAAGCTGCACCGCTTCCGCCACTATGCGTTCTACAACGCCGCGCTGGGCCGCATCGAGATGCACCTCGTCTCGCTCGTGGCCCAGGCCGTGAACGTCGGCAGCCACCGCTTTTCCTTCGAGGCGGGCGAGACGATCCACACCGAGAATTCCTACAAGTATTCGATCGAAGGTTTTCGTGCGCTGGCTGCGAAGGCGGGCTTCAGGGGCGAAAAGGTCTGGCTTGATCCGAAGGCGATGTTCGCCCTGCACGGCCTCACGGCGAACTAAGCGGCACCGATCCGCGTGCCGTCCCTGCGGTGGCCGATCGCCTGGCCGATGCGCTCGGCGGACTCCTTCACCAGCGGCCCCCAGGTCGTCTTCATGCGCTCGGCGGGCGAGGAGATCGACAGCGCCGCGATGAGCAGGCCGGCGTCGTCGCGCACCGCGGCGGCGACGCAGCGCACGCCGAGTTCGGCTTCCTCGGCATCGGTGGCCCAGCCCTGGCGCTGGATGCGCTCGAGTTCGCGCTCGAGGAGCGGCAGGCTGCTGAGCGTGTTCTTGGTATGCGCGGCCAGTCCCGTCCGCTTGGCGTACTCGCGCAGCCTGGCGAAACCTTCCTCGAGGAGGAAAAGTTTGCCCGCCGCCGTGATGTGCAGCGCGGCGCGCGTGCCGATCACGTGCACCACGCGCATCGCCGAGCGGCCCGAGGAGGTGCGCTCGACGTAGACGATCTCGTCGTCGTGGCGCACCGAGAGGTTCACCGTTTCGCCGATCTGCGCGTGCAGTTCGCGCATCACCGGCAGCGCCATTTCGCGCACGTTGATGCGCGACTTGACGAGGTTGCCCAGCTCCAGCAGGTGCATGCCGAGCCGGTAGCTGCCAGGCTCGACGCGATCGACGATGCGGTCCGCCGACATCGCCGAGAGGATCCGGTGCGCAGTGGAAGGGTGCAGGCCGGTGTACTGCGCGACCTGCTTCAGGCCGAGGGGCTCCGGATGGGCGGCGAGCACGTCGAGCAGCTTCATCATCCGCGCGATGACCTGGATCGGGTTTTTCTGTTCGCTTTTCGAGGCGGGCACGGGGGTGGCATTGTATCCCACGATGTGAAACACTGGACCCCATGCCTGTGGTCACCAATATCGAAGACCTGCGCCAGCTGGCGAAGAAACGCGTGGCGAAAGCAATCTTCGAGTACGTCGACCGCGGCTCCTACGACGAAGGCACGCTGCAGGCGAACAAGAACGACCTCGATGCGCTGAGATTCCGCCAGCGCGTGGCGATCAACGTCGACCAGCGCTCCACCCGCAGCACGATGCTCGGGCAGGCCGTAGCCATGCCGGTGGCGATTGCGCCCGTCGGCCTCACAGGCCTGAATTGGGCCGACGGCGAAATTCTGGGCGCACGCGCCGCGGAGAAATTCGGCGTCCCGTTCACGCTCTCCACCATGTCGATCTGCTCCATCGAGGACGTGGCGGGCGCGGTCAGCAAACCGTTCTGGTTCCAGCTCTACGTTTTCCGCGACCGCGGCTTCGCCGCCTCGCTCATCGACCGTGCCAGGGCGGCGAAGTGCTCGGCGCTGGTCCTCACGCTCGACCTGCAGATCCAGGGCCAGCGCCACCGCGACATCAAGAACGGCCTTACCGTGCCGCCGAAGCTGACGCTGGCGAATCTTTTCGATGTGCTTTGCAAGCCTTCCTGGACTTTCAATGTATTGCAAAGTAAGAGAAAATCCTTCGGCAACCTCGAAGGGCAGATCAAGGGCGCCGACACCCTCAGCACGCTGTCGCAGTGGATCGCGGGCCAGTTCGACCCGACCTTCAGCTGGAACGACGTCGCATGGGTGAAGCAGCGCTGGGGCGGCAAGCTGATCCTGAAAGGCATCCTCGACGTGGAGGATGCGAAGCTCGCCGCCGCCGCTGGGGCAGATGCGATCGTAGTCTCCAACCACGGCGGCCGACAGCTGGATGGCACGGTGTCCTCGATCCGCGCGCTGCCTGAAATCGTGCAGGCGATCGGCGACAAAGTCGAAGTGCTCTTCGACGGCGGCATCCAGTCCGGGCAGGATGTGCTGCGGGCGCTGGCGCTGGGCGCAAAAGGCACCATGATCGGCAAAGCCTTCGCCTGGGGCCTCGGCGCGCGTGGCGAGGCGGGCGTGACGCAGGCGCTGGAGATCATCCAGAAGGAACTGGACGTGACCATGGCCCTGTGCGGCCTTAAGGACGTTAAGGAGGCCAGTCCAGCAATCTTGCGGACCGCTTAGCCGCGCCCATGGCCGCGGAGCGTCCGCTCGAGCACTACGCACTGTTTTCGGTGGCGGCGGCGCTCGCCACGATGGCGCTCAAAACCCT
>CAZTSJ010000187.1:0-4141 GCA_964616875.1 uncultured Bordetella sp. | reverse complement strand
CCGGCCACGGCGAGAAAATCTTTGCCGGCCGCAACGATGCCGCCGACTTCGCGCGTACGCGCGCCTGGTACGGCGCTGACGTGATGTCGTACTACGACGGTGGTTCGGCGTCCGCGGAAGTCAAGGGCTCGGCGGCGCTGTGCGTCCACGACGAATGCGCCGGCGCGGAGATCACCCCGGAGTTCACGCTCCTGGGCCTCGAGTACGGCACGGTGCCGTTCGACGCGGTGCTGCAGGCCCTGCGCGGCGCGCACTGGCTCGAAATCCATCCCGATGCGCCCGCGGCGCTGCGCGCGGACATCGAGCGCACGATGCGCGATGCGTTCTACACCGACACCGAACTCTGGAAGGGAATGATCCTCGGCCAGGCGCGCGCTGCTATCCTTCAGGCTGTGACGGCGCTTGGGAGGGTATGAACTGATGGACCTGAAGCGATGAATTCCATGGTGTTCAGCCTGATCCTCGGTACAGCAACGCCCGGCGGCGGCTTCCCCGTCTACGGTGACGCCTACGCCGAGATGTTGAACGCGCAGGAGCCCCGGCTGCGCATCGAGACGCGCAATACCAGGGGCAGCGGCGAGAACGTGCCGCTGCTCGAGGCGGGCAAACTCGACCTCGGCCTGGTGGCGGGGGAACTCGCCAGCGCGGCACTTGCGAAACCGGGCACGCAGCTGCGCATCGTCGCGGCGATGTATTCCTCGCCCGGCATGTTCGTGGTCAAGGCGGATAGCCCGGTGCGCTCGATCGCGGATCTCAAGGACAAGCCGGTGGTGCTGGGAACCCAGGGCTCGGGAATTACTGTTCTGGGTCGCTTGGTCCTGAGTTCTCTGGAAATAAAAATTGCTGAAATAACCCTCGAAAAAGCCGCGGATGGGCCGCCCATGCTGGCGGATGGGCGCGCCGCCGCGCTCTGGGGCGCGGGCGTGGGCTGGCCCGCGTTCACCGCGATCGCGAAAGCGGGCGGCCGCTTCGTCGGTCCGAACCCGGAGGAGGTGAAGCGCATCCTCGCGAAGAATCCTTCGCTGCAGGCGGTGACGCTGCCGGCGAAGAGTTATCCGGGGCAGGATGCGGCGGTGCCTTCGGTGGGTTCCTGGAGTTTTGTCCTCGCCCGGGCCGGCCTGACGGAGGAGCAGGGCTATCTTCTCGCCCGCGCTCTGCACCGCGCCGAAGGGCCGATGGCGGCGCGCCTCGAGCAGGCGAAGGAGAGCACCGCGGCGAACATCGCCGCCGCCGCGCCGCGCGCCGACTTGATCCATCCGGGCGCGCAAAAGTACCTGCGCGAGGCGGGTTTGCTGCGAAATTGAATCCGCAAAAATATCAAACGCTGGAATTGGAGCCGCAGGGTGAGCGCGTCCTGCTGGTGCGGCTCAACCGGCCCGAAGTCCTGAATGCGCTGAACACGCAGATGGGCCGCGACCTGCTCGATTTGTGGTCGCGCCTCACGGCCGAACCGGGCAACCTGCGCTGCGTCGTGCTCACCGGCTCGGGCGATCGCGCGTTCTGCGCCGGCGGCGACCTGAAGGAGCGCGACGGCATGACGCAGGCCGAGTGGCAGGCCCAGCACGAAATTTTCGAGCGCGCCTTCATGGCGCTCGTCGAGTGCACGCTGCCGGTCATCGCCGCGGTCAACGGGCACGCTTTCGGCGGCGGCCTGGAAATTGCGCTGTGCTGCGACTTCATGTATGCGGTCCCGGAGGCGCGCTTCGCGCAATCGGAAACCCGCCTCGGCATCATGCCCGGCGGCATGGGCACGCAGAACCTGCCGCGCGCGGTGGGCGAGCGCCGCGCGAAGGAACTGATCCTGACCGCACGGCCGTTTTCCGCCGCGGAGGGCCTCGAGTGGGGCCTCGTCAACCGCCTCTGCGAACCCGCGAAGCTCCTCGAGGAGGCGCTTGCCACGGCGCAGGCCATCGCCGAGAACGGGCCGTTGTCGGTGCGCCAGGCGAAGAAGGCGATCCACTACGGCCTGCAGATGGATCTCGCCAGCGGCTATCGGTTCGAGATCGAGGCGTACAACCGCCTGGTGGATACCGAGGACCGGCGCGAAGGCGTGCGCGCGTTCCACGAGAAGCGCAAGCCGGACTTCAAAGGGCGCTAGCCGGCTTTACAGGCCGAACATCCCGGCGTATCCTGCCAACTGGTTGACTAGTTGGAGAAGGGCATGGGGATCGTCGTTGGTGCTTTCGAGGCGAAAACCAAGCTCGCCGAGCTGCTCGACAAAGTCGAAGCGGGGGAGAGCGTCACCATCACGCGGCGTGGTAAGGCAGTCGCACTGATGATCGCTGTGAAACCCGACGACGCGTCGGAACGAATGAGCGCTTTGATCGAAGAGATAAAGCGCACGCGGGTCGGCCGTGGAAAGCCTGCAGGCCCCGGCACTACGATCTCGGAGCTGATCAAGGCCGGAAGGCGCTATTGATGCCGCTGGTGCTTGATTCGTCTGTCTGCCTTTCATGGTTCTTCCCGGATGAACGCACGAGCTTCACTGATACGGCGCTGCAGGTGGCGGCCAACGAAGAGTGCTGGGTGCCATCGGTGTGGCGGCTGGAGTTTCCCAATGCGCTCCTGGTTGCGGAGAAAAGGCGCCGGCTAACGCGTGCAGAGCGCCTTCAGGTGTTGGATGAGGCGGCGCAACTCCTGATACGTGTCGATACGATCGTTCACGATCTCCGGCAAATCAGCGCCTTGGCGGACCGGCATGGGCTGAGTACCTATGACGCTTCCTACCTTGAACTTGCGTTGCGCCTTCCCGCGCCGCTGATAACCCTCGACAAGGAACTCGCGGCATCGGCCGCAACAGCGGGTGTGGTTGTCCATTCGCCGGGACGCCTTGGCGCATCCCAATTGCGCGGGCGCTACAATGTCTAGTAGTGCAGGGCTGAATAACCACTAAATACATGGCCAAACAGCAGGTTTACGACGCCTCCGCGATCCAGGCCCTGAAGGGGCTGGAGCCGGTCCGGCGCATGCCGGGCATGTACACCCATACGATCCACCCGCTGCACATCGTGCAGGAGGCGATCGACAACGCCGTCGACGAGGCGCTGGCGGGCTTTGGCAAGAAAATCACCGTGAACGTGTTCAAGGACGGCTCGGTCCAGGTCGAGGACGAGGGCCGCGGCGTGCCGGTGGACATCCACAAGGAAGAGGGCAAGCCGGCGGTGGAGGTCGCCTTCACCATGCTGCATGCGGGCGGCAAGTTCGCCAAATCCGGCGAAGCCGTTTATCACATCTCGGGCGGCCTGCACGGGGTCGGCGTCGCGGTCTCGAACGCGCTCTCGAAGCGTTGTGAAGTGACGGTGTACCGGGATGGCAAGAAACACAGCATCGCTTTCGAGGCTGGGGAATTAAAAAATAAATTACGTAGTGAAAAAATAAAAGACAAGCGTACCGGCACGGTGGTGCGCATCTGGCCGGATCCGAAGTATTTCGATTCGCCCAACATTCCGATGGGCGAGCTCGAGCACCTGATCCGCTCCAAGGCCTACCTGCTGCCGGGCTTGACCACGATCCTGAAAGTAGAAGGCAAAGCGGACCAGAGCTGGCGCTTCGAAAAAGGCATGGCGCAGTACTTCGAGCGCATGCTGGATGGGCGCGAGATGGTGGCGCCGCTCTTCGGCGGCGCGCGCCATTTCGACGAGAAAGCCGCGGCCGATTTCGCCGAGATCGAAGCCGGCGAAGGCGCCGAGTGGGCCATCGGCTGGGTCGCCGAGGGCGACATCTTCGCCGACAGCCACGTCAACCTGATCCCGACGCGCTCGGGCGGCACGCACGAGGCGGGCTTCCGCAACGGCATCTTCGACGCCCTGAGCGCGTTCATGGAAACGCGCACGCTGCATCCCAAGGGCGTCAGGCTGATCGCGGACGATCTCTGGCAGCGCGCCTGCTTCACGCTCTCGGTGCGCCTGGTGCGCACGCAGTTCCACGGCCAGACCAAGGAAAAGCTCACCACGCGCCACGCCGCCAAGCTGCTGGAGCTGTGCGTGCGCGACGCTTTCGAGCTCTGGCTCAGCCAGCACCCGGACGAGGGCAGGAAAATCGTCGAGCTGGCGATCGAACAGGCCCTGGCGCGCCTCTCCAAGGGCAAGAAGTTCGAGCGCAAGAAGGGCTCGGGCGTGGCGACGCTGCCCGGCAAGCTGGT
>CAZTSJ010000186.1:0-26961 GCA_964616875.1 uncultured Bordetella sp. | reverse complement strand
GCGGTCGGCGATGACGCCCTGGCTTTCCTGCGCCATGGTGTCCTGCTCGGCGACGCCGCGGATGCCGGTGAAGGAACGGTGCTTCTGCTCCTCGCGGTCGATGAGGTAGTCGTTCGAGCGGTTGCGCAGCGGCACGTAGCCCGGCCCCAGCTCGGCGAACTGGCCGTAGCCGCCCTTGTCGAACGTCGCGCGCTCCTCGCTCGAGATCGGCCGGCCCGGGTGCCAGCCGTAGATGTAGATCCAGCAGGACTCGTCGTCCACCGGCACCCAGGTGTAACCGTAGTAGATCTCGCCCGGCATCGCCGAGGGCGTGATGGAGTGCGAGGGCAGCATGAACTGGGTGATGCGCCAGTAGAGGTCCTGGCCGTCGGCCTTGCGCGCGCCGCCGACGACGAAGCCGACGGGGTGCTCGATCACGGTGAACTGCGGCATCGGATCGTTGCGCAGCCAGCGGATGCGCGCCTCATCGGCGGCGATGTTGGCGCTGGAGTTGGCCGCGACCTGCGGCGCCGGCATGTGCAGGAAGGAGAAGTGCGCGGTGTCCAGGGCCCCGTCCATCGACTGCGCCCAGTTGCAGGCTTGGAGCCGCTTGGTGACGTAGCGCTGCGAGTCGGGCAGGAGGCCGTGCTCGAGCTGCGGCAGCTCGGGCATCACCTCGCGAGGCCCGAAATAGGCCCATACCATCTCGCCGTATTCGCGCGTCGGATAGGCCTTGATGGAGATCTTGCCGCGCATGCCGGCGTCGGGTTCGACGTTCGGCATGTCCACGCACTTGCCTTCGACGTCGTACTTCCAGCCGTGGTGGATGCAGCGCAGGCCGCACTCCTCGTTGCGCCCGAAGAACAGGTTCGAGCCGCGGTGCGCGCAGCGAGGCTCGAGCAGTCCGATTTTGCCGTTGGTGTCGCGAAAGGCGACCAGGTCCTCGCCCATCACCTTGACGCGGATCGGCGGGCTGTCCGGAGAAGGCATTTCGCGGGAAAGGGCGACGGGCAGCCAGTAGCGCCGGAAGTACTCGCCCATCGGCGTGCCCGCGCCGGTGCGGACCAGGGTTTCGTTGTCGGCTGCGCTCAGCATGGAAGCTGCATTCTACTTGCGCGGGCTGCACTAGAATTGTCGTGCTTACCCAACGGGAGATTCCTCATGCGCCAGCTGATCGCTGTCTTGTCCGTCGTCATCGCGTCCCTCCTGCCAGCCCTGCCCGCGCAGGCGCAGGAGCTGAGCGTCTCGGCCAGCGATTCCGTGCAATCGGTGCTCGCGGCGCGCAAGGGCAAGCCCGCCACAGTGCGCCTGAGCGGCGGCCAGGAGCTCACCGGCATCGTGCGCGAAGTGACCGCCAAGCTGGTGGTGCTCGGCGCACTCTCGGGCCGGGAGTTCTTCGACGCCGCGATTCCGCTGGAAAAAGTCGAAGCCGTGCTGGTGCGCACGAAGTAGGGATGAGTGAACTGAACGAATTGGCTGGCGCGATCGGCGCCGCGCTGAAAGCGAAGCAGCACACCATCGCGGTCGCGGAATCCTCAGCCGGCGGGCTGATCAATGCCGCGCTGGTCGCGGTGCCGGGCGCCTCGGCGTTTTATCTCGGCGGCGCGATCATCTACACCAAGGCCGGGCGCACGGCACTGATGGGCATCGAGAATCAGGAAATGAAGGGCATGCGCTCGGCGAGCGAGCCTTACGCGCAGCTGCTAGCCAAGCGGGTGCGCGAGAAACTCGGCGCCACCTGGGGACTGAGCGAGACCGGCGCGAGCGGCCCCACCGGCAACAGCTACGGCGATGCGCCCGGCCACGCCTGCATCGCGGTGAGCGGCCCGCACGAGATGGTGGTCACGGTGGAAACGGCAAGCGCCGATCGCGAGGCGAACATGCAGGAGTTCACGCGCCGGGCGCTGGAACTGCTGCTAGTCTGCCTGAGCAAGGCCTAGGCGCCGAGCACCGCGTCCAGCGACCGGTGGAAGTGCACGATCGCGCTCTCGAAGTGGCCGAAGGTGAAAACCTCGTTGGCGCCGCTCTTGATGCCGCGCTGGATGGAGGACACCACGGCGCGATCCTCGACCGAGCCTGTGTTGCCGACGAAGTCCTGGTCGCGTTTGGCTTCCGCCAGCGCCTCTTCGCCCGCGTCGTTGCTCAGCGTGTAGGTGATCTGCCGCGTGCGGTCCAGGGACAGCGGCTCGAGGATAACGACGTTGGTGTGGCGCGACAGGATGGTGATGAGGACGTTCGGGAACACGTGGTAGACGTAGGTCAGCAGTCCCTCCACCTTGCGCTCGCCGTGCGGCACGGATTCGAGCTTCTTGATGCGGCGGAATGGATAGGTGATGCGGCCGCTGCGGCCGTAGAGGTCGATCAGGTTCAGGTTGTCGAAACCGTAGGGGAAAAAGCTCTCGGGGTGGGTGAAGCGGATGTGGTAGCCCTCGATGAAGCCTTCGAGCAGGATTTTCCAGTTGGCGGCGACCTCGAACTCGGCGGCAGCATAGAGTTGTTGCTGAGGGCGTAACAGAACTGGCAATTCGTCGGCTTCAAGGTTAGTTGCTTCTTGAGTGACAAAGACAAGTCCGAGCCGTTCTTCGGCGTGCACCGGCACGAGACCATGCGTTTTCTTGTCGAGGCCCGGAAAACCTTCTTCGTGCGGCACATGGCGCAGCCTGCCGTCCAGTTCGTAGGTCCAGGCGTGGTACGGGCAGACGAAGGACTTGGCGCAGCCCGCGCCGCTCGCCACCTGCGTGCCGCGGTGGCGGCAAGCGTTGCGGAACGCGCGCACCTTGCCATCCGCCCCTCGCACCACGACCAGGGGCACGCCCGCGGCTTCGCGCGCGACATAAGAGCCCACCTGCGGCAGCGAAGCTGACGGACAGAACGGCGTCGGCACGCGGCGGAAGACGCGCGCGAGCTCCAGCGCGAGGCGGTTCTCGGAACGGTAATTGGCCACCGGTTCGCGCCATACCTCGGCGCCGGCGTCGGTGGTGCCGCGCTCGATGTGCTCCAGCACGCGCTGGGCTACGGATTGGTCGTCGGTTGGTGCCGCCATTGGCCTCTATCCTACGGCTTGGCGCGATTTCTGGCAGCATCGGGCCATGGCCGGAAGCAGCTTGCTTGCGCTGATCGACGACATTGCCACGGTGCTGGACGACGTCGCGATCCTCACCAAGGTGGCGGCGAAGAAGACCGCCGGCGTGCTGGGCGACGACCTGGCGCTGAACGCCCAGCAGGTCGCGGGCGTCAAGGCCGACCGCGAACTGCCGGTGGTCTGGGCGGTGGCGAAGGGCTCGGGGGTGAACAAACTGATCCTGGTGCCCTCCGCGCTCGCCATCAGCGCGTTCGCGCCCTGGGCGGTGCTGCCGCTCCTGATGCTGGGCGGCGCATACCTGTGCTACGAAGGCTTCGAGAAGCTGGCGCATAAATACCTCCACAGCAAGGCCGAAGACGAGGCGCACCACGCCGAACTGGTGCACGCCCTGCAGGACCCGGCCGTAGACCTGGTCGCGTTCGAAAAGGAAAAAATCCGCGGCGCGATACGCACCGATTTCGTCCTTTCGGCCGAAATCATCGTCATCACGCTGGGCACGGTGGCGGCCTCGCCCTTCCTCACTCAACTGACAGTCCTCGCCGGCATCGCCGTGCTGATGACGATCGGGGTCTACGGTGTCGTCGCGCTTATTGTGAAATTGGATGATTTTGGTTTTTACCTGAACCGCCGTGAAAACATACTGGCAAAAGCAATAGGAATGAAAATCATCAATGCCGCGCCCTACCTGATGAAGTTCCTGACTATCGCCGGCACCGCGGCGATGTTCCTGGTCGGCGGCGGCATCCTCGTGCATGGCGTTCCGGGGCTGGGCGAAACCCTGCTCGGCTGGACCGGCGCGCTGTCGTTCCTCGCAGATGCAGTAGTCGGAATCCTCGCCGGCGCGGCAGTCGTAGGGGTGGTGTCCGCGGTCAAAAAAGCGCGGGGCTGAGCCGGATTTCAACAAACTGCTAGGCGGCGGACGCCGAATCGTAGAAAATCCCGACCCATGTCCCTAGTTTATTCCCTCACCGCCGCAGGCCAGGACGCCCTCGCGTCGGAAGTTGGCGAAGGGGATTTCCCCCTCGAGGTCAATTTTCCCCAGGACTACCGGCGGCTCCTCGCCATGATCGAGGTCGGCGGCCACGAGGAAGTGATCCGCGGGCGGCTGCGCCGCTTCTCCGACCAGATGATCGGCGAGTGGCTGAAGGAGCTCGAGGACCTGAAAATGGTCGAGTCGCACGAGGCGGGCGAGCTCGACTCGATCACCTTCACCGGCGCGCGCCTGCCGTTGCTGCCGCCACTGACCGACGAGGACAGGAAGCGCCTCGCCAAGACAACGGTCATCGGCAGCGCGACGCTGCTGCGCTCGGGTTCCTTTCTCGCGGCGGAGCGCATCGCCAACCTGCCGCCGATCGCCAAGGCGCCGGCCGACACCGTGATCCTGCTGGTGGAGGACGATCCCGACCAGCTGGCGCTCGGCGAACTGCGCCTGACCATGGCGGGCTACCAGGTGCACAGCGTCGATCGCGCGAAAGCGCTCTCGCGCTATTTGCGCCAGCAGGCGCGCCCGGACCTGATGCTGCTCGACGTCATGCTGCCGGACGGCAACGGCTTCGACATCCTCGCGCAACTGCGCGGCCGTCCGGAATTCTCCACGCTGCCGATCGTGTTGCTCACGGCGAAGGCCGAGCTGGTCGACATTCGCAACGGACTCGCCCTCGGCGCCGACGGCTACATCACCAAGCCCTACAGCAAGAACCAGCTCGCCGAGGTCATCGGCCGGGTGCTCAAGCAGTAGAGGCGCTGGCGCATGAGCCCGCCCGCCGCGCAGAAGCAGGTCGATTTCTACTTCGATTTCGGCAGCCCTACCGCCTACCTCGCCTACACCCAGCTACCGAAAATCGCGGCGGCATGCGCAGCGCAGATCGCCTGGCGCCCGATGCTGCTGGGCGGCATATTCAAGGCCACCGGCAACCAGAGCCCGGTGCTGATCAAGGCCAAGGGCGCCTGGATGTTCGATGACATGTCCCGCTGGGCGCGGCGCTACGGCGTGCCGCTGGAGAAAAATCCGCACTTCATCATCAACACGCTGACGCTGATGCGCGGCGCGGTGGGATTGCAGATGCGCCAGCCCGGCCAGTTCCAGCGCTACGTGGAGGTCATGTACCGCGCGATGTGGGTCGAGCCCTGCGATCTCGGCGATCCGGCGGTGGTCGGCGCGACGCTGCAGAAAGCGGGCTTCGATGCCGCGGCCTTCGCCGCGCTGGCCGGCGACGCGGAGGTGAAGGCGCGGCTGATCGAACTCACCGACCAGGCGGTGAAGCGCGGCGTATTCGGCGCGCCCACGATGTTCGTCGGCAACGACATGTTCTTCGGCCAGGATCGCCTGGAGTTCGTGCGCGAGGCCCTCAGCGCCTAGTCGGCGGCGTCCCCTATGACGCCGTCAATCGGCGTCGTCCTTCACGCCACCACCGGAGGATGCGATGTCTTCCTGCTTGATTTTGTCGACGTTGAACTTCCCTGCCCGTTCGCGCATGGTCTTCAGCACTTCTTCCAGCGGCGGCGGCTCGCCCTGGATCCAGCGCAGCGGGTTGATGCGCGCCACCACGAACGCCTTCAGGTAAGGGCTGACGAAGCCCTTGACTTTCAGCTTGGCCACGGCTTCGGCCACTTTCGAATCCAGATCGAGCAATAGTTCCGAGTGTCTTTCTCTCGTTTTTACACTTTTATTTAAAGACTCATCGGAAAAACCCGACAACCTTCTCACAATCGAGTTGTACGCGCCGCCACTGAAGCGCGGCACTTTCTCGTAGCACAGCCCCAGCGTCACGAACGAGGCTTCCTCCAGGTAGAAGGAGAAGCTCTTCTCAGCTTTGGAAGCATCCTCTTCCATCAAGCCGCGATAGATCCTGATCACCTCGAGGGACTTTTCCTTCAGGTTGTGCGCCTTCTCGGTGTTGAGCGCGAGGATCTGCCAGGCCAGCTCGCGCCTGGGCACCACCAGCGCAGTGAGCGATTTCGCGCCCAGGCGCCGCATCGCGGCGAGGCGGTGGCCGCCGTTCGGCGTCCAGAATCCCGTTTTCGGCGCCGTGATGGCGATGATCGGGTCGAGGAAAAAGCCGGTCTTGTCGATGACGTCGGCAAGCCGCTTGTGGTGCATGTCGGAGACGTCGCGCTGGAACGGCGTCGGCTCGACCTTGTCCAGCGGCAGGACGGCGAGCACGAGGGCGTTCTTGCCGAGCGGATCGCGGTAGGCGGCCAGCACCAGGCCGCCTTCCTTTTCTATCCTTGCCTTTACCTCAAGCGTAGATGAATCAAGATCTTCCAATTCACATTCGCCCGGCAGCAGGCCGCGTGAACCTGCTGCCGCCTTGCGCGCGCGCTTCTTCGGCGCCGCACGCTTGAGGGAGCTTTTGCCCTTGGCCATGTTCAGACGTAGGGCGAAGCCAGCTTTTCTTTCGCCAGCACGCGCTGCACGGCGGGGCGCGCGAGCATGCGCTGCAGGAAGGGGCCCAGGTGCGCGAGGCTGCGCGCCGGGCGAGCGAAGCCGCGCGTCCAGCGGCACATCAGGAACGCATAGGGGTCGAGCGCGCTGTAGCGCTCGCCGAGGAACCAGTCCTTGCCGTGCGCGGCGAAATGCGCATCGAGCTGGTCCAGCATCGCGCCAATCTTCGCTTCGGCGTGCGATTTCAGTTCCGCCGCGCCCGACTTGTTGCCTTCGTTCAGCCAGCGGTCCGGGTAGTAGTAGATGATGATCGCGGCCTGCAGCGTGTTGGTCATCCAGGCGAGCCATTTGTAGAAATGCGCGCGCTGCGGCGTACCGAGCGCCGGCACGAGCCCCGCCTGTGGGTGGCTGTCCGCGATGTGCAGGCACACCGCCGCGGTTTCGTAGAGCACCAGGTCGCCGTCCACCAGCACCGGGATGAGGCCGTTGGGGTTGAGCTTCAGGTAAGCGGGCGTCTTGTGCGCGCCCACCGTGCGGTCCACGTGCACCAGCTCGAAGGCTGCGCCCAGCTCTTCGAGCAGCAGGTGCGGCGCGAAGCTGGCGTTGCCGGGGTAGTAGTGCAGCTGCATCATCGGTGCATCCTCTCCTAGCGTGGCGTCTGCGCGCCCACCGTCAGGCGCCGCATGCGCCGGCGCTGGCCGTGATAATCGTTGACCGCGTTGTGCTGGGTGCAGCGGTTGTCCCAGACCGTGAGCGTGCCCGGCGCCCAGCGCACCCGGCAGGTAAATTCAGGTTTTGTTTGATGTTGAGCTAAAAAATTCAATAAGGGGGCGCTCTCCTCTTCGGTCATGCCCTTGAAGTGCGTGGTGTGGCCGCGGCTCGCGTAGAGCGCCTTGCGGCCGGTTTCCGGGTGGGTGCGCGCGATCGGGTGCTCGGAGATGTACTGGTCCGCCGCATCGGTGTCGTGGATTTTCATGCTGCCGATTTTCTTGTGCATGGCGGTGCGCCCGCCGCCGTACTTGAGCTCGGCGCTGTTGACGCCGATGAGCGTGTCCACGGTCTTGCGCATGCCCTCCGACAACGCGTCGTAGGCGGCGCGGGTGTTGGCGAACAACGTGTCGCCACCGTGGCTCGGCGTTTCGACAGCGTAGAGCAGGGTCGCGAGCGGCGGTTGCCTGAGGTAGGTGGTATCGGAATGCCAGGCGCCGCCGAAATTCCTCGTCTCTTCGGGTTCCTTCACGACTTCGAAGATGAACGGGTAGCCCTCCATGCCGACCACGAACGGGTAGTGGCAGGGTTCGCCGAACTTGGCACCTACGCGCATGAGGCTCTCGGGCGAGAGGTCCTGGTCGCGGAACACGATCACCGAATATTCGACGAAGGCACGATGGATTTCCTGCCAGCCGGAATCATCCTGGAGCGTCTTCAGATCGACGCCGAGGATTTCGGCGCCGAGCGCACCCGCTAATGGCAAGACTTTGATCGATTGGTATTTCGGTCGGTGTGCGTCCATGGGTAATTAAAGTCTATTATGACGCAATGCAAAAACGAATAGCCATCGTCGGGGCAGGCGCACTGGGCGGGTACGTCGGCGGGACGCTCGCGCACCTCGGGCACGACGTGACCCTGATCGACGCCTGGCCCGAGCACGTCGAGGCGATCCGTGCGCGCGGCCTGGAGCTGGACGGGATGACGCCTGAGGAAAGATTTGTCGTCAAAAGCGCGAAGACGCTCCACCTCACCGAGGTGCAGTCGCTGGCGAAGCAGCCGGTGGACATCGCGATGGTCGCGGTCAAGTCCTACGACACCGCCTGGGCCACCGCGCTGATCAAGCCCTACCTCACGCCCGAAGGCTTCGTCGTATCGCTGCAGAACTGCCTCAACGAGGAAACCATCGCCGGCGTGGTCGGCTGGGGCCGCACCGTCGGCGCGGTCGCGTCGATGATCTCGGTGGACCTTTATGAAGCGGCCCGCATTCGCAGGACGATGCCGAAAGGCGGCGACAAGTACACCATATTCCGTATCGGCGAGCCGCACGGGCGCGTGACGAAGCGCGTCGAAGAGCTGGCCGAGTGGTTCCGCGGCATCGAC
Source organism: uncultured Bordetella sp. (assembly GCA_964616875.1). Taxonomy (GTDB): domain Bacteria; phylum Pseudomonadota; class Gammaproteobacteria; order Burkholderiales; family SG8-39; genus RBG-16-66-20. Next base: position 18,424 of record CAZTSJ010000186.1, on the reverse strand, counting down.
AGCGCGAAAGTCACCACCAACCTGTGGGGCGAGCGCTGGTCGAAGCTGGTACAGAACGGCATGGGCAACGGCGTCACCGCCGCCACCGGCCTCACTTCCCCCGATTGCCTGCGCAACCCGGTCATCCGCCGCTTCCAGATCAAGCTCGCCGGCGAAGGCATCCGCGTCGGCCAGGCGCTCGGCTTCCCGCTGGAGAAAGTGCGCGGCCTGGACCCCGAACGCCTCGCGCTCGCGGCCGAGGGCGACGCCGCTGCACTGGCGGAAGCCGAAGCCGCTCTCGTGCCGAAGACCGACGCCAATCCGCGCGCCGACATCCAGCGTCCCTCGATGGCGCAGGACATCCTGAAAGGCCGGCGCACCGAAATCGAGGCCATGAACGGCTTCATCGCGGCAAAAGGCGCCGCGGTGGGCGTGCCCGCGCCGAGCCACGTGAAGCTGACGGAAATCGTGACGCGGGTGGAACGCGGCGAAATAAAGCCTTCACCCGCATTGCTGGGCGCTTAGATTGCGCGTCGGCACCCTTCTGCTGCTCGGGCTGCTCGCCGCATGCGGCGAGCCGCCGCGGCCCGCGGTGGAAATCCTGGGCGCCGAATTCGGCCTGGTGGAAAAGCATGCCGACGGCACCACGCAATTCACGCCGACCTACACCCTGCCCCTGCGCGAAGGGCAGGTTTACGCCTGGCGGCTCGCCCTCAAGACGAGCCTGGCGAGAATCAAGTACACCGAGCAACTGACGCTTGCGGCGCCGGCGAAGTGGAGTATCCGGGCGGGCCACGAGATTTCGCCTGACGGCAAGAGCATCAGCCTGAAGCGCGAAAAAGATGTCTCCAACGGGACCATTTCCGGATCGTGGGGCATCAATGCGGACGATCCGCCGGGCAAGGCGTTCCTCAAGATCACGCTCGAAGGCGGCGTCGAACACCGCTTCGATTTCGAGTACCGGAAGCCCTAGCTACTCGACCCTGGCGCCGGAGGCGCGGATCGCCGGCGCCCAGCGTTCGGTCTCTTCCTTGATGAAGGCGGCGAACTGCTGCGGCGTCATGGCGGTGGCTTTCGACCCACCGGCGGCGTACTTCTCCTGCATCTCGGTGCTGGCCATCGCGCGCTGGATCGCGGCGGAGAGCTTTTCCACGATCGAAGGCGGCGTGGCGGCCGGGAACGCGACGCCGTGCCAGGACATGGCCTGGAACCCCGGCACGGTTTCGGCGATGGCAGGTATCTCGGGCGCGGTGAACCAGCGCTCGAGCGACGTCACGGCGATCGGGCGCACCTTGCCGCCCTTCGCCTGGCCGATCACGGTGGGCATGTTGCCGAAGGTCATGTGCACCTGGCCGCCGATCACGTCGGTGAGCGCGGGGCCGCCGCCCTTGTAGGGCACGTGCAGCATGTCGGTGCCGGTCATGACCTTGAACAGTTCGCCGGAAAGATGCAGCGAGGTGCCCTGCCCCGAGGACGCGAATGTGTATTTGCCCGGGTCTTTCTTCAATAAATTAATCAAATCCTGGACAGTTTTCACCGGCAGGTTGGGGTTCACCACCAGCAGGTTGGGGAAGGTGCCGGTCATGGACACCGGCGCGAAGTCCTTGATGTGGTCGAAGGGCAGCTTCGCGTACAGCGTCGGATGAATGGCGTGCGAAGCGACCGTGATCCAGCCCAGGGTATAGCCGTCGGGCGCGCTGCGCGCGGTTTCGGCGACGCCGATGTTGCTGCCGGCGCCCGGCTTGTGGTCGATGACGAACTGCTGGCCGAAATGGCGCCCGAGCCACTCGCACAGGATGCGGCCCTGGAAATCGGTGCTGCCGCCGGGCGTGAACGGGATGATGAGGCGCACGGTCTTCGCCGGCCAGTTCGCGGCCGGGTCCTGCGCGCGTGCGGAGCGCGTGAACGCCGGCCCCAACGCAAGGCCTGCCAGTGCAGCGCCGAACTTTAGTACCTCTCGGCGTCGTCCGGCGCGGGTGCGGGGCTTACTTTTTTTCAGGCTCCCCCTCGGGGGCTTCGTTGCAGCGGGTGGAGCTACCCTTCGCGGTCTTCACCGTGAAGCACCTTTTCTCCGGCTCTTCGGGCGCTTTGGCCGCACTCTGCACGGGCGGGCGCACAGAGGGCTGAGGGGCGGGCGGCGTCGCGCTTCTTGCCGGGACGCTGAGCGCCGGCTGCACCGAGGCGCGGCCCATGACGGGCCCGGCATCGATCAGCCCGATCAGTTCGCATTCCTTGCCCGAATACGTAATCTTGCCGGCCGTGTCCTTGCACTTGTACATGTTCTGCGCCGCAGCGGCGCTGCAAAGCAAACCGGCGAGCAGCGCCACCGGCCAGCGCACGGAAACCCCAAGCTTTTGATTTAATTGACCGATCACGCCAAACACTGTATAACGACTGGGCAGGATTCTCAAGCAGTGAAAAGGCTGGTCAGGTCGTAGCGTCTGGTTCATGCATATACGCGCTGTGCTCATCAGGTCCATCTCTTCCTTGATTTTCCGCAGGGCAAGCTGACAAAGCACCCTTACTTTCATTTAATTTCAAGGAATAAGACATGAGTACAGGTACCGTCAAGTGGTTCAACGACGCCAAGGGTTTCGGCTTCATCACGCCGGACGATGGCGGCAAGGACCTTTTCGTGCATTTCTCGGCAATCCAGGGCGGCGGCTTCAAGTCGCTCAAAGAGAACGACAAAGTGCAGTTCGACATTGGCCAGGGCGAAAAAGGCCCGAACGCCACCAACGTCAAGCCGGTCTAAGCAACCCGATCAGCTGATAAAGAGCCCGGGTAACCGGGCTTTTTCAATTTGGAACCTATGAGCATCCCTATCCTGGAACGCAAGCGGTACATGGTCGGCAAGTACGAGATCATCGCCAAGCCATTCCCCTATTCGGCGCACATGTTCCGCTACACCGTATTCGTCGACGGACGGCGCATCGGCGCGATGGCGAGCGTGCCCTCGGAATCCGATTGCCTGTTCATGGAAAAGCCGCCGATCGTGCCGCCGCTGGTGCCCTACCAGGCGGTGTACCGTCCCGGACGCCCCAAGAAAGGCGCGCCGCCGCGAGCCGCGGTCGATGCGCCCACGCCGCCCCGCGAAGAGCTGCCGCACGGCATGGCATTTCCCCAGGCCTCTGACGAGGGCTGACGCCCGCGTCATGAGAATCGGGCGCCACGGCGCAGCGATTTTCCTCGCCACCGCGCTCACGGGCTGCGGCGGCTTCAACCTCTGGCCGTTCGGCGAGCGCGGCGCCACCGAAGTGAGCCGCAAGCCGTCCAACGCGACCGAGTACCGGTGCGAAGGCGGCAAAGTGTTCTACGTGCGCAATCTCGACGCCGGCGCGGTCTGGCTGATCGCGCCCGACCGCGAGATCCGGCTCGAGAAGCTCGCCGGCGCGGGCGGCGTCTACGGCGTCGGCAAGGTGCGGCTGGAGATCAGCGCGCAGAACGCCACCCTGCTCGACCCGCCGGCGCAGTTCCTCGGCTGCAAGAGCGGCGACGCCAAACCCTGACCACGGAAGAAAGGATGCAAATGATCGATCTCTACGCCGCAGGCACCTCCAACGGCATGCCGAACGTGACGCGCTGGGCGGATGAAATGACCGCGCGGCCGGCGATCCAGCGCGCGCTCAAGTTCTAGATTTTTTCAGACTTCGCTTTATTTCCTCGATGTCAAAAATCGCAGGCTGAAGCGCATTGAGGTAGGCGAAGCTCTCGGCGACCGAGTGGTCGCGCGTGTAGGAAATCATCTGCTTGGTGGCGGCGATCGCCACCTGGGCCTTCGCGGCGATGCGCCGCGCGACTTCCAGCGCGCCCGCGACCAGGGCCTCGTGCGTGTCGAACAACCCGTTGACGAAACCCAGGCGCTCGGCGCGCTCGGCCGAGAGCGGGTCGCCGGTGTATCCAAGCTCACGCACCACCGCCTCGGGCAGCTGCTTCGGCATGCGGTTGAAAGTGCCGACGTCGGCCATCATGCCGAGGTTGATTTCCTGGATCACGAAGAAAGCGTCGCGCGTGGCGTAGCGCAGGCAGCAGGCGGTGACCATGTCCACCGCACCGCCGATACATCCGCCCTGCACCGCCGCGATCACCGGGAAGCGCGCCTCGGCAAGCGAATTCAGGCTGGCCTGCAGTTCTTCGAGCTTTTGACGAAATTGTTTTCTCGCCTCCACGCTTTCAGTCGTCAACGCCCCGGAAGAAAACATCGACACGTCCAGTCCGGCGCAGAAATGCGGTCCGGTGGAGGAAAGCACCAGGACCTTCGCATCCAGGCCGCGCACGATCTCGGGCAGCTCTTTCCAGAATGCCGCGGTCATGGCATTGCGCCGCTCCGGGCGCGACATCTTCAGGTGCGCGACGCCATCCTCCACATCCAGTTCAAAGCAGTCGTAGGCCATGCGGTTATCTTAGCGCGGCGAAGAATGCGCGCACGTCCTGCGCCAGCGCCGCGGGCGGCTCGTCCGGCCAGCGCGTGCGGCCGAGGCGCTCCTTCAGGTCGGCCAGCGCGGCCTCGGCAACGGCGAGGCGGTATGGCTGTGGCTCTTTTTGCATGCTTCCTCTTCCTCCCGGGCAGGATATCAGGAGAATATTCGGAGTCTGACCCCGATTTTCCCGGAGAAAAATAATGCAGGTACTGGGCAGTTACGTTTCGGGCCGCTGGACGGCGGGATCGGGCGCCTCGCAGACGCTACTCAATCCCGCCACCGAGGAAGCGCTTGCGAGCGCGAGCAGCGAAGGCGTGGGCCTCGCTGCCGCGCTCGAATATGCACGCAATACCGGCGGCCCCGCGCTGCGCGCGCTCAGCTTCGCCGCACGCGGCGCGATGCTCAAGGGCATCGCCGACGCGCTGCAGGATGCGCGCGACGAACTGCTCGCGCTCGGCATCGCCAACGGCGGCAACACGCGCTCGGACGCGAAATTCGACCTCGACGGCGCCATCGCCACGCTGCTCGCCTATGCCGAACTGGGCACTGCGCTGGGCGCGGGACGCTTTCTCGCCGACGGCGAAGGCCTGCAGCTGGGCCGCTCGCCGCGCTTCCACGGCCAGCACGTGGCGGTGCCGCGCCACGGCGTTGCGGTGCACATCAACGCCTTCAACTTTCCGGCCTGGGGCCTGGCGGAGAAAGCCGCGGCGGCGCTGCTTGCCGGCATGCCGGTCCTGAGCAAGCCCGCCACCGCCACCGCGCTGGTCGCGCACCGCGCCATGCAGGTGATCGTGGCAGCGAAAGTGCTGCCCGAGGGCGCGCTCTCGCTGCTGGTGGGCGCGCCGCGCAACCTGCCCGCCCTGCTCGGCGCGCAGGACGTGCTCGCGTTCACCGGCTCGGGGGAAACCGGCGAGCGCATCCGCGCGCTGCCGAACGTGATCCGCCACTCCGTGCGCGTCAACGTCGAGGCCGACAGCCTGAACGCCGCCGTGCTCGGCCCGGATGTTGCGGCGCGCAGCGACATGTACGAACTGTTCCTGAAGGACGTGGTGCGCGACGTGACGCAGAAGGCGGGACAGAAATGCACCGCGATCCGGAGAATTATTGTTCCTTTGAATTGCATTTCATCTGTTAAAAACGATTTGGTTGAAATGCTCGGCGGAATGAAAATCGGCGACCCGGCAGAGGAAGACGTCCGTATGGGGCCGTTGACTTCGGCGGCGCAGCGGGAGGATGTGCGCAAAGGAATTTCGAATCTTTTGCTTGAATCAACCCAGGTTCTTGGCAAGGACCAAAAAAGCTTTGCAAAGGGATTTTTTGTTTCTCCGTCTCTTTTTGAATTCGCAGGCGAAGGCAAATTCGTGCATGAACACGAAGTCTTTGGTCCGATTGCCTCGCTGTTGCCCTACGCGGAGAATCCCGCCGCGATCGTCGCGCGCGGCAACGGCGGGCTGGTGTGCTCGCTGTATTCGGAAGATACCGCCTGGCTCGAGCAGACCGCCATGGCCGCCGCGCCCTGGCACGGGCGCATCTTCCTCGGCCATCCGAAAATCGAACTCTCGCCGGGTCCTGGCACCGTGCTGCCGCAGCTGGTGCACGGCGGCCCGGGACGCGCCGGCGGCGGCGAGGAACTCGGCGGGCGGCGCGCGCTCGCGTTCTACCTGCAGCGCGTCGCGCTCGAAGGTTCGCGCCCGGTGATCGCGGCGCTCACCAAGGGCGCAAGCCCGGCATGAAATACAGGCTGTACTACTGGGCTGAAATCCAGGGCCGCGGCGAATTCATCCGGCTCGCGCTGGAGGATGCGGGCGCAGAGTATGTGGACGTGTTGCGCACGTCCGGCGGATTTTCTACGCCGAAGAATATTTTTGCGCTGCCCTGCCTTGTCGCCGGCAAACGCGTCATCTCGCAAACAGCCAATATCCTGCTGTACCTCGGCCCGCGCCTGCGCCTGGCGCCGAAGGACGAGGCGGGCCGGCTGTGGGTGCACCAGCTCCAGCTCACCATCGCCGACTGGCTGGCCGAGGTCCACGACGCGCACCACCCGATCGGCCCTGGCCTGTACTACGAGGAGCAAAAACCGGCGGCGAAGCGCCGCGCGGCCGATTTCCTCGCCGTCCGCCTGCCGAAGTATCTGGACTATTTCGAGGCGGTATTGAGGAGCGAACCCGGGGGTTATCTGCTTGGCAAGGCTGTCAGCTACGCCGATTTGTCCCTGTTTCAGATGGTGGCGGGCCTGCGCTACGCCTTCCCCGGCGCTTTTGGCCGTCTCGAGGGCCGTTTCGCGCGGATTATCGGGGTCCACGAACGGGTCGCGGTGCGTCCGCGCCTTGCCGCCTACCTCGCCTCTCCGAGGCGCATCGCCTTCAACCGGCAAGGCATATTCCGGCACTATCCGGAACTTGATCTGGCGGCAAAAAAATCAAAAAAAACATAGACCTGTACCCGGATTGGATGGTATAAAGGCGCGTGCGGGAAGAAGCCATGGACTGGACCAAGGACCGAATCCAAACGTTGACAAAACCGGAGGTGAAGCAGCTGCGCGCCAATGCAGAGCGGCTTCAGGAACCCGAGGTCGTGGCGTTGTGCGACGAAGTCCTCAGCGGCAAGGCGAAAGCCGCCAAAGCAGCCATCGTGCGCCCCGCCAAGCCGAAGCTGCCCAAGAAGGAAGCCAAAGGTGTCTGAGACCTTGCACGAGGTGGTGCACCAGCGCACGCCGCGCGACGATATTCCCGCCGGTATTTCGATTCCGATCCCCAACCGTTCCGAAGACGGCTGACCACGAAAAGCCCGGGCAACCGGGCTTTTTTTACGACATGGACAAAAAACAGAAGTGGCGCGATCAGGAGCAGCAGCTGGTGGAGCGCTGGACCGCCGCCAACGAGCGCTATCGCCTCGCCCATGCGGGCAACGTTGCCGCTGAAGTGCAGGCCGCGCAGGCCGAGCTTGAGCTGCTGCGGCGCCAGGTCGCGCGCCTGAAGAGCGAATTCAATACCGGCAAGCGCTACTAGGAACAGGGGAACCCAGGTTCCCCCGTTACCCCCTCCCTAGGCTTCCGGGTTCACCTTTCCGCGTAGTTGCTTGATCCGGCCGCGCCGGACCTTGCTTTCCAAGCGTTTGCGCTTCGACGACCGCGTCGGCTTCGTCGCCCGGCGTGCCTTCGGCGCCACCGCCACGCTCTCGACCAACGCGTGCAGGCGGCTCCAGGCCTCGTCGCGGTTCATCTCCTGGCTGCGGTGCTGCTGCGCCTTGATCACCAGCACGCCGTCGCGCGTGATGCGCTTGTCCTTGAGCGCGAGCAGGCGCGCCTTGACCGCGCCGGGCAGCGAAGAGGCGGCGACATCGAAGCGCAGGTGCACCGCGCTGGAGACCTTGTTGACGTTCTGCCCGCCGGCGCCCGCCGAGCGCACCGCCGTGATATCCACTTCGCGGTCCGGAATGTCGCAGCGCATCGCGCTCACGACAGGCGCCTTAGCAGCGCCACGACGCGCTCGAACACGCGTCCGTAGGGCGGGCGCATGAGGAACATGCCGTTGTGCCGGGCCTGGAAGAACACCGGCTTGTCCTTGCTGAAGGTGCGAAAGCCCGCCTCGCCGTGATAGGCGCCGATGCCGCTCGCGCCCACGCCGCCGAAGGGCAGGTCTTCCTGCGCGAAATGCCACAGGCAGTCGTTTACCGTCACGCCGCCGGAAATGGTGCGCGCAAGCACGCGGTCGCGGTTCGTCGCGTCCTCGCCGAACCAGTACAGCGACAACGGCCGCTCGCGCCGGCTGACGTAGTCGATCGCCTCCTCCAGCCCCCGGTAGCCGACCACCGGCAGCAGCGGCCCGAAGATCTCCTCCTGCATGATCTGCATGTCGTCCGTCGCGCCGAGCACCAGCACGGGCGGCAGGCGGCGGCGCAGCGCATCCGGTTTCTCGCCCAGTTCGACGATGTGCGCGCCTTTCGCCTTTGCGTCGGCAAGCAGGCGCGCGAGGCGCGCGTAATGGCCTTCGCTGACGATGCTGGTGTAATCGTCGTTGTCGACGAAGCGCGGGTACATGCCGGCGACCGAGCCGCGCAAGGCGGCCACGAACTCCTCCACGCGCGGCGCCGGCACCAGGGCGTAGTCGGGCGCGATGCAGGTCTGGCCGGCGTTGAGCAGCTTGCCGAGCGCGATGCTCGGCGCCGCGCGCCGGAAATCGCAGGAAGGATCGAGGATCGCGGGCGACTTGCCGCCGAGTTCCAGCGTCACCGGGGTGAGGTTCTTCGCCGCCGCCTGCGCCACCAGCCGTCCTACGGCGGTCGAGCCGGTGAATAGGAGATGGTCGAAGGGCAGCTCGACGAAGGCACGGCCCGTATCGGGGCCGCCAGTGACGATTGCGAATTCTTCCTCCACGAAACTCTCGCTCACCACGCGCTCGAGCAGAGCCGACAATCGCGGCGTGAGTTCCGAGGGCTTGAGCATGACGCGGTTGCCGGCTGCGAGCGCAGCCACCGCCGGCCCGAGGGCGAGCTGCAAGGGGTAATTCCAGGGCGCGACGATGCCCGCCACGCCCACCGGCTGCGGCAACACGCGGTTGTAGCCGGGCCGGTAGTAAAGCGCCGTGGGCACGCGGCGCATGCGCATCCAGCGCGGGAGATGCCGCATGGCATGTTTCGCGGCCGCGACGACGACGAACACTTCCGCCACCAGCGTCTCGTGCCGCGAGCGGCCGCCGAAGTCGGCCGAAATCGCGGCGGCGAAATCGGACTCGTGCTTCTCCACCATCGTGCACAGGCGCTGCAGCCGGTCGACGCGCTGCGCGCGCCCGGGTAGCGGGTCCGCGGCAAACGCACGCCGCTGCAGGTCTAGCAGGCTGCGCAGTTGGTCGTGGCCGGCCATGCCTGCAGTATAGTCGCGGCCATGCGCCGCTCCTTTCGCGATACCCTGGTTTCCGTCCGCGAGCTGCTCATCACGGCGGGACCGTTCATCCTCGTCACGGTCGCGCTGCTCGCCGGCGCCTACTATCTGCTCAAGCCCACCCCGCCCAAGCGCGTGGTCCTCGCCACCGGCTCAGAGCAGGGCGCCTATGCCGCGTTCGGCAAGCGCTACCAGGAGGAGCTGAAGCGCTTCGGCATCGAGGTGGTGCTGCGCACCACCGTGGGCTCGCGCGAGAACCTGCGCTTGCTGCAGGACGCGAAAGAGAACGTGCAGATCGCCTTCGTGCAGGGCGGGGCGGGTGGCGCACGGGCCACCACCGAGGAGGAAGAGGAAGAGAAACTGCCGCTGATGTCGCTCGGCAGCATCTTTTACGAACCGGTGTGGCTGTTCTACCGCACCGCTGCGGCGAAAAAAGTAAAGCGCGACGGCGTGCTCACCGAATTCACGCAGTTGCGCGGCATGCGGGTGAACGTCGGCGCCAGGGGCAGCGGCAGCCCCGGCATCGTCAACCGGATGCTGCTGGCGAACCGCATGGAACGCACCGACATTGAACGCGACACCCTCGATCTCACGCCGGCGGTGGTCGCCCTGCTCTCGAACAATCTCGATGCAATGGCGATGGTGTCGGCGCCGGAGTCGGCACTGGTGCAGATGCTGCTGGCGACGCCCGGCATCCGCCTGCTCGAATTCGACCAGGCCGAGGCCTATGCGCGTCGCTATCGTTACCTGAGTCCGGTGACGCTGCCGCGCGGCGTCGTGGACCTGCCGCGCAATGTGCCGCCCGCGGACCTGGACATGGTGGCGACCACCTGCTCGCTGGTGGCGCGCGAGGACCTGCATCCGGCGCTGGTGCAGTTGTTCGTCCAAGCCGCATCGCGCATCCACAGCGGCGGCGGATGGATCTCGAAGGCCGGCCAGTTCCCGACGCAGCTCAATACCGAATTTCCCCTCGCACGGGACGCCGAGCGCTATTACCGCAACGGCCCGCCGGCGATGCAGCGCTACCTGCCGTTCTGGCTCGCCAATCTGGTGGACCGCATGTGGGTGGCGCTGTTTTCCATCATCGCGATTCTGATCCCGCTTGCGCGCGTCGTGCCGCCCCTGTACACGTACCGCGTCCGCTCGCGCATCTACCGGTGGTATCGCGATCTGCGGCAGATCGAAGACGACCTCGGGCGCAAGGATGCGGATGCCGCCAAGCTGCTCGAGGAACTGGACAAACTCGACGCCAAGGTCGAGCGCATCGCCGTGCCGCTCGCCTTTGCCGACGAACTCTACGCGCTGCGCAGCGCCATCGCGCTGGTGCGCAAGCGCCTCAGGCTGACTACGCCCGCAGGATGATCTTGCCGAGGTGGGCGTTGGATTCCATGTAAGCTTTCGCCTGCGGCAGCCCGGCAAACGGGAATACCTTGTCGATGACCGGGCGCACGTAGCCGCTCGCGATCGCCGGCAGCACGTCGCGCTCGAAGCCGCGCACGCCCTCGGCGACCTCGGCGGCGCTGCGCATCTTGTTCGACACGCCGTAGAGGCGCAGCCGCTTCGAATGCAGCGCGAGGATGTCCAGTTGCGCCGTCACCACGCCGTCGACGTAACCCACGGTGGCGAGGCGCCCCTTGTAGGCCAGCACCTTGATGCACTCGGCGAACACGCTGCCGCCGACGTTGTTCACCACCAGGTCCACGCCCTTGCCCGCGGTCGCTTCCATGACCGCCTGCTCGAAGCCGCCGTTGCGGTTCTGCAGCCCCAGGTCCATCCCCAGCGCGCCGAGTTTTTTCAGCTTTTCCGCCGAACCGGAAGTGCCGATCACCCTGGCGCCGATCAGCTTGCCGAGTTGCACCGAGGCGACGCCCACGCCGGCGGAGGCGCCCGCCACCAGCAGCCATTCCCCGGCTTTGAGCTGTCCTCCGGGCCAGAGCATGTCGTAGGCGGTCAGGTAGGCGATACCCGCGCCGGCTGCTTCCTCCCAGGACAGTTTCGCCGGCGCAGCCATCGCGTCGCCGATGCGGAACATGGCGAATTCGGAATAGGCGTGGAAAGCGCGCCCCATGACGCGGTCGCCGGGCTTGAACGCCGTCACGCCTTCGCCCACCTTGACCACTTCACCCGCGGCTTCGATGCCGCCGGCCTTGGGCGCGCCGCCCGAGAGGCCGTGCCCGGCGATGAATTCGCCGCGGTTGAGCCCGGCCGCCTTGACGCGCGCGATCAGCTCGCCCGCCTTGGGCTCGGGCACCGGCACCTCGCGCAACTCCACGCCGGTGGCGTCCTTGCCGCTCGTGATGAACCAGGATTTCATGGTTTTGCCTTGGGGGTGACTCCGGGTAGCATTGTTTCATGACCCTTCGCAAAATTCAGCAAATCATCCCCGGCCAGCCCGCCTCCGACGGCGCGGGCGTGAAGCTGATCAGGAGCCTCGGAGCCGCCGATCACGCGTCTTCCCCTTCTCGCCTGGATCCGTTCCTCATGCTCGATGCGTTCTCCTCGGAGAACCCGGACGACTACGTCGCCGGTTTCCCCTCCCATCCGCACCGGGGCTTCGAGACCGTGACCTACCTGCTCGACGGCCACATGCTGCATGAGGATCACCTCGGCAATCGCGGTGACCTGAAAAGCGGCGGCGTGCAATGGATGACCGCGGGCCGCGGCATCATCCACTCCGAGATGCCGCAGCAGGAAAACGGCCGCATGCGCGGCTTCCAGCTCTGGATCAACCTGCCGGCGAAGGAGAAGATGAAGCCGGCCGGCTACCGCGACATCCAGCCCGATGAAATTCCGGCAGTTTTGTTTTCTGATGGAAAGATAAAAATCGTCGCCGGGACGTATGAGGGCACGGGCGGACCGATACAAGGGGGCTCGACCGAGCCCCTGTATTGGGACGTTCAATTGAATCCAGGGAAAATCTTCAAGGCGAAGATTCCCGACAGCCACGCGGCCTACGTCTATCCGTTCGAGGGCAGCGTCGAAGTCGCCGACCGCGTGCTGAAGACGCACCAGGGCGGCGTGCTGGGCTCAGGCGACGCGATCGAGGTCAAGGCGGGCGCGGACGGCGCGCGCTTTCTCGTGCTGGCCGCCAAGCCGATCGGGGAGCCGGTGGTGCAGCACGGCCCGTTCGTGATGAACACCCGCGCCGAGATCGAGCAGGCGATCCGCGACTATCAGAGCGGGGAACTGACTTCCTAGCCCAGGCCGGCGCCCGCGGCGCTATTGGAGCGCCGCCCTTATGCGCTCGACGATCTGCTCGATCGATGCCTGCTTGGAGATCGCGGCGCGGCCCGCCAACTGGTTGCCTTTGGCCGCGAGATCCGCCGGCGTCGCCAGCGCGGTAAGGAAGACGAACGGGATGTCGCGCGTTTCCGGATGCGCGAACAGCGCCGCGGACACGTCGCCGCCGTCCATGCCCGGCAGGTCGATGTCGCAGAGCACGAGGTCCGGCCTGCCGTCGCGCGCCAGGGCCACCGCCTCGTCCGGCGAGCCGGTCGCCATGAGCTCGAACTCGCTGCCGAGCTTGACGTTCAGGTATTCGATCACCGCTTCGTCGTCGATCAGCAGCAACTTGATGCGCGCGCTCATGGCCGCAGTCTGACGCCTTGGACGTGGGCCTGCAATACCCCGCAGCGCCGGGCAAGCGACGCCAGGTCGCCGTCGGCGGCATCGCGCTGCAGCTCGCGGCTCGCCGCCGCCGCCCACTCGAAGCGGTAGAGCGAGAACCCACCGGCAAGCTTGTGCGCGATGCGGCGCGCCTGCTCGCGCTCGCCGCCTTCGAGCGCCGAGCGCAGTTCGGCCAGCAGGGCGAGCCGGGATTCCAGGAATCGCGGCATCGCCTGCCGCATCTCGGGGTCCACCGCCACCGGGTCGTCGGGTCCGGGCGCGCCATTGCCGCCGGCCGCCGGCGCCTCGAGGGGCAGCGTCTCGCCCGAGGCGCAGGCGTGCAGGATGTCGAGGATGCGGTCGCGCGGCGCCGGCTTGCTGAGGTAGCCGTCGAAGCCCGCGTCGGTACAGCGGCGCCGGATCGCGTCGTCGTCATAGGACGAGAAGGCGATGACCCTGCTCGGCTTGCGGCCGCCGGCCGCTTCGAGCGCGCGGATCTGCTTGAGGGCGTCGAATCCGTTCATCACCGGCATCTCGAGGTCCATGAACACCACGTCGGGCATCGCTGCACGCACCGCATCCACCGCGGCGCGGCCGTTGATCGCCGTCGCCACCTCCAGGGGCGGCGCCGGCAAGCCGCTGCGCACGAAGGCAACATTGAATTCATCGTCGTCCACGATGAGCACGCGAAGCGCCGGCAGCACCCGGCTGTCGTCCGCGGCCTTCGTGCCCGCCGGCGCGCGGGCCACGCCGGCGACGGCGGCCGCGCCCGGGGGCGGCGCGGGCAGCCGCAGTTCGAGGACCGTGCCTTCGGATTCCGAACTACGCATGAGGAGATCGCCCTGCTGCACGCGCGCCATCAGGCGCGCCGAGTAAGTGCCCAGGCCGGAGCCGCCGACCTTGCCGTAGGTGGCGTACTTCTCGAAAAACGTGCGCAGCACGGACTCCGGCACCGTACCGGCGTTGTACATGCGCATCACCGTCTGCGCGCCGCCCGCATTCGAACCGGCGGCGAAGTCCATGAGCACGCGGTCGCCATCGGGCGAAGCCTCCACGGCGTTCTTCAGCAGGTTGGCGATCACGGAGTAGCACAGCATCTCCTCGGCCCAGGCATAGGCGCGGCGATCCGGCGCGGGCGCAGCGCCGCCGACGCGGATCTCGAGGCGCACGTTCTTCGTGTCAGCGTGCGCGCGCACGTCGCGCGCCACGTTCTCGGCGAGGCTCACCAGGTCCACCATGCGCGGGCTGAAGCGGTACTCGCCCTGCTCCATGCGGTAGATGTCCACCGACAGGTTCACCAGGTCGAGCACGCGGTAAGCCGCCCCTTCGACCATGCCGAGGAGCTCGTTCTCGCGCGCTTCCGGCGCACGCTTTTCGCGCAGCATCTTCGCCGCCGCGAGGATGCTGTTGAGCGGCGTCTTCAGGTCGTGCCGCGCGATGCGCTCGACCTCCTCTCGCACGCGGATGGCGTCCCGCAGCGCGTCGTTCTGGTCGCGCAGCTGCCGTGCCTGCACCTCGATCTGGTTGTTCGAGCGGCGCAGTTCCGCCTCCTGGCGGTAACGCTCGGTGACGTCGATCAGCGACGCGATGTAGCGCATGGCGACGCCGCGCTCGTCGTGGATGAACAGGCCTTCGGAGTGCACCCATATCGTGCCGCCGTCGGCGCGCAGCATGCGAAAGTCGCCGGCGCCGTGGCGCCGGGCGCCGTCGCGCACGCTGCGGTCGCGCGCGCCGGCACGGAAGATCTCGAACCGGCGGTCGCGGTCTTCCGGATGCACCAGTTCGGCGATCGGCGGCCAGGCCGAAGAATCCGCGTCGGGCGGATAGCCGAGCATCTCCTTCAGGCGGCCGGAGTAGATCACGCCCTCCGTGCCGCGCTCCCACTGGTAGAACCCGGCCTGCGTGGCGCGCACCAGCAGGCCGAGGCGGCGGCGCTGCTCGGTTTCCTTGCGCTGCTCGGCCTCGACCACGTAAGAAAAGATATTGGTGAAGGCAATGGTGAGCAGCTGGCCGGCGACGATGCGCAGCGCGACGTCGCTCTCCATGGTGTAGAACGCCACCGCCCCGACCAGCGCCACCAGCGTCAGGTTGAACAGGTTGGCGAGCCTGCGCTCGAGCACGAAATGGAACAGCAGGATCGCCGGAAAGCTCCAGAAGATGCCGAGCAGGCCGCGTTGCCAGATCGCCGTCACCAGGGCCACCATGATCGTCGTGAAGGCGAGCGGGATCGGCACCGGCAGGCGCCAGCCCCGGTAGATGGCGAAGGCGTCGGCGATGAACACCAGCACCACCGTCATCGACAGGACGCCGATCAGCAGGTAGCCCTTGATGAAATTGCCCAGGGAAAACGGCAGCAGCACGACGACGGCGATGATGGCCAGCGCGTAGAGGATCTTCTCGCGGTAGGACGCGATGATCGGTTCGGAGGCCCCCGCGGGGACGCTTTTCTCTTTATCGCTCATCGGGGCGCCTGCGATTCTACTAGGCCGCACCATTGACACGCCGGGAGGCAAAACCGATGATGGCGCCCCCATGCCCGCCATTACCGCCTCGCCCGCCCTTTCCAGGTTGCGCATCCTCGACCTGACGCGCGTGCGCGCGGGGCCGACCTGCGTGCGCCAGTTCGCCGATTTCGGCGCCGACGTGATCAAGATCGAGAACACGGTGACCGAAGACATCGGCGGTCCGCGCGACGGTTCCGATTTCCAGAACCTGCACCGCAACAAGCGTTCGATCACGCTGAACCTGAAGGCGCCGCAGGGCAGGGACCTCTTCATGCGCCTGGTGAAGACCGCCGACGTGGTGGTGGAGAACTACCGCCCGGACGTGAAAGACCGCCTCGGCATCAACTATGAGGCGTTGCGCAAGGTGAACAAGCGCATCATCCTCGCCAGCATTTCCGGTTTCGGCCAGGACGGCCCCTACCGCGCGCGGCCGGGCTTCGACCAGATCGCGCAGGGCCTCTCGGGAATCATGTCGGTGACCGGCATGCCGGGCGAAGGTCCAATGCGCGTCGGCTGCGCGGTGGCCGATGTAGGTGGCGGCCTGCTTGCGGCGCTGGGCATCATGACCGCGCTGCTCGAGCGCGAAACCTCCGGCGAAGGCCAGTGGGTGCAGTCCAGCCTGCTGCAGGCGGCGATCCAGCTGCTCGATTTCCAGGCCGCGCGCTACACCATGTCGGGCGAAGTGCCCGAGCAGGTGGGCAACGACCACCCGACCAGCATGCCGACCTCCGCCTACGCCACCGCCGACGGCCACATCAACGTCGCCGCCTCGGGCGCCAAGATGTGGCGCAGCGTCTGCGAGTCGATCGGCCGCACCGAGCTGGTCGATGACCCGGACTTCGACACCGCGGAGGGCCGCGCGAAGAACCGCCAGGCGCTGAACCGCGAGATGAACCTCGGCTTTGCGAAGAAGACCAGCGCCGAGTGGGTCGAGATCATGAACCAGGCGGGCGTGCCCTGCGGCCCGATCTATCGCATGGACGAAGTGTTCGGCGATGCGCAGGTGAAGCACATGCAGGTGGCGATGGAAGTCGCGCATCCGCGGCTCGGCAAACTGCGCCTCATCAACCAGCCCGTCAAGCTCTCGCGTACCCCGGCGAAACTCGCCACTGCAACGCCGGAACGCGGCGAGCACACGGAGGAAGTTCTCCTCGAGCTGGGCCTGGATTCGAAGGAAATAAAAAAATTGCAAGGCGAAGGAATCATCTGATGGCGGAACTGAAAACCAGCATCCAGGGCGCGGTGGCGACGGTGATTTTCTCCAACCTGCCGAAAATGAACGCGATGAGCTACGACATGTGGCGCGCGGTGCCCAAAACCTTCGCCGAACTCGAGCGCAATCCCGCGGTGCGCGTGATCGTGTGCGCGGGCGACGGCGACAAGGCGTTCATCTCCGGTGCCGACATCTCGCAATTCGAGAAGCTGCGCGGCACGGCGGACGCGCAGGCCGAGTACAACAAGGCGGTCGAGCAGGCCTATCTCGCGCCGGTCAGCTGCGCCAAACCGGTGGTGGCGCGCATCCGCGGTATCTGCATCGGCGGCGGCCTGGGCTTCGCCGCTGCCTGCGACCTGCGCATCTGCTCGGAAGATTCGGTCTTCCGCATGCCGGCGGCGCGCCTGGGCCTGGGCTACAGCCCCTCGGGGGTACGGCGCTTCATGCACGTGCTCGGCGCGGCAAACACCACCGACATTTTCATGTCGGCGCGCAAATTCGACGCGCGCGAAGCGCTGCGCATGGGTTTCGTGAGCAAGGTCACGGCAGTGGACGAGCTGGAAAAGGCCGTCGCGGACTATTGCAAAATGGTCGCGGAGAACGCGCCGCTCACCGTGGCCGCGGCCAAGTTCGCCGTGCAGCAGTGGCAAAAGGACGAGAACGACCGGGACCTCGCGCGCGCCATGCAGATGGTCGAAGCCTGCTTCGCGAGCGAGGACCACAAGGAAGGCCGCAAGGCGTTCATGGAGAAGCGCACGCCGCAGTTCAAGGGCAAGTAGTTCCGTAACGTCGCTTACATCCTGTTGCAATTCGTATCGGTAAACATGCGCTGAAGCGTGTCCAATCGTCATAGGCAACAAGGAGATGCCATGACGAAAGCACTGAGATTCCTCGCCGCGCTGCTGGTCGCCGTTCCCGTGTTCGCGCAGGCACAGCGCCTGTATTCCCAGCCCGAGCTGGACCAGATGCTCGCGCCGGTCGCGCTGTACCCGGATCCCCTGCTCGCCCAGGTGCTGATGGCCGCGACCTACCCCGCTGAAGTGAATGAAGCGGCGGCCTGGTCGCGTGCCAACCCCGGCCTGCAGGGCGACGACGCGGTGCGCGCCGTGCAATACGAGGACTGGGACCCGAGCGTGAAGTCCCTCGTCGCGTTCCCGCAGATTCTCGCGCGCATGGCTGAAAACCCGCAATGGACGCAATCGCTGGGCGACGCCTTTTTCGCGCAGGAACCGCATGTCATGGACACGGTGCAACAGTTGAGGCGCCGCGCCCAGGCCGCGGGTAACCTGCAATCCGGCGAACAGCAGCACGTCCAGCAACAGGGCCCGACCATCGTGATCCAGCCCGCCTCGCCGCAGTACATATATGTCCCCTACTACGACCCGCTGGTCGTCTACGGACCGTGGTGGTGGCCGGGATACAGACCTGTCGTGTGGGCGCCATGGCCGCGGCCGGCCAGGATCCATTTTTCGCTCGGCTTCTTCTTCGGTGATTTCGACTGGCACCACCGCCACGTGCGTGTCGTCCATCCGACCGTGTACTACTACCGGCCTGCAGTGGTCGCGAACCGCGCCCTGGTCGCCACGCCGCACCGCTGGCAGCACGAGCCGCGGCGCCGCGCCGCCGTTGCCGAGCGTCGAACGGTGCAAGTGCGGCCCCAGACGGCAGTACAACCGACCGTTGCGCCGCGCGTAGAACGACGGGAAGAACGCCGCGAAGACAGACAGGCGGCTCGGCTGCAGGCGCGCCCTGCCCCGGTCGTGCAGGCGCAACCGCAGGCGGCCGCACAGCCGCGTGCCGAACGGCGCGAGGAGCGGCAAGC
>CAZTSJ010000185.1:0-2115 GCA_964616875.1 uncultured Bordetella sp. | reverse complement strand
GAGACCCTGGACGCCGCGATGGAGGATTTCGGCATGCCGATGGGCCCGATCGAGCTCGCCGACACGGTGGGCCTCGACATCTGCCTGCACGCGGGCAAGCAGCTCGCCAAGAAGGATGCGCAAGGCCACGAAGCGGAGGCGCCGCAGATCCTGCTCAACAAAGTCGCGCTCGGACAGCTCGGCCGCAAGTCCGGCCAGGGCATCTACCGCTGGGAAAACAACAAGCCGGTCAAGGGCCAGCCCGGTGCCTGCGACGCCAGCCTGATCCAGGCGCTGATTCAGCCTTATCTGGATGAGACGAAGGCGGTGCTCGCCGAAGGTATCGTGCCGGACGCCGAGCTGATCGACGCCGGTCTCATCTTCGGCACCGGCTTCGCGCCGTTCCGCGGCGGTCCGCTCAACTATCTCGCCGGGCTGAAGAAGTAGGCGCGGCGATGGGTAAGGCCTCGCACCAGCCGCCCCGACTCGCGCTGCCCAAGGGTAAGATCCCGGCGCTGCGCGTGGTGCCGATGCCGGCGGATTCGAACCACAACGGCGACATCTTCGGCGGCTGGATCATGGCGCAGGTGGACGTCGCCGGCGGCATCGTGGCTGGGCGCGTCGCGCGCGGCCGCGTTGCCACGGTGTCGGTGAATTCCTTCGTCTTCAAGCAGCCGGTGCAGATCGGCGACGTGTTGTCCCTGTACGCCGACGTGGTGCGCATCGGCAACACCTCGATCACGGTCAACGTCGAGGTCTACGCCGAGCGCGGCCGCGCCGATGCGAAAGTCGTGAAGGTGACCGAAGCAGCGCTCACCTATGTCGCCATCGACCTCAAGGGCAAGCCGCGCCCGGTGCCGAAGTAGCGGAGAGTCAGCTTTTCGCTGTTGCCTTCGACGCTTCTACGGCCGCCCTGCGGTCGGCGTTGACCCTGGCCACCGCCTTTCGTTCGCCCAGCATTTTCAGGTAGGGCTTCACCTGCGGGATTTCTTCGAGGAAATCGCGCGCGTACGCCGCCTTGGTGGCGAGCGAGATGAGCGGGAGATGCACCGCCGCGGCGCAATCGGCGATGGTGAATTCACTGCCCGCGACGTAAGGCTCGAACTTGGCGAGCGCCTTGAGGGCGCGGATTCCCTTCGTGAGTTCCTTCTCCACGGACTGCTTCGCCCCGTCCGAGAGCGCGGCGCCGGCAAACAATCCGGCGTACAGCCGCCGCGCCACCAGTTCCACGTGCAATTCCATCACCGTGACGAGTTCCCGCACCTTGGCGCGCGCCAGCGGTTCCTTCGGCAGCAGCGGTTTCTGGGGATAGGCGTCCTCCAGGTATTCGAGGATCACCTCCGATTCGATGAGGCGCGTACCGTCCACTTCCATGAACGGCACCTTGCCCATCGGGCTCACGCCCAGGTATTCCGGCAACTGCGAGGGCTTGATGCTGCTGTCTTCCTCGAAGGGAATGCCCTTTTCGTGCAAGGCAATGAGCACCTTGTTGTGATAGTTGCTGAGCCGGAATCCGCACAGTTTGATCATCCTGGCTTGCCCCCTAGTTCTTCTTGGTGGCGAGCGCTTCGCCGATCGTCGTTTGCTCGGCGATTTCCTGTTTGGCGATGGCGTTGCGGTGCACCTCGTCCGGGCCGTCGGCGAAGCGCAGCGTGCGCTGGTGCGCGTAGGCGTTGGCGAGGCCGAAGTCGTCGGACACGCCGCCGCCACCGTGCACCTGCATCGCCCAGTCGATCACCTGGCAGGCCATGGTGGGCGCGAGCACCTTGATCATGGCGATTTCCTTGCGCGCCACCTTGTTGCCGACGGTGTCCATCAGCCACGCGGCCTTCAGCGTCAACAGGCGAGCCTGATCGATCCGGCAGCGCGCTTCGGCGATGCGTTCGCGCGTGACGCCCTGGTCCGAGACCGGGCGGCCGAAGGCAACGCGCTTTGTCGCCCGCTGGCACATCAGTTCGAGCGCACGCTCGGCCAGGCCGATCAGGCGCATGCAATGGTGGATGCGGCCCGGCCCAAGCCGCGCCTGTGCGATTTCGAATCCGCTGCCTTCCTCATGGATCAGATTGGCAACGGGTACGCGCACATTGTCGAAAGCCATCTCCACATGCCCGTGCGGCGCATCGTCGTAGCCGAACA
>CAZTSJ010000184.1:0-3138 GCA_964616875.1 uncultured Bordetella sp. | reverse complement strand
GAAGGGATTGCCGCTACTGCTTCGTACCCATACGAGCCCGATGCAGGTTCGCTACGCGAAGATGCACAAACCGCCGATCAAGGTGATCGCTCTCGGGCGGACTTACCGGGTCGATTCCGACGCCACCCACTCGCCGATGTTCCACCAGGTCGAGGGCCTGTGGATCGACGAGGACATCAGCTTCGCGGACCTGAAGGGCGTGTACACGGATTTCCTGCGCCGCTTCTTCGAGTCCGACGAGCTCGAAGTGCGCTTCCGGCCGTCCTATTTTCCGTTCACCGAACCCTCGGCGGAAATCGACCTGCAGTTCGCTTCGGGCCCTCTCAAGGGGCGCTGGCTCGAGCTCTCGGGCGCGGGGCAGGTGCATCCGCAGGTGGTGCGCAACTTCGGCCTCGACCCCGAGCGCTACATCGGCTTCGCCTTCGGTTCGGGCCTGGAGCGCCTGACCATGCTGCGCTACGGCATCGACGACCTGAGGCTTTTCTTTGACGGTGACTTGAGATTTCTGAGGCAATTCTCATGAACGTTCCAGAGAACTGGCTCAGGGATTTTGTAGACATAAAAATAACAACGGAAAAACTGGCGCAGCTCCTGACCATGTCCGGTCTGGAGGTCGAATCCTGCGCGCCGGTGGCGCCGCCGTTCAGCGGCGTGGTGGTGGGGGAGATCCTCGCCGTCGAGCGCCATCCGAACGCCGACAAGCTCACCGTGTGCACCGTGGACACGGGTAAAGAAAAGCTGAAAGTGGTTTGCGGAGCGCCGAATGTCCGGGCGGGAATGAAAGCGCCGCTTGCGACTGTGGGTTCTGTTTTAGGTTCTTTAGAGATCAAGAACACCAAACTGCGAGGCGTGGACAGCCAAGGCATGCTCTGTTCGGCAAAAGAACTCGGCCTTTCCGACGATCACTCCGGCCTGCTGGAGCTCGCTGCGGACGCAAAGCCTGGCCAGAACGTCTACAAGATACTGCAGCTCGACGAGCAGGTGCTGACCTTCAAGCTGACGCCGAACCGCGCCGATTGCCTGTCGGTGCTGGGAATTGCGCGCGAAGTTGCGGCGCTCACGGGCGCGAAACTGAAGCATGCGGAAATAAAGAAAGTAAAAGCGAAGAACAATTCCAGGCACCCCGTCAGGATCACCGACCCCGAGGGCTGTGGCCGCTTCGCGGGGCGGGTGATCCGCGGCGTCAATGCCGGTTCGCCGACACCGGCGTGGATGCGCCTGCGGCTCGAGCGCGCCGGCCAGCGCCCCATTGCGGCGCTGGTGGACGTCACCAACTACGTCATGCTGGAACTCGGCCGGCCGCTGCACGTCTACGACCAGGACAAGCTGCGCGGCGCGATCGACGTGCGCTGGGGCCGCAGCGGCGAGAAGGTGCTGCTGCTCAACGGCGACGAAGTCGAGGTCGACGCCGGCGTGCTGTGCATCGCCGACGACTCCGGGCCGATCGGCCTGGCCGGGATCATGGGCGGCGAATCCACCAAGGCTGAGACCAGCACGCAGAACATTTTCCTCGAGTCCGCGTTCTTCTTCCCAGAGGCGATCGCCGGGCGCGCGCGGCGCTACAACTTTGCGAGCGACGCCGCGCACCGCTTCGAGCGCGGCGTCGACTTCGAGAACAACGCGCCGGGCATCGAGCGCGCGACGCAGCTGATCCTCGAGATCTGCGGCGGCGAGCCGGGCCCGACCGTGGACCTCGTCAAGCGCCTGCCGAAGCGCAAGCCCGTGAGGATGCGCGTGGCCAGAGCGCGGAAAGTCCTGGGAATTGATGTTGATTCAAGGGAAATTGAATCTGTTTTTCGCCGCCTGGCTTTTTCGTTCAAGAAGCAGAAAGACAGCTTCACGATAAACCCGCCTTCGTATCGCTTCGATATCGAAATCGAGGAAGACCTGATCGAGGAAGTGGCGCGCGTGCACGGCTTCGACAACATCCCGGCGCACCCGCCGCGTGCGCTGGCGCGCATGCACGCCCGCAGCGAGACGACGCGCTCGCTGCACGCGCTGCGCGAGCGCGTCGCGGCCTGCGACTACCAGGAAACGATCAATTTCGCCTTCGTCGAGCCTGCCTGGGAGGCGGACCTGGCGCCAGCGGCCAACCCGGTACGGCTGCTCAATCCGATTGCGAGCCAGGCCTCCGTCATGCGCACGACCCTGTTCGGTTCGCTGATCGCCAACATCCGTTACAACCACGCGCGCAAGCTGCCGCGCATCCGCGTCTTCGAAATCGGCCGCGTCTACCTGCGCGATGCCGCAGCGGCCGACGGGCCGCTCACGGTGGCTGGCCTGCGCCAGCCGGTCCGCCTCGCGGGCGCCGCCTTCGGGCCGGCGCTCGACGAGCAGTGGGGCAGCCCGGCGCGCAGCGTGGATTTCTTCGACGTCAAGGCGGACCTGGAGGCGATCTGCGCACCGCGCCGGCTGCGTTTCGAGGCCGCGGCGCATCCGGCGCTGCATCCCGGGCGTTGCGCCCGCGTCGCGATCGAAGGCGCCGCGGGTTCCGGAGCAGGTTACAAGCACATCGGCTGGCTGGGCGAGCTGCATCCGCGCTGGCAGCAGAAGTACGAACTGCCGCACCCGGCGGTGTTGTTCGAGCTGGAGGCCGATGCCCTCGCCGAGTCGCCGCTGCCGCGCCCCAGGCAGCCCTCGCGCTTCCCGCCCGTGGTACGGGACATCGCCCTGCTGGTGGATGCAGGGCTGCCGGCAGAAGCCTTCCTGGCTGCCGTCCAGGCCGAAAAACCGGCCATTGTGCAGGAGGTCAGGGTGTTCGATCTATACCAGGGGCAGAGCCTCCCGGCAGGGAAGAAAAGCCTTGCGTTCCGGGTAGTTATGCAAGATACTGAACGAACCCTCACGGATGCGGAGGCCGATTCGGCGCGCGACGCGTTGATTGGGCTGTGGGGACGGCGTTTGGGCGCCAAACTGCGCGCGTAAAATACAAAATACTTAGATATATCAGGGAGTTGTAATGACTTTGACCAAGGCCGAACTGGCCGATCTTTTATTCGAAAAGGTCGGGCTGAACAAGCGCGAGGCAAAGGACATGGTGGAAGCGTTCTTCGAGGAAATTCGAGGAGCGCTGGAACGTGGCGAGAGCGTCAAGCTCTCGGGCTTCGGCAATTTCCAGCTGCGCGACAAGCCGCAGCG
>CAZTSJ010000183.1:0-5097 GCA_964616875.1 uncultured Bordetella sp. | reverse complement strand
CCGGGACTACTTCGCCAGCGACCGCCTGATGTTCGGCGTGCCCAAGCTCGACCCGCGCCTGCCCAACAAGGCCGAAGTACTGGCGCTGCGCACCGACGCCAAGCGCGCCGAGCAACTGGCGATCGCCGCGGATTTCCTTGCTACTCACCGCGTCTACCATGATCGCCTGGGCGGCCAGGCGTTCGTCGTCCTCACCGACGCCTCCGGAGCCAATCGCGTTTACGAGAGTGCGAGTCACCGGTTCGCGAGCTGGGACGGCGATGCCACGGTACGCGACGGCGCCGGCCAGACATGGAAACTCACCGAGGACAATTTGACCGGGCCCGGCGGCGCGGTGCTCAAGCGCCTGCCCGCGCACCGGGCGTTCTGGTTCGGCTGGTACGCCGCCTATCCCGCGACGAGGCTGGTGAAGTAGGCGGCGCGCGTGCGGCCCGGCTACTTTTTCATCTGATCCTTTTTCATCATCTCTTCCTTCTTCATCATTTCTTCTTTTTTCATCATCTCCCCCTTCTTCATCTGATCTTCCTTGCTCATATCGCTGGCACAGCCCGCTACCGCCACGCATACCGCAAACACGATTACCATTGACTTGGTCATGTTGACTCCCTGGTTGGTACTGCCCATATGACCCAAGGCGAGGTCGATTCCTTACATGCGCAAATGAGAGAAAATCTGCTCGAACCAGGGAGACTGACATGACGCTGAAAGCGCTGACCTTCGACACCGGCGGCACGATCCTCGACTGGCACCGCGGCATCAGTCGCGCGTTCGCCGCTGCCGGCGCAGCACGCGGGCTGAAGGCCGACTGGGCGGCGGTCACCAACGAATATCGCCGCCGCTCTCTGAAAGGTATCGTCAACGCCGAGCATCCCGCTTACAACTTCGATGATGTGCACCGCACCAAGCTGGACGAGGTGATCGTCGAGTTCAAGCTGGATGCGCTCACCGCCGCGGACCGCGATGCGATCTGGCGCACCTGGCACGCACTGGATGCCTGGCCGGATTTCGTCGCTGGCGCGGCGCGGCTGCGCAAACGCTACGTGGTTGCCTCCTTCACGCTGCTCACGACCTCGCTAGTTGTGGACGTGTCGAAGAAGAACGGCATTGACTGGGACGCCATCATCTCCTGCGAAATGATCGGCATCTACAAGACGCGGCCCGAGGCCTACCGCACCGCTGCGAAGTGGCTGCAACTGGACCCCGCGGAAATCATGATGGTCGCCTGCCACAATTTCGACCTCGACGCCGCGCGCGCCTGCGGCTACCAGACCGCGTTCGTGCGGCGGCCTGATGAATGGGGCCCAGGCGGTCCGCCCGATCCGAACGCAAATCCGGCCTGCACGCTCGTGGTGGATGGTTTCGCCGAGCTGGCGGACAAGCTGGGCGCGTAATAGCAATGACCGCCATTCTCGAAAGCGTGCTTACCTGTCCTGCGTGCGGCAAGGCGAGCGCGGAAACGATGCCGACCGACGCCTGCTTGTTCTTCTGGGTATGCCCCAGCTGCGGAACACGGCACAAACCGAAGCCCGGCGACTGCTGCGTGTTCTGCAGCTACGGTACGGTACCCTGCCCTCCGGTCCAGTTGCAGCGCGGCTGTATCGCACCGAAATCTTAAAGGAGCAGGAAAAATGCGAATCTGGCTGAAACATACCGTCACCGCTCTCGCGCTCGTTTTTTCCATCGGTGTCGCGGCAGGCGAGCAGCCCTACGACAAGGCCGCGTTCGAGAAGTCCCTGGCTGAGGGCAAACCGACAATCGTGGACTTTTACGCCGACTGGTGCCCGACCTGCAAAACACAGAAGCCGATCGTGCAGGAACTGATGCGCGACCCGAAAATGAAGGATGTCACGCTGTTTCTGGCCGACTTCGACAAGGAGAAGGACCTGAAGAAAGCGCTGCGCGTGTCCATGCAAAGCACGTTTGTCGTCTTCAAGGGCGGCAAGGAAGTCGCGCGCTCCACAGGGCAGACCCGCAAAGCCGATCTCGCGGCGATTTTCGCCAAGGCGCTCTGAAGGACTGCGCGGCACGCCAGCCCGATGGAGTTCGGACCCGGCACCTACGGTCTCGGCTATGTCGCGGGGATTCTGACGACGCTCTCGCCCTGCGTCCTGCCCCTCGTGCCCATCGTCATCGCTACCGCGCTGGCTGCGCACCGGCTGGGGCCCTACGCGCTCGCGCTCGGCCTGACGATCTCGTTTGCTGCGGTCGGCCTGTTCGTTGCCGCGCTCGGCGCCTCGCTGGGCCTGGATCAGGCGTTGTTCCGGAACATTGCGGCTTTCATCCTCATCGCTTTCGGAATTCTGCTGCTTTCGACCAGGCTTCAGGGGCGCTTCGCGATGGCCGCCTCGGGCCTGAGCAGCGCAGGGGACGGCTTCCTCTCCCGCCTGAATCTGGACGGCCTGGCGGGCCAGTTCGTCATCGGCATCGTGCTTGGCGTCGTCTGGTCGCCTTGCGTCGGCCCCACGCTCGGGGCCGCGACGACGCTGGCGTCGCAGGGCCAGAACATGGCGCAGATTTCCCTCCTCATGGTGGTTTTCGGCCTGGGCGCGGGCACGCCGCTGGTCGCGCTCGGCTCGGTTTCCCGCGCCACCATGGTCCGGCTGCGGGTCCGCATGCTCTCGGCGGGCAAGCTGGGTAAATCCGTTCTTGGAATCGTTCTGGTGCTGCTGGGTATTGCGATCCTGAGCGGGTTCGACAAGTCTTTCGAGGCCTGGGTGGTCGGCATCTATCCGGATTGGCTGAACGATCTCACCACGCGGTATTGAACGCCGTCCAATCCGCCGTTTAACGCGCGCACGGCCAGCGATTCATGCTGCCGCGCGTTCTGCGATCCAGTTGCGCTCGAATTCGCCGGCGCGGACGGGCTTGCCGATCAGATAGCCCTGCACCTCGTCGCACCTGCGCCGGCGCAGGAAATCCAGCTGCGCCTCCGTCTCCACGCCTTCGGCGATGACGCGCGTGCCCAGCGCCTGGCCCAGCCGCAGCACCGCGTCGCAGATCGCCTCGCCCTGCAGGTCGGTGCCGATGCTCTCGACAAAGGAGCGGTCGATCTTGATCGCGTCCACCGCGAACTTGTGCAGGTAAAGCAGCGAGGAATAGCCGCTGCCGAAATCGTCGATCGAAACGTGGACGCCCAGCCGCCGCAGCGCCGCCAGCGTTTCGGCAGTGCTCGCCACGTCGCGCATCGCCGCGGTCTCGGTGATCTCGATCTCGAGCATGCCCGGGGAGAGCCGATGTTCGGACAGGACGCGCGCCAGGCGCTCCTTCAGGTCCGGCAGGGAGAACTGCTGCGCCGAGAGATTCACTGCCAGCCTGGGCGACCAGCCGTGGCGGTCGAGCCAGTCGCGCATCTGCGCGCACGCCGCCTGGAGGATGAAATCGCCGATCGGAACGATCAGGCCGTTCGCCTCGGCCAGCGGGATGAATCGGCCCGGGCTCACGGCGCCGCGCGTACCGCTCGTCCAGCGCAGCAACGTTTCGGCGGCCATGACCTTCGCCCCGCTGCCGCTCATGAGCGACAGCTTCGGTTGGTAGACAGCAAACAGCTCCCCGGCGCCGATCGCGCGTTCCAGATCGCGCGCCAGGCTCTGGCGCTCGCTCGCTTCCGCGGCCAACCCGGCCGAAAAGAACTGATACTCGCCGCTGTCCTCGGCGCTGGTGCGCGAAAGTGCGAACTCCGCCTGGCCCAGCAGGGCCAGTGCGTCGATATCGCGCACCGTCGCGCAAGCGATGCCGACGCGCACCCTGGTCGATTCGGCGCCGCCGCCCGCGCAGGCCAGCTTGGCCGCGCTCAGTATCCGTTCCGCGTAGCCGGCGTCGCCGCCGGAATCGGCATCAACTCGCGCGATGGCGAATCTGTCTGCGCCGAGATGGGCGACGAAATCCCCCGACCCGGCCGCGCGCTTGAGCTTCACCGCCAACCGCCGCAGAATCTCGTCACCGCGCCGCATGCCGACGCTCGCGTTCAATTCACGGAACGTCAGCAGGTTCACCAGAAGCAGGGACAGCTGCCGCTCGCCTCCATCCAGCTCGCGACTGCGGTCCAGAAACTCGATCAGCGCGGCACGATTCGGCAAACCGGTGAGCGCATCGTGGTGCGAAACATAGCGCGCCCGCTCCTCGGCCATCGCCCGGTCCCGCAGCTTCGATTCCGCGACCTTGCGCAACATATCGTCGTGCGCGCGAAGCACATCGCCCATTTCGTCGCGCCGCCGTGAGCGAAAGGCGTGGCGCATGGCCTGCGCCGGGTCGGCGCCTGCCGCAAGGGAGCTTCCGCGCAGCGCAAGCAACGGCCGCAACACGCTCAAATGCAGCACCAGCATGGTTCCCGCCGTGACTACCAGGACGATGATCGCCACCAAGCCGCCGATACGCAGCAGATAGGAGATCAGAGCACCGCGCACGTGGCCGGAATCCAGGCGCGCGAGAACCAGCGGCTCGCCCGCCCTGCCGCTGCGCCAGGCGACATCCGTGCGCTTGCCGTCGGCGGAGCGGCCGATGCGTTCGGCCATCATGCCCGCCAGCTTCGCGACACCCTGCGCGTAGGCAAGTCCTTCGTGCTCTCCGACGCGCATCAGCGCCGATCCGTCCCTGCCATACAGGGCGAGGCCGGCGAGACGGTACTGCCCGACCAGCGCCGCCATTGCCTGCGGCGGCGCGTTGCCGCCGACCAGCGCACCGCCGACCAGAAGCACGGGCTCGATCGCGATCACCGCCTGGTCGGCGAGGCGCTCCAGCTCATTGAGCTCGAAACGCTGCGCTGACGGAACCAGGATCGCGCTTTCCACGATCAGTATCAGCACGAAAACCGCCGCGGTTACGCGCCAGCACAGCCTGCAACCGAGCAGTTCGCGCATCTCAGGCCCGCAACGCGCCCGCGACGCTGTCCACCACTGCGGCGCTGGCGCCGACGATGCCGACACTGCCCTTGCGCAGCGGCACCACGCTCGCGTACAGGCCGTCATGCGTCGCGCGGGTCCGCGATGGCATCGACTTGTCGGGCATGACGAGCAGCGTGACCTTGTCCTGCGGCACCATCAGGATCACGTGATAGGCCGTGCTCTCGCCGAACGGGCAGGGGGCGATGTGCCGGATGCT
>CAZTSJ010000182.1:0-1699 GCA_964616875.1 uncultured Bordetella sp. | reverse complement strand
TCGGCCGGCATCATCGCGGGCGTGGCGTTGGTTGCGGCGACCGGCTGGCTGATCCTGGATGCGCTGATCGCGCTCGCGGTGGCTATCCACATCATCTGGACCGGCGCGGTGCTCATGCGCCGCTCGTTCTCGGGACTGCTCGATGCGGAGATCCCCGAGGCCGAGCGCGCGACGATCGAGAAAATTTTCGCGGAATACCGCCCGCGCTACGGCATCGATTTCCACGCCCTGCTCACGCGCCAGGCAGGCGCGCGGCGTTTCATCTCCTTTCACCTGCTGGTGCCCGATGCCTGGCCGGTGGACCGCGCGCACCAGCTCTCCGAGGAAATCGAGGAGCGCATCCGCTCGCTGGTGCCCAACGCCATCACGCTCAGCCACATCGAACCGATCTCGCAGCCCGCGTCCTACGACGACATCAAGCTGGAGCGCTGGTAATTTTGGGCAGGGCGGCGCCCGCGCCGCGTCTCGCCGCCCTGAGCGCGAAGCGCCCGGGATCCACCGCAGCGGCAAGTTTTCTCTCTACCGGCAGCGGTTCGCCTTCCAGCATGCTGGCGATGATTTCGCCCGCCAGGCTTGCCCAGAGCAACCCACGCGAGCCGAAAGCGAAAGCACCAAACAAACCATTGCCCAGTGGTCCGACCATCGGCAACCGGTCGCGCACCACGGCGCGAAACGCGACGCGGCCGTCCAGCTTTTCCGGATCCAGCCCGTGCGTGGCGCCCGGCAGGATCTGCTCCAGGCGCGCGAGGTTGCCGGCATGGCTGTCCGCGCGCAGCTGCGGATCGTCGTCGTCGATGTCGTAGCTCGCACCCACCAGCGACAGGCCGTCGATGCCGGGCAGCGCCATGCCGCCGCGCAGCACGACGTGCTCGAGTCCCGCGATCGCGGGGACCAGCGTCAGCTGGCCGCGCACGCGCCGCAGCCTGACTTCAGGTTGCGGCGACAGGCGCAAAGCGTCCGCTGCGTTGGCGAGTACGACGACCGCTGCGGAAGCAATGACCTTGTCTTTGCTGTCCTTTGCGTTCCAGATGTTGTTTTCACGGGAAAGAGAAAAAACTTCCCGGTCAAAATGCTTTCCAATCTCAAAGCGGGAAAGCAAACCTTCAACAAGGCTGCGCGGCTTGACCCATCCTGCTTCGGGAAACCAGATGCCGCCCTTCGCGTCGTCGAACTGCGCGTAGCGCGCCGGGTAGCCGAGGGTCTCTAGTGCGTGTTGCTGCGATTCGCGTTCGCGCGCATCGCGCGCGAGCTGCAGCACGCCGCAGCGTTTCCATTCCACACCGTCCAGCGTTTTCCAGTGATGCAGCAGGAAAAGGAACGCGGCGCGTGTGAAGCGCGCGAACAGGCTGTCGTCGGGAGAAACGATGGGATGAAAAATGCCGGCAGGATTGCCCGAGGCTTCGGCGGCGGGCTGCGCATGGCGTTCGATGAGCGTGATGTTCCAGCCACGGGATGCCAGGCGTTCGCACACCGCAGCGCCGGCGACACCCGCGCCGATGACGATGGCGGAGCGGGAGGTTTTGTTTTCTGCTGTTGTTTTTTTTCTCGGGATCAGATTTCCCTTGAGCATTTCCTTTTTGGTTCCAAACCCCCTGTCCTTCTCAACTGCAAAGCCGGCGTCTTCCAGGGCCGCGCGTACGGGAGCGGCGACGCTCCAAGTCGCGAGCGTGGCGCCGGGCGCGGCGAGCCGGCCGAGGTG
>CAZTSJ010000181.1:0-2938 GCA_964616875.1 uncultured Bordetella sp. | reverse complement strand
GGGTCGGAAGCGGTCACTCAACTATTGGTCCGCTGCAGGGCAACGAGCTATCGGAAAGTTGGCCCGAATGTCTGTCTGATCAACTCAGGCTTTGCCCGAATCTGCCGCCATTTGCTGGGCATATCCGGCGCGGACCATGGCCGACATGCGCTCGAACAGCGCCTCGGGATCACGGCGGCGCAGAACCGCGATTTCATGCTCCATGCCGGTCGCGAGGATGAGTTCGCGCTTGCCCGCTGCAATCGCCGCCAGGATTGCGGCCGCCGATTCCTCCGGCGGCATGCCGTTGTCGATCACGGCATCGCTCACGCCGCGCCTCGAGCCATCGGCAGTGAGCGCATTTTTCGACACGTTGGTCCTGATCGATCCGGGGGCCACGACGTGAACCTGGATGCCGAGATGCTCGTTCTCGGCACGCACGGCATCGTGGTAGCCGATCAAGCCGTGCTTGGCCGCGCAGTAGGCCGAGCGCAGCGGCACGCCGGCGATGCCGGCGACACTCGAAATCGCCACGATCCGGCCTCCGCCTGCCTGCACCATCCTGGGTAGCAGCGCCTGCGTGAGCGCGATCGGCGCGAGCAGATCCACCGCGATCATCCTCTGGTAGACCGCGAACGCGGTTTCGATGGCCAGCGACCGTTGTGATATCCCCGCGTTGTTGACCAGTCCGTGGATGCGGCCCTTCCACGACCATGCGCGCCCGGCGATGCCGGCAATCAGGTCGAAGTCAGTCGCTTCAAAGGGCAGCGGGAGCGCGTCCGCGCAGTCCCGCGCAACGGCGTCGAGCGCGGCGACGTTTCGGCCGGACAGGATGAGTTTTGCGCCGCGTGCCGCCAATGCGCGCGCGAGGGCCTCGCCGATTCCCGACGAAGCGCCCGTGATCCACCAGCATTCCTTGTCAAACATGGACGCCTCCTTCTCCAATTGCGTCCATGATAATGCAGGCACGCTATGCTTCGCCGTCGAAGGAGAGGATGCCATGGGCCAATTCAGCACCAGCGAACGCGACGGGCACCTGCTCGTCGTCACCATCAACCGGCCGGAGGTCTACAACGCCTGCCACCCGATGGCGAACGAGGAGCTCGCCGCGGAGTTCGACCGCTTCGCCGCCGATCCTGAACTGTGGGTGGCGATCATCACCGGCGCGGGCGACAAGGCGTTTTGCACCGGCAACGACCTCAAATACCATGCCGAGCTGCGCGCGCGCACCGGAGAGCGCCCGCAGCATCCGCCGCAGGGATTCGCCGGGTTGACCGCGCGCTTCGACCTCGACAAGCCGGTCATCGCAGCGGTGAACGGGGTGGCGATGGGCGGCGGCTTCGAGATTGCGCTCGCCTGCGACCTCATCATCGCCTCGGAGCAGGCCGTATTCGCGTTGCCCGAGCCGCGTGTGGGACTGGCTGCCGGGGCCGGCGGCATGCAGCGCCTGCCGCGCACCGTGCCGCTCAAGCAGGCGATGGGCATGATGCTGACGGGCCGGCGCGTCGGCGCCGAGGAAGGCATGCGCCTGGGCTTCGTCACCGCCGTCGTGCCGCACGCGAAGCTGATGGAAGAAGCGCGCCGCTGGGCCGCGATGATCGTGGAATGTTCGCCGTCGAGCGTGCGCGCGACCAAGCAGGCGGTGATGCGATCCCTGGACGCATCCTCGCTGGAAGCAGCCATGAACAACATGAACTATCCGGCCTATGCCGCAATGGCGCGCGGCGAGGACGCCATCGAGGGTCCGCAAGCCTTCGCGCAAAAGCGCAAGCCGGTCTGGACGGGGCGCTAGCGCCCGCGGCGGTAACCCGGAGGCCGATGAGGGCATGCGGCCGTTGCCTGGAAAGCAGTAAGGCAGTAATATGCCAATATGCGCACGACCCTCGATTTGCCGGACGAACTTCTGAAGCGGGCCAAGATCACGGCGGTCGAACGCGGCACGAGCCTGCGCGACCTCGTCGGCACGGCGCTCGAGCACGAACTTCGCCGCGCGTCCGCGCCCAAACCCATGCGCCGGCGGACGCGATTTCCCATTTTCGACTCGAAGGCCCCCGGAGCGCTTCGCCTGAGCAACGCCGGGATCGCGAAGCTCGAGAGCGACGAAGACCGTCGGCGGCATGGGCGCACTCGTTGATGTAAATGTGCTCGTCGCGCTGATGCATGCGCGTCACGTTCATTCGGCCCCGGCGGTGCGCTGGCTTGCCCGACTCGACGACCCGGGTGTGGTTGCTGTCTGCCGCGTATCGCAGATGGGCGCACTGCGGGTCCTGACCAATCCCTCGGCCATGAAAAACGATGTCAAGAACGCGTCCGAGTTCTGGGACGGCTGGGACCGGCTGATGGAGGATGAGCGCTTTGCCCTGACCGGCGAACCAGCCGGCCTGCAAAGCGCGTGGCGTGCGCTCACCGCGGCATTGCCAAGAGGCAAGCCGGCGGAGACCGATTGTTATCTCGCCGCTTTCGCCATCGCCGGCAGGCACAGCCTCGTCAGTTTCGACCGCGGCATGCGGCGATTCGCCGGGCTCGATCTCACCACTCCCGCCTGACGCAAGGGCCCGGGGATTTCCCGGCTTCTGGTCAGTTCACTTTCTCGAGCTTCTGCAGCGAGCGCATGCGCCAGGGAATCTTGCTCTCGGGAAACAGGCGCGGGTACTCCGTGTAGCTCACTTCGCCGACGTAGATGTCGCCGCGCGAATCCACCGCGAGGCCGTGCGGAGCGATGAATTTGCCCGTTTCCAGACCCGGACCCGCCTCGCCGCCGAGGCGCGCGATGGTCTTGCCCTTGGCATCGACGATGGAAAGGCGCGGGCCGAGGTTCGGGTGCGCGCGGTTCACGTTCATGCCCGGTCCGAGCTCGCCGATGATGAAGCGCAGCGGCGTGCCGGCAGATGCGCGGCAGCAGTACAGCCCGCAGGGCCGGTGCATGTTGACCCACTGCGTCTCGTACTTGCCGTTGCCG
>CAZTSJ010000180.1:0-3837 GCA_964616875.1 uncultured Bordetella sp. | reverse complement strand
AGGGGGTCTGCTGCTCTTCTGGGCCCTGGCGACGTTGCTCGTGTAGCACCGCTATTACTGTAGAAGAGCTCACATGACCACAGTTTTCCGTTGGCGGTGGTTCGGTTGATTCAGGCAATTTTTTGCCGCACCGCAGCGAACTGCGGGTTGATGTCGGGTTCCGACCCAGAGCCGACATTCAGGACGGAGGCGAATTTCTGCTCTTACAACAATGTCCCGGAATGCGGCATAAGCGCCATTGTGCGGCGTTGCGTCGGGCTGCGGAACGAGAACTTTTTGGCTCGCAAGCCCCGGCTCGGGCGGGTATCCTCTCCTCGTCAATCTGCCGATTCGAGGAGTAGACCATGCGCAAAACTCATCTGCTCGCCGCTCTGTCGCTTGCGGGCATGCTCGCACTGCCTGCCTTCGCGCAGGCGCCGGCCGCCCCGGCGCCCAAACTCGACGCCAGCCAAGCCGAGCGCGATCGCATCAGGGCGGAGCGCGACAAGCTCAAGGCCTCGCAGGCCGAACTGGAAAAAGATCGCGCGCAACTGGCGAAGGACCGCAAGGCGCTCGAAGATGCGCGCAAGTCGGGCGACGCGGCAAAGACCAAGGCCGCCGAGGAAAAGGTCCGCGCCGACCGCCGGGAGGTCCGCGGCGACGCGAAAGACGCCCGCGCGCGCGAAGAGCAGTTGCGCCGGGAACGCGAGCAGCGCGAGAAGGCGGCCGCCGAACGGCGGGACAAAGAAGCCGCCAAGCGCCAGACGGAGCGGCGCGAACATGGACGCGAGGAACGGCGCGCGGAGAGGCGTGAGGATCGGCGCGAAGGCCGGGACGATCGCGAAAAAGGCAAGAGCGGCTGGGCGCACGCCGAGAAAAAGGGCTACGGCAAGAACAAGGACCGCTAGCGAAATGACCGCTATGGTGGTCACCCAGGCCACTTTGGCGTCTCCTCATCGCAGTGCAGCGAACAGGCAGTCGAGCGGCCGCTTTCGACCCGAAGCCGACGTTCGGGCGTAGACTGATTCAGGTCTTGGGTTGTCGGGCGCTCCGCCTTCCGATCCCTGTGATTACGCTCTGTCGTGGCAACCGAAAGGGATTGAATGAAGAGGCGGCAATTTGTGTTTTCCGCAGCATCCATGCTTGCTGCGGCCGGATTGCACGCGCAAACCCCGCGCCTGCGCCGTGTGGCAATCGCAGTGCCGCATGCGTCCGACCTGCCGAACGAAGGATTGGCGGCCTTCAGGAAACGCATGAGCGAACTCGGCTGGGTCGAAGGCCGCAGTATCGAGTATGTGACCGCCTACACGGACGGGGACCCGCGTCGCAACGAACCGGTGATCGCCGGCCTGCTGGCGCAGAAACCCGACGTCCTGTACGCCTATTTTGGGACCATGGCGCTGACTGCAAGCAAGCTTACCCGTGAAGTGCCGATCGTCTTCACGATCGTGCCCGACCCCGTGGAGTTCGGCCTGGTGGCGAGTCTTGCCAGGCCCGGCGGCAACGTCACCGGCGCCTCGACCCGCGCAATCGAGCTAGACGGCAAGCGGTTCGAGCTGCTGCGGGAGATCAAGCCCGGCATACGGCGGGTGGCAGTGGTGGTAAACCCCGATGTCCCGACAGTCGTGAAGCGCGTTGTAGACTCCTACAGCGCCATCGCGCGAAAGCTTGAGGTTCAACTCCTGACCGTTGAAGTGCGAACGGCGGAGGAGATTCCTGCCGCGTTCGACCGGATGGCGCGCGAGGGCGCGCAAGGGCTGCTCGGTACTGCGGACCCGACGCATCTCTTCAAGATGCGTGCACAGCTGACGAGCAACGCCGCACGTGTGGGCATCCCGTCGATGTTTGTCGACGAACGCTACGTCGAGTCGGGCGGGCTGGCATCCTACGGGACGGACAACGTCGATCAGATCGGTCATCGCGGGGCGACCTACGTGGACAAGATCCTGCGCGGCGCGAAGCCGGCGGACCTGCCGGTGGAGGAGCCGACGCATTTCCTCATGGCGTTGAATTTGTCGACCGCCCGAAAGCTCAAGCTCACAATTCCGCAGTCCGTGCTGCTGCGTGCGAACCAGGTTATCGAGTAACGCGTCCGTGAACGTCGGCTTCTGGCCGATAGCAGTCATTCGGGTGCGGTGGTGCTTAGTCAGTCCGCCGCGCGCTCGCGCGCGATAGCCTCGTCCAGCGCCTTGCGGTAGCGCACCAGCGCCGCATCGATGCCCAGCGGCAGCATCGCCGCGCCGGGATTGCGCTGGATCGCCGCGTGCTGCGCACTGATCATGTCGCGGTCTTCGTTAAACGCGGTCAGCAGGCTCTGGAAAATGCCCTCGGTCACCGAGGCGTCGCCACCGTCGGCGCGGTGCGACTGCTGGAAAAAGTAGTGCGTGCTGCCGTCTGTTTCCGGTGTCAGCGTCTGGCAGCTGTGCAGCAGTACCGAATTGGCCGGATCGGCTTCCTTCTGGCCGGTGGGCTTGCCGCCCGAACTCATCAGCAGCGTACCGGGAAAAAGGAAGTCGTAGATGAACCAGCGATCCACGTTGCCTTTGAAGGCGCGGATCTTCTGGTAGTACGGCGGCGACGGCACGTCGGGCACATGACGTGACACGCGCACGCCGCGCTCCAGCGGCTCGATCTCGGGGCGCGCCTGCGCGATCGCGGTTGAGCCGCCGAGCGTTTTCTCGTGCACGTAGGACAGGTGCGTGAAATCCAGCAGGTTGTCGCAGATCAGGAGGTAGGGCGTGTCGTAGTGCATGTAGCCCGGCTTGTTGCGCCAGTCGGGATGGTCGTTGGAGTAGTTGTCGGGCAGCAGCCGATCAGAGGCCTGCGCCGGATCGCCCATCCACACGAAGAGCCACTTGTTGCGCATCACGAGCGGATAGGTCCTCACCTTCGCCTGCGGCGGAATGCGATCCAGGCCCGGCGCGTCCACGCAGAGCCCGCCGGCGTCGAACTTGAGCCCGTGATAGCCGCAGCGCACGTGGTCGCCCTCCTTGCGGCCCTTGGAGAGCGGCGCGTGGCGGTGGCAGCAGCGGTCTTCCAGCGCGGCAAAGCCGCCATCGGCAGTACGGAAAACGACGATCGGCTCGTTCAGCACCGTGCGCGCAAACAAACCGTCGTCGGGCACCTCGTAATCCCAGGCGATGACGTACCAGCAGT
This sequence comes from uncultured Bordetella sp., assembly GCA_964616875.1. Lineage (GTDB taxonomy): Bacteria > Pseudomonadota > Gammaproteobacteria > Burkholderiales > SG8-39 > RBG-16-66-20. Next base: position 702 of record CAZTSJ010000180.1, on the reverse strand, counting down.
TGCGGAGGTACATCCGGCAATTAGACCAGATTACATATTGTGTTACACTATGTATCTCAATTATTCACACAGAGTGGGTGCCCGTGCCGACGCTGAACATGCGCCTCGACGACGAGTTGGACCGGCTGCTCGCGCGCGAGGCGGAGCTTGAGAGTCAGACCCGGTCGGAACTGGTGCGCGCGGCGATCGCGAACTATCTGGCGCAACGCGAGCGTCGCCGGTTCCAGGCCGAAATCCTGCGCGCGGCGCGCGCGCGCGGCGACCGCGAGGCGCTCAGGATGGCCGAGGCTGCGCTCTACACGGACAACGAGGCCCTCGAGCTTTCAGAAAATGTCGCCGCGGAGCCGAAGACCCCATATCGCGCACGGAAGGCCAAACGGGAAATGCGCTGATGCGCCGCGGCGAAATCTGGCTGGGCAATCTGAACCCGAATCGCGGGCGAGAAGCCGGAAAGATCCGGCCCGTGCTGATACTTCAGGCGGACTTTCTGCTTGCCGAAGGCGAGCCGACGGTGATTGTCCTTCCATTGACCACTCAAGTCCGCAGTTCGAAAGAGCCGCTTCATGTCACGATCCCCGCGCGGGATCGCCTGCGCGAAGTCTGCCAGGTAATGACGGAACAACCACGCACCCTCGACCGGCAGCGCCTGCTCGATGGACCGCTCACACGGCTCACTCGCGATGAAATGTCCGCGGTGGAGAA
>CAZTSJ010000179.1:0-3768 GCA_964616875.1 uncultured Bordetella sp. | reverse complement strand
GGGCATGCACTGCTTCATGCCGAGCGATATCCGGCGGCGATCCTCGTCGATCTCGAGGATCATCACCTCGACCTCGTCTCCCACCTGCACGACCTTGGACGGATGCACGTTCTTGTTGGTCCAGTCCATCTCCGAAACGTGCACCAGACCTTCGATGCCCGCCTCGACTTCGACAAAGGCGCCGTAATCGGTGAGGTTGGTGACCTTGCCGAACAGGCGCGTGCCCTGCGGGTAGCGCCTGGAGATGCCGACCCAGGGATCTTCGCCGAGCTGCTTCAAACCGAGCGAGACGCGGTTCTTCTCGGCGTCGAACTTGAGCACCTTGGCGGTGACTTCGTCGCCGACGTTCACGACCTCGGTCGGATGCTTGACGCGCCGCCAGGCCAGATCGGTGATGTGCAGCAGGCCGTCGATGCCGCCCAGGTCCACGAAGGCGCCGTAGTCGGTGATGTTCTTGACGATGCCCTTCACCACCGCGCCCTCGGCGAGCGTGGAGAGCAGCTGCTCGCGCTCGGCGCCCGCGGTCTCCTCGAGCACGGCGCGGCGCGACACGACCACGTTGTTCCTCTTGCGGTCGAGCTTGATGACCTTGAACAGCATGGTCTTGCCCTCGTAGGGCGTGGTGTCCTTGACCGGGCGCAGGTCGACGAGCGAACCGGGCAGGAAGGCGCGGATGCTCTTCGCCATGACGGTGAGGCCGCCCTTCACCTTGCCGGTGATGACGCCCTCGATTTTCTCGCCGGTCTCGAGCGCCTTCTCCAGGTCGAGCCAGGCGGCCATGCGCTTGGCCTTCTCGCGCGACAGGCGCGTTTCGCCGTAGCCGTCTTCGAGCGCTTCGATCGAGACGCTGACGAAGTCGCCGGGTTTAACCGTCAGCGCTCCGGCGTCGTCCTTGAATTCTTCGAGGGCGATGAAGCTCTCGGACTTGAGTCCCGCGTTCACGACGACGAAGTTCTGGTCGATGCGCACGACTTCAGCGGTGATGACTTCGCCGATGCGCATTTCCTTGCGCGTCAGGCTTTCTTCGAACAGGGCCTCGAAGGACTCGGGGGCGGGGGCGGGCTTCGGAACGGTTTTGGAAACTGCGGATGAAACGCTGGCCATGGAGTAAGTTGAAATTACCTTCATATCCGCGGGCTTGCGATCCGCCACGCGGGTCAAGTTGCAAAATGGGACAACCCTAACAAGCCGTCCCGCCTGGTCTTTCCTATTACGACGTTTTTTCCCGGTACTTCTTCAGCACCCAGTCGACTACCTCGTCGATTGTCATGTCAGAGGAGTCCAGGGACGCCGCGTCCATCGCCGGCTTGAGCGGCGCCACCTCTCGGGCGGCGTCTCGCTTGTCCCGCTCCTCTAGAGCACGGGAAAGGGCCGCGAGATTAGCATGGTTTCCCTTGTCATTCAACTGCTTATGCCTGCGCTGCGCCCGGGTCGCCACACCGGCGGTCAGGAACACTTTGAGGGCCGCGTCCGGGAACACCACAGTGCCCATGTCGCGGCCATCGGCCACTAACCCGGGCGGCCGTCGGAACCCCCTCTGGCGCTCTAGCAACGCCGATCTGACCGCGGGCTGGCGGGCGATTTCGGAGGCCTTCTCGCCGATGGCTTCGTTGCGTAGTTTATCAGTAACATCTTGTTTATTAAGTAATATTCTTTGGCCCAAGAACTCCACTTCCATCCCCGCTGCCGTGCGCTCTGGCGAATCCCCTCCCGCCAGCGCCACGAGCCGGTAGAGCGCACCACTCTCCAGATAGTGGAACTTGAGCGCTGCCGCCACGCGGCTCGCGACGGTGCCCTTGCCGGAAGCCGAGGGGCCGTCGATGGCGATCACCGGGACTTGAGCGTCAGCCAGCTTTGGCCACCTTCAGGCCCACACGCATTTTTTCAGTGCGCAGCGAGTTGGAATCGCCGTCCCAATGGATTGTCCCGCGCAGCCCGATGATCGCGCGATAGGCTTTCTTGTGCGCGAGAAGGCGCAAGCCCTCCTCGACGGCCGCGCGTTTCGTCTTGCAGCCGCTTGCGCGCATCGCCTCCCGCAGGAGCTGGTCGTCAATGTCGATTCTCATGCGCGGATTCTATTGGAGTCCACCGTAGTATAAAAATCGCTCAGCTGGACCTGATTTTCCCGCTCGTGCCGGGTGCCGCAACGCACTGCCAGCGAGCCCGTTATCAGAGTATTCTGCGGGACAGGAGGTCGCGCCACGAAACACCGCGCAGACGGGGAGATCGAATGACGACGCGCCGAGCCCTTTTACTCTCGCTCGGCGCGATCGCGCTGGGCGCGGCACGCCAAGGCAGCGCCCAGCCAGCGACACGCGTCTATCGCGTCGCGTACTTGTCGATTTCCAATCTACGCAGCGCGCCGTTTCATGCCGCTCTGGAGCGTCGCTTCAGGGAATTGGGCTACGTCGAGGGAAAGAACTTTGTCTACGACTTTCGCTCGCTCGCGGGGCGTTCGGACAAACTAACTGAGGCAGTGGCCGAGCTGGCACGAGACCGCCCCGATGTCGCGATTGCTGCTGGGCCTGAGGTTGTCCTGAAGGCCTTCCGCCAAGCCATGGAAACTACGCCCATCGTCATGATCGCGGTCGATTTCGATCCGGTTGAGAAGAATTTCATCTCCAGTCTCGCGCGCCCCGGGGGAAATATCACCGGGGTCGTTTTCCGGCAAGTCGAGTCCGCCGCAAAGCGGCTGGACCTGCTCAAGGAAGCCTTGCCGAAGGCGACGCGCGTCGCCGCGCTGTTTGATTCCTTGACCCGCGACCAGCTTTATGCGGCCGAGGGAGCGGCGAAAAAACTCCGCATCGAACTGCTACCGCACGAGCTGCGCGGCAGTCCGTATGACTTCGAGGCGGCGTTAAGCGCGGCGGCGTCGGCCAAAGCGCAGGCCGTGCTGGCGCTCACCTCGGGCGCGTTCTTTCCGCTGCGCGACCAATGGATCGGGGCCGCGCTCAAACACCGGCTGCCGGTGATCGCGAATCCAAACTACGCCGAGGCGGGTGCGTTGGTTAGCTTTGGCGCAAGCTTTCCCCACATGTATGCACGCTCAGCAGACTACGCTGACCGAATCCTGAAGGGCGCAAGACCTGCGGAAATGGCGGTGGAACAGCCGACGAAATTCGAGCTCATCGTCAACATGAAAACCGCCAAGGCACTCGGCATCACGATTCCGCCGTCGGTGCTGGTCCGCGCCGACCGGGTGATCGAGTAGGTGCTGGGGCAGGCGCGGCGCGCGGCCCCGTGAATCAGATATGATCTGATACCATGCTCCCATGAAAACCCTGAGCGTCACCGACGTCGCCCGCAACTTCAGCGCCGTACTCGATGGCGTCGAGCGCGAGCAGGAGGAAGTCATCTTGGTGCGCAATCGCCGGCAGATCGCGCGCCTGATCCCGGAGCCGCCGGCGCAGACCGCCCTCGAAGTCCTCGGTGACCTGTACCGCACGCTCGATGAGGGCACCGCCGACGCGCTCGCCGCGGCCATTACCAAGGGGAGAAAGGGCAAGACGGGGACGCTAGCCGAGCTGCGCGACCCGTGGGCTTCCTGATCGATACCAATATCTGGATCGCCATCGAGCGGGGCCGCTTGAGCGCCGCCGACATTCACGCCGTTACTCGCCAGTCCCCGGTTTACCTGTCGCCGGTCAACCTCGCGGAGATCCGCTTCGGCATCGATCTGATGGCCGATGCGAAACAGAAGCACAAGGCGATGGCGATGCTGCGCCGGATGCGGCGCAAGCCGCTGCTTCGCATCGGCGCGGAAACCGC
>CAZTSJ010000178.1:0-8469 GCA_964616875.1 uncultured Bordetella sp. | reverse complement strand
CGCGCTCGCCGCTGTCGCTGCCATCGTGCCCTCGACCGACGTGGCCTTCCTGCTGGCAAAAGCGGCGCGGCTCGAGCCCGTCGCGATCCACCTCGACGAAGCGCTGCTGCCGGCGCCCGCCAGCTACATACGCGAGGATCGGCTGCAACGCGGCGACACCTACCACGGCCTGCTGGCACGCCTCGCGATCGGCGACGCCGATGCGCAGAAACTCCTGCGCCTGCGTGAACTGCGGCTACTGCGCCCGGGCACCATCGTCACCGCGGAAGTACGCGGTGCCGGAGAACAGGCGGGCGAACTCCTCTGGCTCGACTTCCTTGCCGCGCGCGATACAGTCGTGCGGATCGAGCGCGTCGGCCAGGCACTGGTCGCCAGCGAGCAGCGCGCGCCGGTCGAAACCCGCATCGAGCTGAAATCGGCCGTCATCCGCTCCTCGCTCTTCGCCGCCGCCGACGCCGCCGGCATCCCGGAGGCCGTCGCGATGCAGCTTGCCGATGTGTTCGCGAGCGACGTCGATTTCCATCGTGACCTGCGCCAGGGAGACCGCTTCTCGGTGGTCTACGAAATGCAGTCGGTGGACGGCCGGCCGACGCGCGCGGGACGCGTGCTCGCCGCCGAATTCACCAACCAGGGCCGCCGGCACCGCGCGCTGCGCTACGCCGGCAACTATTACGCCCCGGACGGCAAGAACATGCGCAAGGCCCTGCTGCGCTCGCCGCTGGAGCTCTCGCGCGTCAGTTCCGGTTTCGGCATGCGCATGCACCCGCTGCATAAAGCCTGGCGCACGCACCAGGGCGTGGACTACGCGGCGCCCGCGGGCACGCGGGTACGCGCGGTCGGCGACGGCATCGTCGAATTCGCCGGCAAGCAGGGCGGCTACGGCAACCTGGTCATCGTGCGCCACGACAGCCGGCATTCGACCTGGTACGCGCACCTGAAAGCCTTCGGGCGCGGCATCCGCGCGAACGCGCGCCTCGCGCAGGGCGATACGGTTGGCCTGGTCGGCCAGACCGGTTGGGCTACCGGACCGCATCTGCATTACGAATTCCGCGTCGCCGGCGCGGCGCGCAACCCGCTTTCGGTGCCCCTGCCCGCCGGCACGCCGGTCGCGCGCCACGACATGGACGCGTTCCGCGCCCACGCGCAGGCACTGGCGGCGCAGCTCGATCTGCTCGCGAACGGCCAGGTCGCCGCGCTAGAGTGACCCGGGAGTTCTACGTCGGCCTGATGTCGGGCACCAGCCTCGACGGGGTGGACGCGGTGCTGGCGGATTTCCAGGGCAGCAAGCCGCGGCTGCTGGGCCAAACGCACGTCGCATTCGATGCAGCGCTGCGGCGCGAATTGCTCGAGCTCAATTCACCGGGGCAGAATGAAATCGACCGCGCGGCGCTCGCCGGCAATGCGCTGGCGGGGATATATGCCGCCGCGGTCGCGGCGGTTCTCGCCACCACGCAGACGCCGGCCGCCGAGGTACGCGCCATCGGTTGCCACGGCCAGACCCTGCGCCACCGCCCCGAGCGCGGCTACACCACGCAGATCGGCAATGCGGCGCTACTGGCTGAACTCACGGGAATATGCGTGGTGGCCGATTTCCGCAGCCGCGACGTCGCCGCCGGGGGACAGGGCGCGCCGCTGGCGCCCGCCTTTCACGCCGAAGTTTTCGCGCACGGCGCGGAAGACCGGGCAGCGGTCAACCTGGGCGGCATCGCAAATCTCAGCTTCCTGCCGCGCGGCGGCGCGGTAACCGGTTTTGACAGCGGCCCGGGGAATTGCCTGCTTGACTTGTGGGCCTCGCGGCACCTGGGTACGGCCCACGATGCGGGAGGGAACTGGGCGGCCGCCGGGCAGGTCATCGCGGCGCTGCTCGAGCGCATGCTGCTGGAACCCTATTTCTCGGCCGCACCGCCCAAGAGCACCGGCCGCGATCTGTTCAACGAGAACTGGCTGCGCGAAAAGCTGCGCGGCGGCGAGGAGCCCCAGGCGGTCCAGGCCACGTTGCTCGAACTCACCGCGCGCAGCCTTGCGAATGCCTTCGCCCGGCATTGCGCCGGCGCGCGGCGCCTGATCGTCTGCGGCGGCGGTACAAAAAACGACGCGCTGCTGCGCCGGCTTGCCGAATTGACCGCACCTGCGGCGCTCGAGACGAGCGATCGCCACGGCATCGATCCACAACTGGTTGAAGCGGCCGCCTTTGCGTGGCTCGCGAAGCGAGCCCTCGACGGTCAGACGGGAAATCTTCCTTCAGTGACAGGCGCGCGTGCCGCGCGCGTGCTGGGGGCGATCTACCCCGCCTAACACGCGAGCGTGTTCCTTGTTAGGCGGAGAACGAGGAGCCGCAGCCGCAGGTGGAGGTCGCGTTGGGATTTTTGATCACGAACTGCGCGCCTTCCAGGCCCTCGGTGTAGTCGATCTCGGCGCCACTCAGGTACTGGTAGCTCATCGGGTCGATAAGCAGCTTGACGCCGTTTTTCTCCATTACGGAGTCGTCCTCGTTCTGCAATTCATCGAACGTGAAGCCGTACTGGAATCCGGAGCAGCCGCCGCCGGTGACGAACACGCGCAGCTTCAATTCCGGATTGCCTTCTTCCTCGATCAGCTGTTTCACCTTGCCCGCGGCATTATCGGAGAACACCAGCGGGTCGGGCATTGCAGTGACTGCTTCCATTGGCTGCTCCTTATTTCGCGATCTTCAGTTCGACGCCCTTGACCTCGGCGGTGTGGTGTACCAGGCGGCCTTCAATCACCGCGCCCTGCTGGATCTCGATGCTTTTGTAATGGATGTCCCCTTTGACACGCGAACTGGCCTGGAGTTCGAGCGTCTCGCGCGCATCCACCGGCCCGTTGATCGTCCCGTTCACCACCACGTGGGCGGCCTGGACTTCGCCGTCTACGCGCGCCTGCTCCGAGACCACCAGGGTACCGGGCTGGTCGGGCAGCGCAGCGACGTTGCCGCGCACCACGCCGTCGACCCGCAGGCCGCCGCTGAAAAAGACATTGCCCTCGATGCGCGTGGTGGCGCCGATCAGGCTGTCGATGCGGTTCTGCGGCTTGCTCTCTCTGCGGAACATGCTTGCCTCTCTTTCAGCCCGGCGTCACGCTTTGCGTCACTTTCGGTTCCACCGAACCGGCCTCGAAAACCCGTACCTGCACGCTCACGACCCTGGCCTTGGGACTCACCCGGAAAGTGCCGTCAATCCGCTGGAAGTGCTTGAATGCCAAACGGAAGGTCGCCGAGTCCGGCTCAGTTTGCCCCGGTACCTTGATCATAGCACTGCTGCCGCCCTCCGTCAGATTGACCGCGAGCTCGAGCCGCCCCTGGAACTCGCGCCCGCGGCGTGGGCCGGAGGCGAGCAGCAGCACCCGGTAGCGGTATTCCCCTGGCAAGGTGTCGGGTTCTACCTTGAAGCGCAGCACGGAGAGCGGCGCTGCACTCGCGCTCTCCGAGGACAGCATGCTCTCGAAGATGGCGAGCTCCTCGCGCAAGCGGGCGTTTTCCTGCTCCAGCGCGCGCGCCTGCTGCGACACCTTCTGCTGCGCCGTGCGCTCGATCGAGACCTTGCTGTCGGCCGCGTTGGCGATCGCGCCCAGGCGTTCGAGCTCGATGCGCAATTTGGCGAGCTCGCTGCGCGCGGTCGAGAGTTCCTGCTCGACCTCGCTGCGATCGAAACCGGCGAAGCGCCTGCCGGCGTCGTACATCCAGGCCGCGAGCGTCACAGAAAGAGCGAGCATCACCGCAATGCCGAACCAACGCAGGTACCAAGGCACATGCGTGCGCACCAATACCTTCGGCGCGGCGATACCGAATCGCTGACGCAGCTTCCAGAAGCGATTCGCCATCGCCGATGCCCTACGGAACCACCGCAACCTGATCGATGCCCATCGCCTCGGGCAGGCCGAACATCAGGTTCATGTTCTGTACCGCCTGGCCGGAGGCGCCCTTCATGAGGTTGTCGATCACGCTGAGCACCACCACCGTGTCGCCGCGCCCGGCCCGCTCCGTCGGCCGGTGTACCGCGATGCGGCATACATTCGCCGCGCGCGCCGAACGGGTATCCGGATGGCTTCCCGCCGGCATGACGTCGACAAACGGTTCCTTCGCGTAGCGTTCCTCAAACAACGCCTGGAAATCCATTTCCTGCTTGATGCGCCCATACAGCGTGGCATGGATGCCCCGCACCATCGGCACGAGGTGCGGCACGAAGACCAGGCCCACTTCACGGCCGGCCATCTGCGCGAGACCCTGGCGGATCTCCGGCCAGTGCCTGTGGCCGCCGACGCCGTATGCCCCGAAATTCTCCGACGCTTCGGCGTACATGAGGTTGAGCTCCAGCTTGCGGCCCGCGCCCGAGACCCCGGACTTTGCGTCGGCGATCAGGTGATCGGCATCCACCGCAGCGGCTTCGATCAGGGGCGCGAACCCGAGCTGCACCGCGGTGGGATAGCAGCCGGGATTCGCCACCAGCCGGGCGCCGCGGATTTTTTCGCGGTTCAATTCGCACAGGCCGTACACCGCCTGCGCAACCAGTTCCGGCGCGGCATGCTTCACCTTGTACCAGCGCTCCCATTCCGCGACGTCCTTGATGCGGAAATCAGCGGATATGTCGACGATGCGCACGCCGGCATCGACCAGCGCGCGCGCCTCGCCCATGGCCACGCCGTTGGGCGTGGCGAAGAACACCACGTCGCATTTAGCCAGCGGCGCCTTGTCGGGATGGGAGAACGCAAGCGACACGCGGCCGCGCAGGCTCGGAAACAGCTCGCTTACCGCGCGCCCGGCCTCCTGGCGCGAGGTGATCGCCGCGAGTTCTACCTGTGGATGCTGCGCGAGCAGCCGCAGCAATTCGACTCCCGTATAACCCGTGCCACCGACTATGCCCGCCTTGATCATGTGCTTCGCCTTCCTGAAACAAAAAGCCGCCCGAAGGCGGCTTTTTCACTCTGCTTGTCCCCGCCTTGCGGGCCGGGTCTGGATTTAGCGTTTCGAGTATTGCTTGCGCCGCCGCGCCTTGTGCAAGCCGACCTTCTTTCGCTCGACCTCTCGCGCATCGCGGGTCACGAGCCGCGCAGCACGGAACACCGGCTTGAGCGCCGCATCATACTCGATCAGCGCGCGCGCCAGACCATGGCGCACCGCGCCGGCCTGGCCGTTCTCGCCGCCACCGTGCACGTTGACCTTGATGTCGAAGGCCGCGAGGTTCTTGGTGAGCTCGAGGGGCTGGCGCACGATCATGCGCCCGGTCTCGCGGGCGAAGAACACGTCCACCGGCTTGCCGTTGACCACGAACTGGCCCTTGCCGGGCTTGAGGAACACGCGCGCTACCGAGCTCTTACGCCGGCCCGTGCCGTAGAAATAGTCGCCAACCATGTCAAATCTCCAGTGCCTTGGGCTGCTGAGCGGCGTGCGGATGCTTGCCGTCGGCATAAATCTTGAGTTTTCTCAGCATCGCATAGCCAAGCGGACCCTTGGGCAGCATGCCCTTTACCGCGCGTTGCAGGGCGCGATCCGGGAAGCGCGCGTGCAGCTTGGCGAAATTGGTTGCCTTGATCCCGCCGGGATAATTTGTGTGCCGGTAATAAATTTTGCCCAGGGTCTTGCGGCCCGTAACGCGGATCTTGGCCGCATTCAACACGACGATGAAATCGCCGGTGTCGACATGCGGCGTGTATTCCGGCCGGTGCTTGCCGCGCAGGCGCATGGCGATGCGCGACGCGAGCCGTCCGAGCACCTTGTTCTGGGCGTCTACGACGTACCAGCCGTGCACTACGTCTTCGGCCTTGGCGGTGTAAGTCTTCATCGAATGGCTGCGTGGGAAAAGGCGCGAATAGTAGCACAGATTGAGCAGGGTTAAACTGTTTTAGAATCATGGGATTAGAGAAAGGAAGCGGCATGGAATGCACAGTGCGCTGGGGCGAGGGCATGACCTTCGTAGTGGAGACCGGGAGCGGCCACCTGGTGACGATGGACGGCGCCCCCGATGGCGGCGGCCGCAACCTCGCGCCGCGCCCGATGGAGGTCGTGCTCGCCGGCGCAGGCGGCTGCACCGCCTATGACGTCGTGGTGATCCTGAAGAAGAACGGGCAGGACGTGACCGGCTGCGAAGTCAAGCTCGAGGCAGAGCGCGCGGCAACCGATCCGAAAGTGTTCACGAAGATCCATTACCACTTCACGGTCCGTGGCCGCGGCCTGAAGCGCAACCTGGTCGAACAGGCGGTGCGCCTGACGCATGAAAAATACTGCTCGGCGACCGCGATGCTCGGCAAGAGCGCCGAGATCACCAAGGATTTCGAAGTTATCGACGAGTGAATCAGACCCGATAGGCGAGCGTGGTCATCAGCTTCGCCATCGCGCGCATGCCCAGCTTCACGGCTACGGGCAGTTCGGCTGCACCCAGTGCGATCGCGCTTTGGCGGTGCCGGGCCTCATCCACGCGCATCGCCTCGACCACCGCGCGCGTCCTGGTATCCGCGTCTCCGAGCCTGGCGAGATGGCCTTCGAGGTGCGCCTCGACCTGGCGTTCGGTTTCGGCGACGAAGGCGAGATTCCAGCGGTCGCCCAGCGCGCCTGCCACCGCCCCAAGCGCGAAGGCACCACCATACCAGAGCGGATTGAGCAGGCTCTGGCGCCCGCCGAGCTCGCCGATGCGCTGCGCGCTCCAGACCAGGTGGTCCTGCTCCTCCATCGCCGCCTGGGCGAGCGCGCGGCGGGTCTGCGGATCGCGCGCCGTCAGCGCCTGGCCCTGGTACAGGGCTTGGGCGCAAACCTCGCCCACATGATTGACCCGCATCAGCGCAGCGGCTTCTGCGCGCGCATTCGCATCGAGCGCGCCCTCCGCCACCTGGGCGGCGGGCGAGGCACGCTGCGCGCGATGCACGCCGGCCAGGGTGCGCAGCGCGCCATCGAACAGATGGATCAGCGAGTCGATTCCCCGCATGGGCAACCGTGAATGCATGGGTTAGTCTAGCGCGAATTGAACCTGATTCTGGTGCATCAGAAATCCAAGCAGGACCGCGCCGACTTCGAGACGATCGCGCGGCAGATCGGCGAGCGAGCGCGGGACATTCGCGTTTTCGTCGTCGACACGAAGCAGGCGGATTGGGCCGATCCGCAGTTCGAGCGCTCGGCGCCGACCCTGACTGTTGCGCCGATGCCGATCAAGCGGTTTTCACCGCCGCCCGGGGCCTTGTGCCAGGGACATGAGTTTCCCAAGCATGAGCAGTACCGGCGGCTCGCGCGCCTCGGCGTGCCGGTGCCGGACTGGATCGAGATTGGGCCCGGGACGGTCCTCGATCCGCTCCAATGGGGCCCGTACGTGGTGGTGAAGCCCGCGCTCGGCCGCAAGGGCGCGGAGATCTTCGTCAAGCGCGCGGGCCGCGTGCGCTACCAGCCGCCGGAGAGCTTTGCAGAGGGCCACCCCGCGCGCCGGGCACCGCTCCTCGCGCAGAAATTCATCTACACCGGCAAGTGGCCCTCGAACTACCGCGTGGTGACGCTCTTCGGGCGGGCGCTGCTGTGCTGGCGTTGCGAAGCGGCGCACCGCTATGTGCCGCTCCATTCCCGCTGGGATTTCAAGGCCAGGGGCGGCATTACGGTGGTTTCCAACAAGCAGGACTCGAGCTACGCGCTCGCGCGCGACCCTGATGTGATCGCCCTCGCCGGCCAAGCACACGCCGCCTTCCCCGACCAGCCGCTGCTGGGGACCGACATCGTGCGCGACGCGGACAGCGGCGAGCTGCAGGTGATCGAATGCAATCCGCGCGGCGACGCCTGGCTCATCTCCTCCGACATGGGGCGCATGATCGAACAGGCGAACGGGCTCGACTTCGCGTCCCAGTTCGGCGCGCTGGAGGTCGCTACCCGGGCCCTGGTGGACGAAACCCGCGCGCGCGCTAGATAGCGACAGGCAAAAAAAACGGGCGCCCGAAGGCGCCCGTTGCAACAACTGCTGAACTGTTTCTTAGAACGAGTGGCCCATGCCGATCTGGAAGCCGCGCGGATCGAAGCTCGCGGTCTGCGGTGCCCACTGGCCACCAAGGCCCACGGCTGCGCCGGTTTCGTTCTTGACTCTGGCGTAGGTCGCGTACAGCTGCGTACGCGTGGTCAACGCATGGTAGTAGCCAATGCCCCACAAATTGGTGTCCGAATCCACGGTCAGCTTGTTCTTGCGTTGGGCAATCGTAAGGGCCAGGATGCCCTTGCCGATGTCCATTTCGCCGCGGAGCCCGTTAGTGCGAAGCTTTTCCGCCGCGCCCGTGCCACCCTGCGTGCTACGCGAATGGGAGGCGTAGATGCGGAATCCCGAGAACTTGTAGTACGCAGCCAGGCTCGTGTCTTTCTCTTTCAGGTCCAGGCCGGCCGGTTGCACGCCAACCGGGAACGTTCCAGGAACGCCCGCCACGACTGCCACAACTGGGGCACCCGTCGTGTTGGCCTTGAACTGGGCTTGCGAGAGGCCGATCCCGACCGGACCT
>CAZTSJ010000177.1:0-3510 GCA_964616875.1 uncultured Bordetella sp. | reverse complement strand
CGGAGGATCTGCACAAGAAGGGTTTCATCAGCCAGCAGGGCCTCGACGACCAGAAAACGAGTCTTGCGCGCGCGAGGGCCAAGCTCGCCGAAGACGAGGCGAAGCTCGCCAAGACCGAGATGCGCGCCTCCTTCGCCGGGGTCGCGGGCCTGCGCCAGGTGAGCGAAGGCCAGTACGTCGCCGCCGGCACCGACATCGTGCGGCTGGAAAAAATAGACCAGCTGAAGCTGGATTTCCGTGTTCCCGAGTCCCTCGTCGGCAAGCTCAAGGCCGGCCAGCCGCTCAAACTGCTGGTCGATGCGTATCCCGACAAGGCCTTCGCCGGCAGCGTCTACGCGATCGAGCCCGGCGTCGACGACCAGACACGCACCATCCTGCTGCGCGCGCGCGTCGCCAATGCGGAAATGAAGCTGCGCCCGGGCATGTTCGGGCGCGTGCAGGTGCAGCTGGGCGTGCGCGAGAAGGCGATCTGGATTCCCGAGGCGGCGATCGTGCCCAGGGGCCAGGACGCCACGGTGTTCCGCGTCGTGGAAAACAAGGTGGAACTGGTGAAAGTGCAGACCGGCGTGCGCAAGGTGGGCGAGGTCGAGATCGTGAAGGGCCTTGCTGCCGGGGACCTCGTGGTCACGGAAGGCACGCAGAAGGTCGGTGCGGGATCCGCCGTCAGCCTCATCAAGCAGGAACTGAAGAAATAAATGCAGCTGCCTGAGCTCTGCATCAAGCGCCCCGTGTTCGCAACGGTGCTCTCGCTGATGATCGTGCTGATCGGCGTGATCTCGTTCCAGCGGCTGACGGTGCGCGAATACCCCAAGATCGACACGCCGGTGGTATCGGTGCGCACTGTCTACAAGGGCGCGAGCCCGCAGGTGATGGAATCCCAGATCACGCAGCCGCTAGAGGATTCGATCTCGGGCATCGAGGGCGTGCGCTCGGTGAAGTCGGTGTCGCGCGAGGAGGTCTCGCAGATCACGGTCGAATTCGTGCTCGAGCGCAACGTCGATGCGGCCTCCAATGACGTCCGGGACCGTGTCGCCCGGGTTCGCGCGCTGCTGCCCGCGGCGGCCGACGATTCCGTAGTTTCCAAAATCGAGGCCGACGCGCAGGCGATTCTCTGGCTGCGGCTCTCGAGCGCGAAGCACGGCCCGCTCGAACTCTCCGACTACGCCGACCGTTACGTTGCCGACCGCCTGAAGACGCTGCCCGGGGTCGCCTCGGTAATCATCGGCGGCGAGCGGCGCTACGCGATGCGCCTGTGGATCGACCGGGACCGGCTGGCGGCCTACGGCTTGACGCCCCAGGATGTCGAGAACGGCCTGCGCAGGCAGAACGTGGAGATTCCCTCGGGCCGCATCGAATCCTCGCAGCGCGAGTTTACGGTGCTGACCGAGGCCGACCTGCGCACCCCGCAGCAGTTCGACGACATGATCCTCACCGAGTCGCGCGGCTACCCGGTGCGCCTGCGCGACGTCGGGCGCGCGCAGCTGGGGGCGCTGGACGAGCGCAGCGTGCTGCGCGTGAACGGCAATCCGGCCGTGGGGCTGGGCATCGTCAAGCAATCCACCGCCAACACGCTTTCGGTCGCCAGCGCCGCCAAGGCGGAACTCGAGCGCCTGAAAGGCTCGCTGCCTGAGGGCATGACGCTGCAGGTGGCTTTCGATTCCTCCGTTTTCATCCAACGCTCCATCGATGGCGTCTACCGCACCATGATCGAGGCGGTGCTGCTGGTGATGTTGGTGATCTTCGTCTTCCTGCGCTCGGTCCGCGCCACGCTGATTCCTTTCGTCACCATCCCGGTGGCGCTCATCGGCGCGTTCTTTTTCCTCTTCCTGATGGGCTTCTCGGTCAACGTGCTGACCTTGCTCGGGCTGGTGCTCGCCATCGGCCTGGTGGTGGACGACGCCATCGTGGTGCTGGAGAACTGCCACCGGCACGTCGAACTGGGCAAGGATCCGCGCCAGGCATCGATCGACGGCTCGAAGGAAATCGCCTTCGCGGTGATCGCGATGTCGCTCACCCTGACGGCCGTGTTCGCGCCGCTCGGTTTCATGACCGGCAGCACCGGGCGCCTGTTCACCGAGTTTGCGCTCACGGTGGCCGCGGCGGTGGCGGTGTCCGGCGTGGTCGCGCTCACGCTCACGCCGATGATGTGCTCGCGGATCCTGAAGCAGCATGAATCGCATGGCCGGATCTATCTCGCGATGGAGCGCTTCTTCACCGGCATGAATGCGGCGTACCGGCGTTCACTCGGCGTGGTGCTGAAGCGCTGGAAGCTTGTCGTCGTCGCGTTTGTTTTGATCTCCGGCTCGGCCGCGCTGCTCTACAAGTCGCTCAAGTCCGAGCTCTCACCGCTCGAGGACCGCGGATTTTTCTTGTCGCTCATCATCGCGCCCGAGGGCGCATCGATGAATTACACGGATGGCTACATGCGCCAGCTCGAGACCATGTTCGCCAAGGTGCCGGAGATCAGGTCGTACTTCACTATCGTGGCGCCGGGCCTGGAGCGGCCCAATCCGGTCAATTTCGGCATCGCTTTCAGCCAGCTCGTGCCTTGGGAGGAGCGCACACGCAAGACGCAGCAGATCACCGCGGAACTCGGCCCGAAGATGTTCGGCACGATGCCGGGCGTGCTGGCGTTTCCAGTCAATCCGCCCTCGCTCGGCCAGAGCTTCCGCAATCCGCCGGTGCAGTTCGTGGTGCAGGCGACTTCCTACGCGGACCTCGAGCGCATGAGCGATGCGCTGGTGGCGAAGGCGCGCCAGTCGAAGGCGCTCGCCAACCCGGACACCGACCTGCGCCTGAACAAGCCGCAGCTCGCGGTGGACATCGATCGTGAAAAAGCCGCATCGATGGGGATCGACGTCGAGACCATCGGCCGCACGCTGGAAACCCTGCTCGGCGGCCGGCAGGTGACGCGCTTCAAGAAGGAAGGCAAGCAGTACGACGTCATCATCCAGCTCGAAGCCAAGGACCGCAATACGCCCGCCGACCTCACCTCGATCTTCGTGCGCGCGCGCGATGGGCGCCTGGTGCAGCTGTCGAACCTCGTCAAGGTGCGCGAAACCGTCGGCCCCAAGGAACTCAACCACTTCAACCGGCTGCGCGCCACCGTCCTGTCGGCCAATGTCTCGCCCGGCTACACGCTGGGCGAAGCGCTCGAATACCTCGAAGGCGCGGCGAAGGAAGTGCTGGACTCGAGCGCGCGCACCGAGCTCGACGGCCCGTCGCGCGAATTCCGCGAGTCGGGCGCGGCGCTGCTGGTCACCTTCGTGCTCGCGCTCGCCTTCATCTACCTCGTGCTCTCGGCGCAGTTCGAGAGCTTCGTGTCGCCGTTCGTGATCATGCTCACGGTGCCGCTGGCGATGACCGGCGCGCTCGCCGCGCTCAAGCTCACCGGCGGCACGCTCAACGTCTACAGCCAGATCGGCCTCGTCACGCTGGTCGGGCTGATCACCAAGCACGGCATCCTGATCGTCGAGTTCGCCAACCAGCTGCGCGAGCGCGGGCTCTCGA
>CAZTSJ010000176.1:0-2072 GCA_964616875.1 uncultured Bordetella sp. | reverse complement strand
CGCATCCTGTTCTACACCGGCGTCAATCACAAGATCGGCGAGGTGCACGACGGCGCGGCGACGATGGACTGGATGGAGCAGGAGCAGGAGCGCGGCATCACCATCACGTCGGCCGCCACCACCTGCTTCTGGAAGGGCATGGACCTTTCCTACCCCGAGCACCACATCAACATCATCGACACCCCGGGCCACGTCGACTTCACGATCGAAGTCGAGCGCTCGATGCGCGTGCTCGACGGCGCCTGCATGGTCTACGACGCGGTCGCGGGCGTGCAGCCGCAGTCCGAGACGGTGTGGCGCCAGGCGAACAAGTACAAGGTGCCGCGGCTCGCGTTCATCAACAAGATGGACCGCGTCGGCGCCACGTTCTTCAAGTCCTACGAGCACATCAAGGACCGCCTCAAGGGCAACCCGGTGCCGATCCAGATTCCGATCGGCGCGGAGGACAAGTTCGAGGGCGTGGTCGACCTCGTGACGATGCAGGCGATCTACTGGGACGAGGCCTCGCAGGGCATGAAGTTCGAGAGAAGGGAAATCCCCGCCGAGCTGCTCGCGGAAGCGAAGGAGTGGCGCGAGAAAATGGTCGAGTCCGCCGCCGAAGCGAATGAAGAGCTCATGAACAAGTACCTCGAGTCGAACGAGCTTTCGGTCGAGGAGATCAAGAAAGGCATCCGCGTTCGCACGATCAACAACGAGATCGTGCCGATGCTGTGCGGCACCGCGTTCAAGAACAAGGGCGTGCAGGCGATGCTCGACGCGGTGATCGACTACCTGCCTTCGCCCGTGGACATCCCGCCAGTGAAAGGCGAGAACGACAAGGGCCAGCCCGACTCGCGCCGGCCCATCGACGACGAGCCGTTCGCGGCGCTCGCGTTCAAGATCATGACCGATCCGTTCGTCGGCCAGCTGTCGTTCATCCGCGTCTACTCCGGCGTGCTCGCCTCCGGCGATACGGTGCTGACCTCGGTGCGCGGCAGGAAAGAGCGCATCGGCCGCCTGCTGCAGATGCACGCCAACGAACGCGCCGAGATCAAGGAAGTCCGCGCCGGCGACATCGCCGCCGTGGTCGGGCTGAAGGACGTGGTCACCGGCGAAACCATCTGCGACGTGAAGAAGTCGATCACGCTGGAGAAGATGGAGTTCCCGGATCCCGTGATCTCGCAGGCCGTGGAGCCCAAGACCAAGGTCGACCAGGAAAAAATGGGCGTGGCACTGCACCGCCTCGCGCAGGAAGATCCGTCGTTCCGCGTCCATACCGACGAGGAATCGGGCCAGACCATCATTTCGGGCATGGGCGAGCTGCACCTGGAGATCATCGTCGACCGCATGCGGCGCGAATTCGGCGTCGAGGCTTCGGTCGGCAAGCCGCAGGTGGCCTACCGCGAGACGTTCAAGAAAACGCTCGAATCCGAGGGCAAGTTCATCAAGCAATCGGGCGGCCGCGGCCAGTACGGCCACGTCTGGCTCAAGCTCGAGCCGCAGCACGGCAAGGGCTACGAGTTCGTCGACGGCGTCAAGGGCGGCCGGGTGCCGAAGGAATTCATCCCGGCGGTCAAGAAGGGTGTCGACGAAGCGCTGCTGGACGGCGTGCTCGCGGGCTACCCGGTGGTGGATGTGAAAGTCACCCTGTTCGACGGTTCCTACCACGACGTGGACTCGAACGAGAACGCGTTCAAGATGGCCGCGATTTTCGCCTTCAAGGACGGCATGCGCGCCGGCAGCCCGGTGCTGCTAGAGCCGATCATGGCGGTCGAAGTCGAGACGCCGGTGGATTTCGTGGGCAACGTGATCGGCGACCTGTCCTCGCGCCGCGGCGTGCTGCAGGGGCAGGAAGACGTCGCTGGCATCATGGTCATCAAGGCCGAAGTGCCGCTGGGAGAGATGTTCGGCTACTCGACCACGATGCGCTCGCTGTCGCAGGGGCGCGCGACCTACACGATGGAATTCAAGCACTACGCCGAGGCGCCGAAGAGCGTCGCCGAAGCCGTGATCAGCGCGAAAAAATAACCACTAAGGGTCAAGAAGATGGCAAAAGGCAAATTTGAGAGGACCAAGCCGCACCTGAACGTGGG
>CAZTSJ010000175.1:0-8818 GCA_964616875.1 uncultured Bordetella sp. | reverse complement strand
CGGGCTGGCCACGCCCACCGAAGCTGCGGCGGTCGGTGCGTTCGGCGCGATGTTACTGGCGGCGGCCTACCGTTCGCTGACCTGGCAGAGGCTGCGCGAAGCGGTATTCCTGACGGCGCGCACCTCGGCGATGGTGTGCTGGCTGTTCGTCGGCTCGGCGACTTTCGCGTCGATCTTCGCCTACCTAGGCGGCAACGTGCTGATCAAGGATTTCGTGCTGGGGATGAACCTCAATGCGATCACGTTCCTGCTGCTGTCGCAGGCGATCATCTTCGTGCTCGGCTGGCCGCTCGAATGGACCGAGATCATCATCATCTTCGTGCCGATCTTCCTCCCGATGCTGTCGCATTTCAACATCGATCCGATGATCTTCGGCATCCTGGTGGCGATCAACCTGCAGACCGCGTTCCTGTCGCCGCCGATGGCGATGGCGGCCTACTACCTCAAGGGCGTCAGCCCGCCATCGGTGCTGCTCACCCAGATCTTCAGCGGCTGCATGCCGTTCGTCTACATCATACTGGTGACGATGGTGCTGCTTTACGTGTTTCCGCAGATCGCGCTTTGGCTTCCCGGCGTTCTTTACAGCAGTTGATGGATGGACGCGACACGGCTTGAGTGGCTGAGCGCGAGCGACGCGGCGCGCGCGATCGCCGAAGGGGCGGTCAGCTCGGAGCAACTGGTCGAGGCTTGCCTGGCACGCATCCGTGCCGCCGAGCCGGAAGTGCAGGCCTGGCAATTCCTCGATCCGGAACACGCGCTCACACAGGCCCGGGCGCGCGACGCCGACCGGAGGGAGGGACGTCCCTGCGGATCGCTGCACGGGGTGCCGGTCGGGATCAAGGACATCATCGACACCACCGACATGCCAACCGAGGACGGCACGGTGCTGCATGCCGGGCGCACGCCGGACCGGGATGCGACGGTGGTATCGATGCTGCGCGCGGCCGGCGCGGTGATCCTGGGCAAGACCGTGACCACCGAATGCGCCACCTATTCGCCCGGCAAGACGCGCAATCCGCATAACCCGGAGCACACGCCCGGCGGGTCGTCTTCCGGCTCGGCGGCGGCGGTCGCCGCGGGGATGGTGCCGCTCGCACTCGGCAGCCAGACCAACGGCTCGGTGATCCGGCCGGCAGCGTTCTGCGGCGTATACGGCTTCAAGCCGACGCATGGCCTCATCCCCCGTCAGGGCGTCATGAAACTGTCGCGTACGCTCGATCATATCGGCGTGTTCGCGCGCACCTTGGAAGACGTGGCGCTCGCCGCCGGTCAGCTGGTCGGGCACGATGAGCGCGACCCGGACACGCAGCCGCGCGCCGCGCTGCCGTTTCTGCGGGTGGCGCAGGAAGAGCCGCCGCTGCCGCCGCTGTTTGCGTTCGTGAAGACACCACACTGGGAGCGGGTTGACGCGGATGCGCGCGAGGCGTTCGCCGAGCTTGTCACGGTGCTGGGCGCCCAATGCACGGAATACGAGTTGCCGGAATCGTTGCACGCCGCCTGGGACTGGCATCGGACCATCATGCAGGCCGAGATGGCGGCGAACCTCGATCTTGAGTGGGAAAAGGGCCGCGACCGGCTGTCGGATTCGCTGCGTGGCCGCCTCGCCAGTGGCCGCGAAGTCACCGCGCTGGATTACCAGAAGGCGCTGGCGCGGATCGGGCCCCTGAACGACGGATTCGAGGAGCTGTTCGCGCGCTTCGACGCGGTGCTGACGCCTGCCGCCGCAGGGACCGCGCCCAAGGGACTGGAGTCCACGGGGGATCCATCGTTTTGCACGCTGTGGACGCTGTGCGGAATGCCCGCGCTCAGCGTGCCGCTGATGAAGGGCGAGAACGGGCTGCCGCTGGGTGTGCAGCTCGTCGGCGCGCGCGGCGACGACGCGCGCCTGCTGCGCACGGCTCGCTGGCTGGTCGCGCAAGCGCACGCGCAATAGCGCCGACAGAGGAGAATTACCGCATGCCGATAAAGTTCTTTGCAGCCGTCGTTGCCGTGATCCTGGTGATCGCTTACCTCGTCCCGGTAGTGCTGAAGCTGAAGGACGTGGCGCTCGGCGCCGTCATTCTCATCGGTATCGGGATGATGCTGGTCGATCTCTGGCAGTCGCTCCAGTCGAAGGAGGACTGAACGCGTGTGAAGAGGTAACTGCGGGCCCGGATGATGACGGTCAGGGCGCCGCGGCGATAGCCCTGAGCACGCGCAGTTCCTCCTGCATGCGCGCGATTTCGCCGCGGTCGGCGAAAGCGAGGACCCAGTGGGTCAGCAATCCGTCCACGCCGTGCACCATGCCGATCGAAAGCTCCACTTCGGCGCCCGCACCGTCCTTGCGGCGCGCGCGCATCTGCAGCCGCGCGGGTGCTTCGTTGAACATGCTGCCCGCGCCGTCGGCTTCGGGAAACAGCAGCGTGATTGCCGGGCGGCCGAGCACTTCTTCGGCGCGGTAACCGAAGAAAGCCTCGAAGGCGGGGTTGACGTAGGTGAGGGGCCGGCCCTTGGCGCTCGCATCGGCGAGCGCCACCGGAAAGCCGCAAGCAGCGAGGGCGGCGCGGCTGAGCGCGCTGTCCGAAAGCAGGCGCGCAAGCGCAGGCACTACCGGGGCTTTTGTGCCGTTCGGCAGCCTGTCAGAAAGTGTCATGGCGCATTCTCGCCATGACCGGGCCCACGGGACAAGGGGTTAGCGGGCAAATCGCGCCGAAAAGCGGAGTTAATTCAGCGGGGTGTGACAAACCCCACGGATTCAGGCGGCCTTGCTGTGCCTGGTCGAGAGCGAGTAGCAGGTCCTGCGCAAGCGGTTCAGGTCCGCGTTTTCGATGGCTTCGCGCAGGTAGCCCATGTTGTTGTCGATTTCGGCCTGGTAGAGGCTCGGCCCGTTGAAGTGCGCCTCGGCGTAGCGGTCGGCGGCGCCCAGCTTGCGGTTGATGCGGTCGCGCGCGACGTACTCGTAGAAACCCGGCGTCTTGTAGATCAGGTCTTCGGGCGACGAATAGCGCACGATTTCGCGCCCGTCGGGGAGCCTCTCGCGCGCAATCGAACCGAGCACGAATTCCTGGTACAGGTACTCGCGGCATTTCTCCAGGTACATGCGGTCCGACATCTGGCCGATCAGGTCGGCGGTGCCGACCATGTAACCGAGCAGGCGGTCCTTCGGGTCCGACACCTTGATGTCGTCGACGTCCATTTCATAGCCGGTGAAATGCACCACCCGCGCCGCGGTCTCGGCCTCGGGGCCGAAGCCGATCGTGGGCAGGTAGCTGGCGAGAAAATCGGCGCTGCGGCTGACATGCACCTTGGTAAAAACGGCGCCGTTCTCGACTTCGGCCTCCGAGACGCGACGCATGTAACCCGAGTCGTGGAGCAGCGCGATCACCACCCCGAGCACGGCGCGGCGCCCGCCCAGCAGTTCGGCGCCGGGGTGGGTGCGGTCGTGGCCTTCCACCAGGCGCGCCATGGCGAGCGTCATGTCCAGCGTATGGCGCGCGTCGTGGTACAGGGTGTCGCAGCGCAGGTAGCCCGGGTAGTTGCCCTCGAAAAGCGCCTTTACGTCCTTGAAGGCGCGGGCGAGCGGGACCAGATCGACATCGGGGTAGCGCGCGGCGTAGATGGCAATGATGGCATCGCGCACCTGGTCGGCGTCCTCGACATTGACGCGGTTGGTGACGTCGTTCTGGTTAAGGCGCGCGTGCATCCGGGGAATGGCTCCAAACCGATTATCCGCGTATGCCCCATCGGGGGGCAAGCGGATTTATCTCTTTGTCCCACACTATCTGACGGCGAACAGCGGGAGCCGGCCGATAAGCCGGGTTCTGTGGCAGGGAACCCCCCGAAAGGGGCCCCCCCGACAGCCATTCCTCTAGGCCTTCAATTGCTTGAAGGCTCAAGCCACCTACCCGCAAGCCCGACCGAGCCGGCCTCCAGTGCCGAGGTTGCCCTCAGCACCCTGCTTGCCTATTTGGTGTTGCTCCGGATGGAGGTTGCCGCGTTTCACCCCCGGTCCGAGCACCCTTGCGAGTGTTTTGGCGCCGGGACTCGTCTCTGTGGCCCTGTTCGTCGTGTCGCCACGCCGGGGCGTTAGCCCGCATCCTGCTCTCTGGAGCCCGGACTTTCCTCTGCACCTTGCGGCACAGCGGCTGCCTGGCCGACTCCCGCGCGCATTTTAGCTGGAACGCACGCGTGCGTTGGCGCGCTGCAGCGGACGAAAGTACCGCTCGTCGGCGTAAAAGGCTGCCTCCCCGGCCCCCTCGAACCACCCGGGGTAGCCGAAAACCGGCAGCGGGGGCAGGTCGCGCGGGGTCTTGCCGACGCTGCCGAGCCAGTGCGCGGCCTGCGCGTCGAGATCGCGCGCAGGGTCCGCAAAGATGACTTTGCAGGTGATGCCCGGGTGCGGCGCGAGCGCCTGTTCCAGCACCGCGTGCCCGAGCACCACGATGCGCAGGTCCCGGTGGCGTTCGAGGAACAGCTCGGACCAGCGCGCCGCGCGCACGAGTTCCGCCACCCCGGCGTCGCAGGCGGCGATCGCGCCGCCTTCGTCGAAGATCGTCAGCAGGTCGCGCAGCCGCCCGCGCCGGCCGCTGTTGTGCTGCTGCTCGCGCGGTATCTCCGCCGCGTGCATCGCGTTGATGCGCGCCTTGGTTTTCGGAAACGCGAGCCAGGCGAGCGCGTTGAACAGGTCGTGCTTGTTGTCCGGACGGGTCTGGACCTGGCCGGTTTCGAAGACATGGACTTCGTAGTACGGGTCGGACGAGGAAGGCGGGACAAAGCGGATGGGTTTTCCGCCCTCTGTACAGATTTTTGATTGTTCAGCCTGCTGGTTGAAACTCTCGAGGGAAAAATCCTTTAACCGCTCCAGCCAGGGTCTGACGGAATCAAAAATCGGATGATTCAGGCCAGCTTCCACGGAATGGTCTCCCCCGCCCGCAGCGGGACCAGTTCCTCGCCGCCGAAGCGCAGGGTCAGCGGCACGGTCCACTCCTGGCGCAGCAGCGTGATGCTGTCCTGGTTGCGCGGCAGGCCGTAGAAATCCGCGCCGAAATGGCTCGCAAAGCCCTCCAGCTTGTCGATCGCGCCGGCTTCCTCGAACGCGGTCGCATAGAGCTCGATCGCGGCGTGCGCGTTGTAGACGCCGGCGCAGCCGCAGCCCGCTTCCTTGCTGGCGCGCGAGTGCGGTGCGCTGTCGGTGCCGAGGAAGAACTTGGGATTGCCTGAAATCGCCGCCGCCACCAATGCCTCGCGGTGTTCCTCGCGCTTCAATACCGGCAGGCAGAAATGGTGCGGTCGGATGCCGCCGAGGAAGAGCGCGTTCCTGTTCAACAGCAGGTGATGCGGGGTGATGGTCGCCGCGACGTTGGGCCCGGTGACTTCGACGTATTGCACGGCGTCGCGCGTCGTGAGGTGCTCGAGCACCACTTTCAGGCTGCTGAAGCGCTCGACGATGGGGCCGAGCACCTCGTCTACGAAGGCCTTCTCGCGGTCGAACACGTCCACCATCGGGTCGGTCACCTCGCCGTGGATCAGCAGCGGCAGCCCGAGCTGCTCCATTTTCTCAAGGGCCAGGAAGCAGCGCGAGATGCGCGTCACGCCCGCATCCGAGTGCGTGGTCGCGCCCGCCGGGTAGAGCTTGACGCCGTGCACCCGCCCCGAGAGCTTGGCGCGCCCGATCTCCTCCGGCGGCGTGTCGTCGGTGAGATAGAGCGTCATCAAGGGTTCAAAGGACGAGCCCGCGGGCAGTTCGCCGAGGATGCGTTCGCGGTAATCCAGCGCCTGCTGCGTGGTGCGCACGGGCGGCGCGAGGTTCGGCATCACGATCGCGCGCCCGAAGCGCCGTACCGTGTCCTCCAGCACCGAGGCCATCGCCTGGCCGTCGCGCAGGTGCAGGTGCCAGTCGTCCGGGCGCGTGAGGGTGAGCCGATCCATGGCCTGATTTTACTTTGCTCTCTTGACTGTCAAAGCGTAGAGCGCCTTGCGCGGCAGGCCGGTGATCTTTGCGGCGAGTTTGGCGGCCTCGCTTGCGGGCAGGCGTTCGAGCAGGATGCTAAGAATTCGCTCGCCTTGCGCGAGTTCGGGACGTGTCTCGCCGCCTGGGCCCAGTACCAGCACGAACTCGCCCTGCTGCCGGTGCGCTCCGTCGGTGAGCCACGCCGGCGCCGCGGAGAGTTTCATGCGCGCCACTTCCTCGAATTTCTTTGTCAACTCGCGCGCTATCACCAGCTCGCGCTCGGGACCGAAGTTCTCAAGCAGCGCCTGGACGGTCGCCAGCACGCGGTGCGGCGCCTCGTAGAGGATCACCGGCCAGGGAACGTCCAGCTCCTTGAATGAATTCCTTTTTTTCGTGGAAAGAAAACCCTCGAACTGAAAGCGATTGGCGACAAACCCCGCGGCCGACCAGGCGGCGATGGCAGCGCTGGGTCCCGGCACCGGGATCACGCGCAGGCCTTCGCGGTGCGCGGCAGCCACCAGCAGCGCACCGGGATCGGAGACCGCGGGCGTCCCCGCATCGCTCACCAGCGCCACATTGCTGCCTTCGCGCAGGGCGCCCAGCAGCTTTTCGCCCGCCTCGCGCTCGTTGTGCGCGTGCAGCGCCACGGTGCGGGTGCCAATGCCGTGGCGGGCGAGCAGGGTTCGCGTAGTGCGCGTGTCCTCGCAGGCGATGACGTCGACCGTGCGCAGGATCTCGAGCGAGCGGGGACTCGAATCGGCCAGATTGCCGATCGGCGTGGCAACGACATACAGGGTTCCTGATGTGCGGGTCATGAGGGGTAAACGCGGCGTGGTCAACCTTGCACGGCAATGAATCGTTAAGACTGCCATGAACCGGGCCGGCGCGCGAGCCGAGGACTTGTGCGCGGAGCTGCTGCGCAAGGCGGGCCTGCGCGTGCTGGCGCGCAACTGGCGCTGCCGGCACGGCGAAATCGACCTCGTGGCCGAGGAGGGCGGCACGCTGGTGTTCGCCGAGGTGCGCTACCGCCGCGACGAGCGCTTCGGCGGTGCGGCCGGGAGCGTCACCGCGGCAAAGCAGTCGCGCCTGATAGCGGCCGCGAGGCTTTACCTGATGCGGCGGCCGGATGCCGAGTGCAGATTCGACGTCCTCCTGCTCGATTCCCTCGAGGCCGAACGAATCAGGTGGATCCGCAATGCATTTACTGCCTAGCCTGCTGTTCGTTCTGGCATTCCCGGCGCATGGCCAGAGCGTGCAATTCCTGGTGCAGAACTCGCCGCTGGCGGGGTTTCGCTATGCCGAAGCGGCGGCGGTGATGCCGCTGCTGCAAACCGGCGACGCCCTTGCACTGGTGCGCGAGACGGACAACCCCCATGATCCGAACGCAGTGCGCGTCGAATGGAACGGCCGCAAGCTGGGCTATGTGCCGCGGCGCGAGAACGCGGCGCTTGCCTGGGGGCTGGATCGCGGCACGCCGCTGCGCGCGCGCGTGAGCCGGCTCGCGGAGCATCCGAATCCGGCCAGGCGCATCGAGTTCGAGGTGTACATCGAGTAAAATCCTCTGGATATGGAACGCGCAAAAATGCCCCGCGTTGGGGGCCATGCCGACCAAGGCGCAGCGCTGGAAGCGCAGGTCGCATCGCATTTTGCCGACAGCGCGAAACTGAAACTCGATGCCGCCAAGCTGCTCTCGGCGCCCATCGCGCGCGGCATCGAGCTCATGTCGGCTTCGCTCAAGGCCGGCGGCAAGATCCTCGCCTGCGGCAACGGCGGCTCGGCGGCCGACGCGCAGCACTTCGCCGCGGAGCTCGTGAATCGCTTCGAGCGCGAGCGCCCGCCGCTCGCCGGCATCGCCCTAACCACGGATTCCTCCGCGCTCACCTCGATCGCGAACGACTACAGCTACGAACAGGTGTTCGCAAAGCAGTTGCGCGCGCTTGGCCGCAAGGGCGACGTATTGCTGGCGATTTCTACCAGCGGCAGTTCCGGCAGCGTGGTGGCGGCGATGGGGGCGGCGCGCGAGATGGGCATCGCGGTGGTGGCGCTCACCGGCCGCGGCGGTGGGAAAATGGCGGAACACCTGGCCGTCGGCGATGTCCATATCTGCGTGCCGCACGCGCGCACCATGCGCATCCAGGAAGTGCACCTGCTCGTGCTGCATTGCCTGTGCGATGGCATCGATGCCCAGCTCTTCGGAGACAAGCAATGAAAAAACCCCGCTTCCCGTTCGCCGCTTTTACCTTCGGCCTTGTCGTGCTCGCAGTCTCGCTGCAGGGTTGCGTCGAGATGGCGGTCATGGGCGCCGGCGCTGCCGCGCTTTCCGCCTTCGACCGGCGCTCGACCGGGGCCCAGGTCGATGACGAAGGCATCGAGTTGCGTGCCACCAACCGCGTCAACGAACGCTTCGGCGACAAGGTGCATGTCAACGTCACCTCGTACAACCGCAGCGTGCTGGTGACCGGCGAAGTGCCGAACGAGCAGGCCAAGGCGGAAATCGGGAAAATAATCAGCAGTACCGTCAACGTGCGCAGCGTCACCAACGACCTGCAGGTCGCCGGCGGCACCTCGCTCTCGTCGCGGGCGAGCGACGCCACGGTCACGGGAAAAGTGAAGGCGCGCTTTCTCGACGCCAACAGGTTCAACCCGCTGCTCGTCAAGGTCGTGACCGAAGCCTCGGTGGTCTACCTGATGGGCATCGTCACGGAAAGCGAGGCGAACGAGGCGGTGGAAGTCGCGCGCACCACCGGTGGCGTGCGCAAGGTGGTGAAGGTGTTCGAGTATTGCAAGCCGACCGACGCGATCTGCGCGCCGCGCAATCCGAAGCCCGAGGCTGCGAAGAAAAGCGGGTCCTAGCCTGGGGTTTGAAAAAAAAATCAGACCGCCCGGCAG
>CAZTSJ010000174.1:0-3968 GCA_964616875.1 uncultured Bordetella sp. | reverse complement strand
AGGCAGACCTTGGGCTTCGCTTCGCCCGCGGATAAACTTGCCGAAGTGTTGCATTGACCGGTTGAGCCCGCCGCCAGAACCCGTCATTGGCCGGGCAGCCATTTCAGGGCTCATAAACAGCGATTTCAGGCTTCGGGAAGGAGTTTGCGGATCAGGGCAAGGAGATCGCGCGGGCTGTAGGGCTTGGCGAGGTAGGCGGTCGCTCCCGCCTCCTTCGCCTTCTGCTCATCGCCGGAGAGTGCGAACGATGTGATGGCGATGATCGGGGTATTTGCCGTGGCAGGCTCGGCGCGCAAGCGCTGGGTCGCATCGAGCCCCGACATCTTCGGCAGCTGAATGTCCATGAGAATCAGGGCGGGGTGATGCTCGAGCGCTACCGCGACACCCATCTCGCCATCGTATGCCTCTATCAGTGTGTAGCTTGTATTCTTCAGCAGTTGACGCACGATCTTGCGGTTGGCCTCATTGTCCTCGACGTAAAGAATGCTCTTTGCGCTCATTTGGAAACCCTGAGTGGTATCTCGAATATGAAAGCCGAGCCCTTACCCAGCTCGCTTTCGACCCAGATACGCCCGCCGTGCATCTCGACAAATTTCTTACTAATGGAAAGCCCCAAGCCCGTGCCGCCGTACTCCGAGGCGATGGTGGCGTCGGTCTGCTTGAATTCGGTGAAGAGGCTCGCGATCTTGTCCGGCGGGATGCCGATGCCTGTGTCGGCGACGCAGTAGCGCAAAAGGCCGTCGCGTTGCTCGACCGAAATCCCTACTTTGCCGACCTTGGTGAATTTAAGCGAGTTGCCAGCGAGGTTGTTGAGGCACTGCGCTAAGCGTCCAGGGTCGCCGTAGCCGAGCGGCAGATCTGTAGGTACGCTCGTGTCGAGCATCAAGCCCTTCGTCTCCGCGAGTGGGCGCAGTGTTGCGCGCACGTTCTCTACAATGTCGTGCGCCGAGTAGTCCGAGAGCGCGAGCTCCATTCTGCCCGCCTCGATCTTGGCAAGGTCCAACACATTGTTGATGAGACGCAAGAGATGTTTCCCGCTCTTTTGCGTTTCATCCAACGGATCTTTCAGGTCCGCCGGCAACTCACCGTAGAGACCGTCGAGCATCATCTCGTTGAAGCCGAGGATGGCGTTGAGCGGCGTCCTCAGCTCGTGGCTCATGCTGGCGAGGAACTGCGACTTGTGCTGGCTCGCCACCTCCAGCTGCTTGCCCTTCTCCGCGATCTCGCGGAACAGGTGCGCGTTCTGGATCGCCATCGCCGATTGCGTGGCGAAGGTCTTGAGCAGCTCCACGATCTCCGGCGCGAACGGCCCCGGCGCCTTGCGCAGCATCATCAGCGCGCCGATGACCTGGTCCTCGCGCTGGAGCGGCACCGCGAGCACTGCGCGGAAGCCGGCGGCGTCGAGCAGGTCGCGCAGCCGCGCCGGATAGTCCGGCGCATGCGTGTCGGGCACCTGCCGCGGCTCGCGCGCCACCACGCTGCCGCCCACCGCGCCCTCGCCCTTGCGCAGCCCGGCGCCGCGCAGGCCGAGCACGCTTTCCTCGTCGAAGTTCTCCGAAGCGCGCAGTTCGAACCGCCCCGCCGCGTCGTCGTACTCGTAGATCACCCCGCCATCGAGCCCCGTGAGATGCATCGCCCGATTCACGATCGTCTTCAGCACCGTCTCCAGATCCAGCGTCGAGCTGATCGCCTGCCCCACCTCGCCCAGCGCCGTGAGCTGCCCGACCGAGCGCGTCAGCGCCTCCGTGCGCGATTGCAGCTCCTTGAACAACCGCACGTTCTCGATCGCGATCACCGCCTGGTCGGCGAAGGTCTGGAGAAGCGCAATCTGCTTTTCGGAGAACGGGCGGACTTCGGTTCGGCGCAGCAGAATGCCGCCCAGCGCCTCGTTCTCCCGCAGGAGTGGAACCGCGAGGGTCGTACGATGGCCGAATTTCGTTGCCAGCTCACGGCCAAGCGGAAAGTCCTCCACCGGGGCACTGAGCAGGTCCAACACGTGCACGGGCTCGCGATCGATCACCGCACGGCCCGTAACGGTGGATCTGGCTAGAGGCATTACCTCATTTCGCTCAAGCCTCGCCAATTCGCCAAACCATGCCGCAAGACGCAGCCCTCCGCGATCAACCATGAAAATATCCACGTAACGTCCTTCGCAAATCCGCGCCGCGCGCTCGGCTACCGCATCGAGTACTGGCTGCACGTCGGTCGGCGAGCTGCTAATGACCTTGAGGATCTCCGCCGTCGCCGTCTGCCGCTCGAGCGCCTCCTTGGTCTCGTTGAACAGACGCACGTTCTCGATCGCGATCACCGCCTGGTCGGCGAAGGTCTTGAGCAGGAATACCTGCCGTTCCGGAATGGGGCCCGGCTCGCGCCATGTGACGACGATGACGCCAATTGCGGCCCCATCGCGCAGCATCGGCACGCCCAACATCCGGCGCCAACCGCCAGCGTGCACGTTGGAATGATCGAAGGTCGGATCCGCCAGCGCATCCTCCAGGCGCACGACTTCGCCGCTCAGGACCACCCGCCCGGAGGTCAGGCGAGGGTTGGGCGGCGCGGGAAACTGGCTCGCCACCGTCGCCAGGGCTTCTGCGGGCCAATTCTTGGTCGCCGCCAGGTGCAGCCGAGAGCCGTCGTAGCGGAGCGCGGCCCCAGTTTGGCTGTCACAAAGCCGGCACGCATTGTCGAGAATGGAATCGAAAACTGGCTGCACGTCGGTCGGCGAGCTGCTAATGACCTTGAGGATCTCCGCCGTCGCCGTCTGCCGCTCGAGCGCCTCCTTGGTCTCGTTGAACAGGCGCACGTTCTCGATCGCGATCACCGCCTGGTCGGCGAAGGTCCTTACCAGCGCAAGCTGACTGTCGCTGAACGGCTGTTCCTCGGCACGGCGGATCATGATGGTGCCGATTGCCACTCCCTCGCGCATCAGCGGCGTCACCAGTATGGTCCGGTAGCCGAACTGTTTCGCGATCGCGCTGCCTTGCGGATAATCCTCCGTTTCCGATTGCAGGTCGTGAACATGCATCTGCCGGCCCTCCAGCAGCGCTCGACCCGTGACCAGCTCGCGGGAGATCTCGCGCGTTGCACCCATCGGCATGTTGGGCAGCGCGCCGTAGTGAGCAACGAAGCGGAACACGCCGGCTTCCCGGAGCTGAATGATCGCGTCCAACGCGCCGCACAGCCGCGCCGCATTTTCCGCAACCGCATCGAGCACAGGCTGGATGTCCGTCGGCGAGCCGCTGATCACCTTGAGGATCTCCGCAGTCGCGGTCTGCCGCTCGAGCGCCTCCTTGGTCTCGTTGAACAGGCGCACGTTCTCGATCGCGATCACCGCCTGCGCCGAGAAGCCCTCCACCAGCTCGATCTGCTTGTCCGTAAACGGGCTGACCTCCTGGCCGCGCGTGAGCGTGATGGCGCCCATCACCTCGCCGTCGCGCAGCATCGGAACCGCGAGGTTCGTCCGGTAATCGGCGTAGGCCACCATGTCGGGCCGATAGCCCGGCTCCGAGCGGATGTCGTGCGTATGGACCGTTCGGCGCTCCAGCAGCGCGCGGCCCGTGGTGGTATCGGCCCCGGGCTGAATCGGGTTGTCGCGCAGGGCCTTATTCAGCGCCGGCGTGTTCGGGGCGTCCGGGGCGTTGCGCACCATGCTGGCGAGACGAAAACCGCCGTCTGCGCCCTTCAGGAACATCGCGCAGTTCACCGCGGCGCACAGACGCATCGCGTTGTCGAGCAAGGTTTGCAGGATCGCGTCCAGGTCGAAGGTCGAGCGGCTGATCTCGCGCAGCACGTTGCTGGTCGCCGTCTGCCGCGCGAGCGCCTCCTTCGTCTCGTTAAAGAGGCGCACGTTCTCGATCGCGATCACCGCCTGGTCGGCGAAGGTCTGCAGGAGGTCTTCGTGATTTTTCGGGACCGCACCTGGCTCGGCCCAGGACGCGACGAGCGCCCCCAGCGGCACGCCCTCGCGC
>CAZTSJ010000173.1:0-1817 GCA_964616875.1 uncultured Bordetella sp. | reverse complement strand
CATGGGGGGGCTGTCGCTCTTCTTTGCGCTTGTGGGCACGTGGCTCGGCGTGTTCAAGATTTTCGACATGTCCAATGTCGTGCTGCGCATGTGGGGCGGCGTCGCCAACGATCCGATTCTGGCCTCCATCCCGATGTTCATTTTCATGGGCGCAATCCTGGAGCGCTCCGGCTCCGCCAAGGACATGCTGGACGCAACCGTGGTGCTGCTGAAACGCTGCCCGGGCGCGCTGGCGGTCTCGGTGATGGTGATGGGCACCATCCTCGCCGCGCCGATCGGCGTCGTCGGCGCGGCGGTGATCACGCTGTCGGTGATTGCCCTGCCGCAGATGCTCGCCGCGGGCTACGACAAGCGGCTTGCCATCGGCACCATCGCTTCGGCAGGGACGCTCGGCATCCTGATTCCGCCGGCCATCATGCTGGTGGTGATGGCCGAGATGCTGGCGACCTCGGCGGGCAACCTGTTCCTTGGCGCCGTCATGCCGGGCTTCCTGCTCTCGGGCCTCTACATCATCTACATCATCGCCGTTGCGATCCTCAAGCCGGGGGCGACGCCCAGGCTGCCAGCGGACTTCGGGCCGCAGACCCGCAAAGCATTCTGGTACGCCCTTTGGCGGGGCATGTTCCCCATGACCACGCTGATGGTGTTCGTGCTTGGCTCGATCTTCGCCGGCTGGGCGACGCCCACCGAGAGTGGTGCCGTGGGCGTGCTTGGTTCCATGTTCATCGCTGCGTTGAACAACAAGCTCAAGCTGAAGATGATGACCG
This sequence comes from uncultured Bordetella sp., assembly GCA_964616875.1. GTDB lineage: Bacteria > Pseudomonadota > Gammaproteobacteria > Burkholderiales > SG8-39 > RBG-16-66-20. Next base: position 1,050 of record CAZTSJ010000173.1, on the reverse strand, counting down.
AGGCGATCTATTCGACCTGCCGCGCCAACGGGCTGGTGTTCATGATCTTCCTGGGCGCGACCGGTTTTTCCTATGTATTCCGCGTGCTGGGCGGCGACGAGCTCATGATCTCGACGCTGGCGTATATGGGCGTCGATACGAAATGGGAGATGCTCGCCTTCGTCATGGTGCTGATCTTCCTGCTCGGCTTCCCGTTCGAGTGGATCGAGATTTGCCTGATCGTCCTGCCGGTGTTCGGGCCGATCCTGCTCAAGTACGATTTCTCCGACCACGGCGTCCCTCCCGCTGCGCTGATGACCTGGTTCGGCACGCTGGTGGCGGTGAATCTGCAGACTGCCTTCATGACCCCGCCATTTGGCGCGACGCTGTTCTACATGAAGGGCACTGTGCCGCCGGAAGTGAAGATGAGCGACGTATTTGCCGCCATGTATCCGTTCGTCGCCCTGCAGGTGCTCGGCTTGATGTTGTGCATCTACTTCCCGAGTATCAGTCTCTGGTTGCCGAGGTTGGCCGGCTTCCTCGAATAGTATCCCTGCGGTGAAGATTGTTGGCGTAGAGGCGATTCCGCTTTCCATCCCCTGCCGCTACGGCGCCGAAGGCTGGACGCTCGGCGCGGGCGGCTGGAAGGCGCTCGATTTCTGCCTGGTGCGCGTGGACACCGACGCCGGCATCACCGGCTGGGGTGAGGCCTTCTCCTACTCCTGCCGGCGGGCGGTGGTTGCCGCGCTGACGGACATGATCGCGCCAATCGCGGTTGGACGCGACGCCACGGACATCGCCGGGCTGCATGCCGACATCCAGAAGCGGCTGCACATCTTTGGCCGCTTCGGCATCACGGCGTTCGCGCTCTCTGGTCTGGACATCGCACTTTGGGACATCGCCGGCAAGGCCGCGGGCAAGCCGCTGCATGCGCTGCTCGGCGGCGCGCGGCGCGAGCGGCTCCCCTGTTACGCGAGCCTGCTGCGCTATGCGGACACGTCACTGGTTGCGCAGTATTGCGAGCAGGCGGTGGGCGAAGGCTACGGCGCCATCAAGCTGCACGAGGTGAGC
>CAZTSJ010000172.1:0-26701 GCA_964616875.1 uncultured Bordetella sp. | reverse complement strand
GCGGACGCCATCGAAGTCGCGACCTGGGGCGATTGCCCGCTCGCCGGTCTGTTCGACAGCGAGGTGATCTCCTGCGAGGTGGGCATGGTGAAGCCCGAGCCGGAAATTTTCCGCAGGTGCCTCGACGAAGTATCGTTGCAGGCCGGCGAGTGCATGTTCGTGGGCGACGGCGGCTCGAACGAGCTGGTCGGCGCGAAGGACGTCGGGCCGACGACGGTGTTTGTGTCGGGTGTGATTGCCGAACTCTGGCCGGAGAGAATCCCGGCGCGCATCGCCTCGGCCGACTACCACCTCAAGTGGGCGCACGAAGTGCCCGGGCTGCTTCGCGTCTAGCGTCATGCATCCGGTCTCGACGGTGGCATTGAGCGATATTTCCTGCTGATGCCTTAGCCTAGACGCGGATGCCTACGGTTCTCAACGATGTCCACTCCCAGCTCAACGCCACTGAGGTGGCAGAGGTGACTCGTCCCGTTAACCTGCAGGAGCTAATTGGCGCAGTCCGGAACGCGAGGGAGCGCCGACTGAGGATCTCGATCGCGGGCGGCCGGCACGCCATGGGCGGTCAGCAGTTCGCGCGGGGCGCGCTGCATGTCGACACGACCGCGCTGACCAAGGTGCTCTCCAGCGACGCGGCCAGGGGCTTGCTGCACATCGAGGCCGGCGCGGACTGGCCCGCGATCATCGCCGCGACCCATGCGATGATCGCGGACGGAAGGATGTGGGGCATCCGGCAAAAGCAGACCGGCGTCGATGCCGTGACGCTGGGAGGCTCCATCTCCGCCAACGCGCATGGCCGCGGCCTGCTGATGCAGCCCATGGGCGACGACATCGAGGACCTGACGCTGGTGGATGCCCGCGGCGAAGTGCTGCGGTGCAGCCGCGCGCAGAACCCGGAGCTATTTTCGCTGGTCATCGGCGGCTACGGCCTGTTCGGCGCCATCTATTCGGCGACTCTGCGCCTCACGCTGCGGCAGCGCGTGAAGCGGCTCGTCGACATCATCGACCTGGACGACGCGATGAACGCGGTCTACCGGCGCGCGGGCGAAGGCTGTCTCTACGGCGACTTCCAGTTCGTGATCGACGCCGATGACGAGAGCTTCCTGCGCCGCGGCGTGTTCGCCTGCTACAAGCCGTCGTCCGAGGTTGGCGCGGATCCGGGCACCACGTCCGACCTGCCGGCCGACGCCTGGCTGAAGCTGCTCAAGCTCGCGCACGAAGACAAAAAAGCGGCGTTCCGGCTGTACTCGCAGCACTATCTGGGCACCGACGGGAGCCACTACTGGTCGGACGCCATGCAGCTGAGCACCTATATTCCGAGCTACGTGGACTTCATCAACAGCGACGCGGTGACCGGGACGGGCAACGCGGTGAAGGAAACGCTGGTCATCGGCGAGCACTATGTGCCCGCGGACAGGCTGCTCGCGTTCATGCGCGAAGCGCGCGAGATCCTGCGCAAGTTCGGCTCGGAGATCATCTACGGGACGATCCGCGCCATCCAGAAGGACACGGTTTCTTTTCTGCCGTGGGCGCGCGAGGAGTACGCCTGCGTGATCTTCAACATCCGCACGCGCCACACGGAAGACGGGCTGCGCAGGACGGCCGACACGTTCCGCGCGCTGGTCGACGCCAGCAGCGCGCTGGGCGGAAGCTTCTTCCTGACCTACCACCAGCATGCGTCCGTCGCGCAGGTGGAGCGCTGCTATCCGCGCTTCCGCGAGTTCCTGCGCCTGAAGAAGCGGTACGACCCGTCCGAGCTGTTCTGCAGCAGCTGGTACGCGCATTACCGAGACGCGTTCGCGGGATTTGGCCCGGGCCCGGGATGAAGGACGCGGACGCGAGCAGCACCGCCAAGGTGATCGCCGCCAGCACGCTCCTGCTCGAAAGCGATCCGGCTTCGGCGCACTTGGTCGCACCTGGCGCGGCGGCATGGTGCCGGAAGTTCCTCACGTTGACCTGGACGGACCGACTGCTCGCGAGAAGCGCGGTCAATCCGTTCACGGGCGCGCTCTGGCGATGGATGGAAGCCTGCACCCATCCGGGCATCATGCGGCACTACTGGTACCGCAAGCGCTGGATAGAGGCGCGTTGCCGCGCCGCCATCGCGGACGGGTGCGAGCGGGTCATCGTCCTGGGCGCGGGCTTCGACACTCTTGGATGCAGGCTCGCAAGCGCGATGGCACAGGTCGAATGGATCGAGGCAGACCATCCGGCGACCCAGCGCGCGAAGCGGGCCGCCCTGGAGGCGGTGCCCATCCGGTTCATCGAGCTGGACCTGGAGCACGAAGCGCTCCCGGAGGAACTGGCTCGCGACCCGAAGAGAACGCTGGTCGTCGCGGAGGGCGTGCTCATGTATCTGTCGCCGGCGAGCATCGACCGGTTCTTCGCGTCGCTGCGGCGCATGTCCGCCGCGCGGTTGAGGGTAATCTTCAGCTTCATGACGCGATGGCCAGACGGTACGTCCGGATTCAGGCCGCGCAGCTGGCTGATCGAGCGGTGGCTCAAGTGGAGCGGCGAGCCGTTCACCTGGGCGATCGCGCCGGCCGACCTGCCGGCGTTTCTCGCGGCGCGTGGTTTCGCAATCGAGGAATTGGCGCTGACGCGCCTACTGTCGTCCGGCGCCACCGCGCTGGACGGCGAGAATCTGGTGTTGTGCGAGCGGAGTCTCCGAGATGCCCAGCCGTGAGCGCGTCGAATCGCTGATTGCAATGGTGGAGCAGGGCAAGTACGTCGAGGCGATCCGCGAGTTCTATGCGGAGGACGCTTCCATGCAGGAAAACGGCGAACCGCCGCGCGCGGGGCGCGACAGGCTGATCGACCACGAGTGGCGGATGCTCGAAGCGCACAAGCAAGCGCGCACGCTGCCCGGATCGTCGTTCCTGCTGGACGGCGACCAGGCGGTGATCCACTGGACGTTCGTTTACCAATAGCGGCCCGTGACGCGACATAAGCGGCCATTGTGCGCCGCCAAACCGGGACCGGGGAGCGGGAGAATGGGCAAATCGTGCGGCACCGTGCGGGCAGGGGCGGATAGACTTTCCTATCCGTTCGACCTGCGGCCGAAGGGGATCATCCAGATGCTGGATCTCCTGCGGCCGATCTACGAGAAGACGGCGGCCTACGGGCACTTCGGGCGCGACGAGCCCGAGTTCACCTGGGAAGCGACCGACAAGGCGCTGGCGCTAAAACAAGCCGCTTAGCGGCTTGTTCCTTGCACGACAGGCGGCCTGACCGCCTGTTTCTTCAACGGATAGGCAAATTCCTATCCGTACTTCCGTCTCGGTTACTCCAGCGAGTAACCCTTCCCTTTAAGACAAGCCTTAAACTTCTCCTCGTAACCCTGTTCCTCAGCCTCGAAAGCGTGCGCACCAGCCCCGAAGACGAAGAGCGGTCCTAGGAGAAGCGCCGCCGTATCCATTCCCTTCCCGGTTATGACGTCCGAGCCCGCTTTAGACGCGGCAGACTTCGCTTCAGACTCACAATCTTTGCGGTCAACATCGGAGACTGCTGCCGGAGGCTTGTAGCGGAATGGCTTCTCCTCGGAACCAAAGTGACCTAGCACCGAGCACCCAGACAGGAAGACTAAGCCGCCCAACAGAACAATTAAGCGATTCATCGTGTTTGCCCTCCTTGCTTGTTCGCCTGCGATTACCAATAGCGGCTCGCGACGCGACATAAGCGGCAATTGTGCGCCGTCACACCAGCGCCGGGAAGCGGGAGAATGGATAAATCGAGCGGCACCGTGCGGGCAGGGGCGGATAGACTTTCCTATCCGTCACGAAACGCAGACGAGCTGCCTAATAACGAAAGGCCATCGGAGATGCAGCTAAGTCCTTCTAGCATCAAGTAGCTCCGCGGAGTATTAGGCAGGCCGCATCTCGCGCCGTCGTTTCCACGCACTGCGCACCGTTCAAACGTTTCGCAGCGGTCGCATCGAACACAATCCGCACGCCACACACCGAGCTGAACATCGTCTATATGAGACCGTGCTTCCGACCACGGTCTAGTCCAGTTTGATACCGAATCGGCGGATGACCTCGCCCCACCGGGCATAGTCGTTGCGCACAAGAGCGTTGAATTCCTGTGGCGATGTTCCCGCCGCCTCGGAACCATTTTGGCGAAAGCGCTCTACGATATCCGGCAGGCGCAGCACCTTCACGATTTCGGCATTCAGTCGTTCCAGTACCGCGGGCGGGGTATTGGCGGGCGCGAACACGCCCAGCCAGCCGGCAAGTTCGAGGCCTGGCACTCCTTGCTCCGCGATGGTCGGCGCCTCGGGCATGCTCGGCAAACGCTTGTCGCCGACCACACCGAGCACCTTCAGGCTCCCTGCTTGAATATGAGGCAGCGCGGCGGTGAGCGCCATGAACACCAGTTCCACGCGCCCCGCGACCAGATCCTTGGTCGCATCGGCTGCACCCTTGTATGGCACGTGCACCATGTTGATGCCGGCGTTGCTCTTGAGCAGTTCTCCGTAAAGATGTGAAGTGGATCCCAATCCATAGGAACCGAAGTTGAGTTTCCCGGGATTGGCCTTTGCATGGGCCACGAGCTCCTCGATGTTTCTCGCCGGCACCGACGCGTGGGCGATCAAGACCTGCGCGGTAATGGCGGCCAGCGTGACCGGCGCGAAGTCGCGAAAGACGTCGTACGGAAGTTTTGCGAACATGTGCGGATTCGCCACCATCGATGAGGCGATGGTGTAGAGCAGCGTGTACCCATCCGGCGCGGCACGTGCCACATCCTGGACGCCGATGATGGAGCTGCCCCCGGGCTTATTGTCGACAACGACCGGGACACCCAGGGCCTCGGCAAGCTTCAGGGCGATCAAACGCGCCTGAAAATCGGCCTGTCCGCCGGCCAGAAATGGAACCACCACGCGGATTTGCTTGCGCGGCTGCGGAAACGACTGCGCATTTCCAACCACTGGAAGCAGTCCAATGCCGCATGCCGCTAGAACCACAAGGAATCGCCGACGAGATAGCATCTGGTTGCACTCCTATTTTGCTGTCATGGAAACGGGCAACGGCTAGGAAAATCAGTCCAAGCCAGTCCGCGCGATGTCCTATTTATTTTCCTTTTACCAATAGCGGCTCGCGACGCGACATAAGCGGCATTGTGCGCCCTCACATCGGGGCCGGGAAGCGGGAGAATGGATAAATCGAGCGGCACCGTGCGGGCAGGGGCGGATAGACTTTCCTATCCGTTGCCCGACCGGCGTCACCACGCACAACAAGCGCCTGCAGCGCGCGCTGGTGGTGGAGGAGAAATACCTGCGCGTCGCCAACTACTGCAACGGCATCAACCGCGAGATCGACATGATCGCGCACTCCTGCGGCGTGCGCCACGCGCGCGAACTCAAGCGCGAACACGTGCGTATCGTGCAGGCCAACCAGCAGTCGATCGCCTTCAACATGCTCTACCCGTATCCAGAGCCGAAAGCGAAAGTGCGCGCCGCCTGAGGTTTTTCTTTCTGCCCTGGAAGCGATTCGCGGAACTGAAACCAGCAGCGCGAGGCGTTCTACCGCTGCGACTAGCTCCTGCCGGCCCCGCGCATCATGCGGTGCTCGACCACGTGCATGAGGACGTCGGCAAGCGTCTTGAGCGCGAGGAACATCAGCAGCGCACCCGATGCGGCGGCGAATCGATCGCTCAGGGGGATTCCGAGATCCGCCACGCGCAGCTGCTCGATCAGGGATTCGAGTCTTGCCGCCTCCAGGCTGCCGAAAATGAGCGTGAGGTGCATGGGCAGGATGCGCGCATAGGGCAGCCAGAACAAGATCGAGATGTTCGGCTTGCCGCTCCGGTCGGCCTTGAGGTTGTAGGCGAGCGAAAACGCGTGATTGACCAGGAAGGCGAGAACGCAAAGCGCGAATCCCCAACCCAGGATGACAGCGAACGACCTCGATTCGGTTTCCCACGTGAGGAAGCCGAAATAGATCAGATGGAAGCCGCCGTAATGGAATAAAAAGAAGAACGGTTCGAAGTACTTGAATCCCGGGCTTATATAAAACTCCCACATCAGCGGGTTCCTGTCGGCTCCAGGACGGGTCGAGAGCCGCCGCAGGGCCAGCATGCGCACGAAGGATGAGACTCCGATGATCACGCTCTGGGCCCAGTACACGAGCATCACGTCCTTGAGGCGCATCTCGAACCAGAGCGCGATTACGATCGCGAACAGATTCGCCGCGATGAGCATGAAGACCGACCGATCGGACGCCCACCCGACGGCAGGCACGGGCTCGGGCGCGCCCGCCACGAGACCCGCCGCGGGCGCGGGAGCGGAAGCCGCCGGGGCTGCCGTCGCCTCGGCCCCGAGGCCGGCCAGCAGCGTAACCAACTGTCGCGCGGCCGCCTCGTCGACACCGCTCTTCACCACAGTCGGCTTGCCGGCGAGCAGCGACGCGGCGCGGGCGATGTCCATCTTGAACGGCGCGGCCAGCGCAGCTGCCACGGCATCGCGCTCGAAGCCCGCGACCAGCTTGCCAGAGAGGCTCACGCTGTACTGGGCAGCCATGTCCGTTTTACCAATAGCGGCTCGCGACGCGACATAAGCGGCAATTGTGCGCCGTCACACCAGCGCCGGGAAGCGGGAGAATGGATAAATCGAGCGGCACCGTGCGGGCAGGGGCGGATAGACTTTCCTATCCGTTGATTGGGAGGGCGCGAAGGCCGCGTGGCACCGGGGCGGTGAGATGATCGAGGAGGAGTCTTTCCTATCCGTCGCTTCCCGCGTCGCTTGGTAGAATCGCATCTCATGCTGCGTCAACGAACCCTGAAATCGCTGGTCCACGCCACCGGCGTCGGTCTGCATACCGGACGCAAGGTGCGCATCGCGCTGCGTCCGGCGCAACCGGACACGGGCATCGTGTTCCGGCGCCTGGACTTGCCCTCGGCCCCCGAGATTGCGGCGCGCGCCGACCTGGTGGGCGAGACGCGGCTGTGTTCCTGCCTGGTCAGCGGCGAGACGAAGATCTATACGATCGAGCACCTCATGTCGGCGCTCTCGGGGCTGGGCGTCGACAACGCCTACGTGGACCTCGACGGACCCGAGGTGCCGATCATGGACGGCAGCGCTGCGCCCTTCGCGCTGCTCATCCAGCAGGCCGGCATCGAGGAGCAGGGCGCGCCCAAGCGCTTCCTGCGCGTGAAAAAGCGCGTCGAGGCGAGGGACGGCGACAAGTGGGCGGCGCTCGAGCCCTACGAAGGATTCAAGCTGTCGTTCTCGATCGTCTACGACCATCCGGTGATCGAGAAATCGAACACTTCGCTCACGGTGGATTTCGCCAGCACTTCCTACCTCAAGGAAGTCGCCCGCGCGCGCACCTACGGCTTCATGCAGGACGTGGAAGACCTGCGCGACGTCGGTCTCGCCCTGGGCGGCGGCCTGGAGAATGCCGTGGTGCTGGACGAGCACCGCGTGCTCAACGCCGAAGGGCTGCGTTATACCGACGAATTCATCCGCCACAAGATCCTCGACGCGATCGGCGACCTGTACCTGCTCGGCAGGCCGCTGCTGGCGGCCTTCAGCGCGCACAAATCGGGGCATGCCCTGAACAACCGCCTGCTGCGCGACCTGATGGCCGATCCGTCGGCGCTCGAAGTGGTTACTTTCGAGCGCGCCGAAGAGGCCCCCGCAGGGGTCGGCGGTCTGCTGCGCCCGTTCAGCGCCTAGGGCGCTCCTTTCCTACTGCGTAAGGTGATGATCGAGCAGGGTTTTCAGAGCCTCGCGGGCGGGAGACTCCGGGAGTCTCAGATAAAGGGCCTGCAAGGCCTCCAGGGCACTCGCGGACAGGCGCGGAGGTTGTCGCCGGGGGGCGTCAGAAGCGGCTCGCGCCCCTGGTTGCACCCTCACGGAAACTGAATTAACCTCCGCCCCCTGTTCTGACAAGTATTTACGTAGGGTTTCGGATAGCAGTTTCAGCTTGGCGGCCGCTGCGGGTGATGCGGCCAGCAGTACCAGCTGGCGATCCTTGAGATTGATGGCCTGAACCAGGCGGGCCAGTGCGGGTGGCAGAAAGTCAAAACAAAGCTTCGAAAGCGCGCTGATCTGGCGTGCTTTTTGGATGACCGGCTGCAGGCTGGCGTCCGACGCAAGCACTCTGCCGATTTTGGAAGGTTGCACGGGTAGGGGGCCAGAGGAGGGCACGTGCAGGTTATCTTGATCTCGAGCCGGCTGGCAAAAGCGCGTTCCCTGACGCTGTCGCTGCGTCACGTGTTCGTGAGCTTTGCGCTCGCCACGGCTGTGCTGGTTTGCCTGACGGGGGCCACCTACTGGCTCAGCCTGCGGTTTGCCGTCGACCTGAAAATTCCCCTCGTGACCCGGCTGGTGCTCGCCACGCAGCAGGGCGAAGCCGAGCGCTCGCGCGAGTTCATGCAGCAGAACCTGAATGCCATGGCGGTCAAGATCGGCGAGATGCAGGCGCAACTGACGCGCCTGGACGCGCTGGGCGAGCGCCTGTCGTCGATGGCCGGCATCAAGCCCCAGGAGTTCCGCTTCTCGGAATCGCCTGGCCTGGGCGGCGCGCAGTCGACGACCATGCCGCCGCAGAACCTGACGCTGACGCAGTTCAACGAGAAGGTCGCGATCCTGTCGCGCCAGATGGAAAGCCGCACCGACATGCTTGGACTGCTCGAGGCGCAGCTCTTCGAGCAGGCGGTGAAGAAGAAGGCGATGCCGACGATGATGCCGGTGAGCGCGCCGTTCAACGCTTCGGGCTTCGGCTACCGCATCGATCCTTTTTCGGGCCAGCAGGCGATGCACGAAGGCATCGACTTCATCACCGACGTCGGCACTCCGGTGGTCGCGGCGGCGGGCGGCGTGGTGCAGTTCGCCGGTTTTCATCCCCAGTACGGCAACATGCTCGATATTGACCACGGCAACGACCTCGTCACGCGCTACGCGCACCTGTCGAAGGTTCTGGCGAAAGAGGGCGACGTGCTGCAGCGGGGCCGGCGCATCGCCTACAGCGGCAATACCGGGCGCTCGACCGGGCCGCACCTGCACTTCGAAGTGCGCTTCCGCGGCGCGCCGCAGAACCCGAGCCGCTTCCTGCTCGCGACCAATCCGCAAGTTCCCCTGGCGAAAGCAAAAGCCAGGTAGTCGTCCCGCAGCGGGGCCGGCCGGCTCCGCCATGTTAAAATCGGCGTTTCTCCCGGGGGTCCAGAGGCACCCGCGCCCCCGAATTCATGGACATTCTCCGCAAGTTTTTCGTTTTTCTATTCAGCATCCCCAAGAGAATCTTCGGCAGCCGCAATGAGCGGCTGCTGAAGCATTACTCGGTGGCGGTGAAGCAGATCAACGCGCTCGAGAGCGAGACCGCGCGCCTCTCTGACGGCGCGCTGCAAGGCAAGACCGCCGAGTTCCGCAAGCGCTACGCCGAGGGCGCGACGCTGGACGAGCTGCTGCCGGAAGCTTTCGCGGTGGTGCGCGAGGCGGGCAAGCGCACGCTGCGCATGCGCCACTTCGATGTGCAGCTGGTCGGCGGCATGGTGCTGCACGACGGCAAGATCGCGGAGATGCGCACCGGCGAGGGCAAGACGCTCGCCGCCACGCTGCCCGCGTATCTCAACGCGCTCGCGGGCAAGGGCGTGCACATCGTCACGGTGAACGACTACCTGGCGAACCGCGACGCCGAGTGGATGGGCAAGCTCTACGGCTTCCTCGGCCTCACGGTGGGCGTCAACATCCCGCAGATGGAGCCCGACGACAAGCGCAAGGCCTACCAGGCCGACATCACCTACGGCACCAACAACGAATTCGGCTTCGACTACCTGCGCGACAACATGGCGATGCGCGTCGAGGAACGCTACCAGAGGAAGCTCACCTACGGCATCGTCGACGAGGTGGACTCGATTCTGATCGACGAGGCGCGCACGCCGCTGATCATCTCCGGGCAGGCCGAGGACCGCACCGAGATCTACTACAAGATGAACGACGTCGCGCCGCTCCTGACGCCGCAGAAGGAGGAAAAGAAGCAGGACCAGCCCGAGCCGCCCGGCGATTTCTTCGTCGACGAGAAGAACCACCAGGTCCTGCTGTCGGAAACGGGCCACCAGAAGGCCGAGGAAATCCTCGCGCGCATCGGCATGCTGCCGCAGGGCGCGAGCCTGTACGAGCCCGCCTACATCAACCTGGTGCACCACCTCTACGCCGCGCTGCGCGCGCACCATCTGTTCCATCGCGACCAGAACTACGTGGTGCAGGATGGCGAAGTGGTCATCGTGGACGAATTCACGGGCCGCCTCATGACCGGCCGGCGCTGGTCCGACGGCCTGCACCAGGCCGTGGAGGCGAAGGAGAAGGTGGCGATCCAGAACGAGAACCAGACCCTCGCCTCGATCACCTTCCAGAACTACTTCCGCATGTACGGCAAGCTCGCCGGCATGACCGGTACCGCCGATACGGAAGCCTACGAGTTCCAGGAGATCTACGGCCTGGAAACCGTGGTCGTGCCGACCCACATGAAGATGATCCGCGCAGACCGGCTGGACCTGGTCTATCGCACCACCAAGGAAAAGAACAAGGCGATCGTCGACGAGATCCGCGACTGCCACGAGCGCAGCCAGCCGGTGCTGGTTGGCACCACCTCGATCGAGAACTCCGAACTGCTTTCGGCGCTGCTGGTGAAGGAAAAGCTGCCGCACCAGGTGCTCAACGCAAAGCAGCACGCGCGCGAGGCCGAGATCGTGGCCCAGGCCGGCCAGCCGCAGATGATCACCATCGCGACCAACATGGCGGGGCGCGGCACCGACATCGTGCTGGGCGGCAACGTCGAGAAACAGGTCGAGATGGTCGAGGCGACCGAGGCTCTGGCCGATGCCGAGCAACGGCAGCGCGTCGAGAAGCTGCGCAGCGAGTGGCAGGCGCTGCACGACAAGGTGATCGGCGCGGGCGGCCTGCACATCATCGGCACCGAGCGCCACGAGTCGCGCCGGGTGGACAACCAGCTGCGCGGCCGCTCGGGCCGCCAGGGCGACCCGGGCAGCTCGCGCTTCTTCATGGCGCTGGAAGACCCGCTGCTCAGGATCTTCGCCGGCGACCGCATCAACCGCATCATGGTGATGCTGAAAATGCCCGAAGGCGAAGCCATCGAGCATTCGATGGTGACCCGATCCATAGAGTCCGCGCAGCGCAAGGTCGAGGCGCGCAACTTCGACATCCGCAAGCAGCTGCTGGAATACGACGACGTCGCCAACGACCAGCGCAAGACCATCTACGCGCTCAGAAACGAGCTGCTCGAATCCGAGGATGTTTCGCCGCGCATCGCGGACCTGCGCGCCGGCGTGGTGACGGATCTGTTCCGCCTCTACGTGCCGCCGGAAAGCGTCGAGGAGCAATGGGACATCGCCGGGCTGGAGAACGCCCTGAGCGCCGAGCTGCGCCTGCAGCTGCCCGTCAAGGCCTGGCTCGAGAAGGAGCCGGAGCTGCAGGACGAGACGCTGCTCGGGCGCATCACCGCGCGCGCGCAGGAGGCCTACCAGGCCAAGGTGCCCGAGGAGGCGCAGGCCTCGTTCCGCCAGTACGAGCGCTACGTGACCCTGCAGATCCTCGATGCGCACTACCGCGAGCACCTCGCGGCGCTGGACCACCTGCGCCAGGGCATCCACCTGCGCGGCTACGCGCAGAAGAACCCGAAGCAGGAATACAAGCGCGAGGCCTTCGAGTTGTTTGGCGCGATGCTCGAGGCGGTCAAGCTCGAAGTGATCAAGACCCTGGTCGCGGTCGAGATCCGCGCCGCGGAGGAAGTGCCGCAGGTCGACGACAAGCCGCACGTGGAGAACGTGCGCCTGCAGCATGCCGACTATGAGGAGGCGCTGGCCGCGGGCGCCGAAGAGGCGAAAAAACCTCAGCCTGCGGTGCGCGCAACGCAGAAGGTCGGGCGCAACGATCCCTGTCCTTGCGGCTCAGGCAAGAAGTACAAGCATTGCCATGGAAAGCTGACGTAGGAAGAAGCGGATGGCCGTGAATCTACCGCTGCCCGATCCGAAGTCGCTCCACCCTGTTCCCGGCATCGAGCTCGGCGTGGCGATGGCGGGAATCAAGAGGCCGCAGCGCAAGGATTTGCTCGTCGTGCGCCTCGCGCCGGGCGCGGCAGTCGCGGGCGTGTTCACGCAGAACCGCTTCTGCGCCGCGCCCGTGGTGCTCGCAAAGCAGCACCTGAAGAATCCCGTGCGTGCCTTGGTCGTGAACACCGGAAACGCGAATGCCGGGACGGGCAAAGAGGGTCTTAGGCGAGCTCTTTCGGTCTGTGAATCTCTGGCGAAAACCCTTGCATGCAAGGCAAATCAGATACTCCCGTTCTCCACGGGAGTCATCATGGAGCAGCTGCCGGCGGAAAAACTGATTGCCGCGCTTCCCGGGCTCAAGCAGGGCAGCTGGCTCGAAGCGGCCGAGGCGATCATGACTACGGATACCGTGCCCAAGGCGTATTCCCGCAAGCGAAGACTTTCAGGCGGTGAAGCCGTGGTCACGGGGATCGCGAAGGGCTCCGGCATGATCCATCCGGACATGGCGACGATGCTGGGCTTCGTGGCAACCGATGCCCGGGTCTCGCCCGGCCACTTGAAAAAGCTGGTGAAGGCGATCGCGGACAGGTCGTTCAACTGCATCACGGTGGATGGCGATACCTCGACCAATGACGCTTTCATGCTTATTGCGACGGGGAAGGGTCCTTCCGTTTCTTCCAAGAAAGATCTTTCAATCCTTGAAAAAGCGATAACCCAGGTCTCCCAACAACTGGCGCAGGCGATCATCCGCGACGGCGAAGGCGCGACCAAGTTCGTCACGGTGGCGGTGGAGCGGGGCCGCAATGCCGCTGAATGCCGCAGGATCGCCTATGCGATCGCCCACTCGCCGCTGGTGAAGACGGCGTTCTTCGCCTCGGACCCGAACCTCGGACGCATCCTCTGCGCCATCGGCTATGCCGGAATCAGGGATTTGAACACCGACAAGGTGGATCTTTATCTGGATCACGTTCTGGTAGCGAAAGGCGGAGCGCGCCACGCTGCGTACGTTGAGGAGCTTGGGGTCAAGGCAATGCGCAAGCCGGAATTCACGGTGCGCGCGGTGCTCAATCGCGGCAAGGCCTCGGCCAGCGTCTGGACCTGCGATTTCTCCTATGATTACGTGAAGATCAACGCGGAGTACCGGTCTTGAGCAAGGAACTGGACAAAATCCTCGAGAGGTTGGAACGGCTGCTGCCGCCCCTGCCGCCGCCCACCGACTGGCAGGCAAGCATCGCGTTTCGCTGGCGCAAGGGAACCGGTCACAAAAGCGGTGGCGGTTGGCTGCAGCCGGTGCGCCACGTGCATCGCATGAAGCTCTCGGACCTGCAGGGCATCGGCGCGCAGATCGGCAAGGTCGAGCAGAACACGCGCCAGTTCCTGCAAGGACGGCCGGCGAACAACGTGCTTCTGACCGGTGCGCGCGGCACCGGCAAGAGTTCGATCGTGAAGGGGCTGCTCAACAAGTACCACAAGCAGGGCCTGCGCCTGATCGAGGTCGAGAAGAGCGACCTGTTGGATCTGCCGAACATCGTTGACAGCGTCGCGGGGCGCCCCGAGCGCTTTCTCGTGTTCTGCGACGACTTGTCCTTCCACGGCGCCGAGGAAGGCTACATCGCACTTAAAGTGGCGCTCGACGGCTCGATCTCGACCACGGCCGAGAACATGCTCATCTACGCCACCTCCAACCGCCGCCACCTGATGCCGGAGTACATGGCGGAGAACCTCGAGACCAAGTACGTCGGCGACGAGATCCATCCGGGCGAGACGGTGGAGGAGAAAATCTCGCTCTCCGAGCGCTTCGGCGTCTGGGTTACGTTCTATCCCTTCGACCAGGACGAATACCTGGCGATCGTTGCGCATTGGTTGAAGTCTTTTGCATGCTCGGCAAAAGAAATTCAGGATTCGAAAGAGCAAGCGCTGCAATGGTCGCTGCAGCGGGGTTCGCGCAGCGGCCGCGTCGCCTACCAGTTCGCCCGGGACTGGGCCGGCCAGCACGCGAAAAAGAAGTAGGTGATCGTCGACGTCGCCGCGGCGGTCATCGAGCGGCCGGACGGCAGCTTTTTGCTCGCGCAGCGCCCTCCCGGCAAGGTGTACGCAGGCTGGTGGGAGTTTCCGGGGGGCAAGGTCGAGGCTGGAGAGCCGGCGGAGCGCGCTCTCGCGCGCGAGCTGCACGAGGAGTTGGGCATCGACGTGCAGACGGCATATCCCTGGATTTGCCGCGTGCATGTCTACGAGCACGCCACCGTGCGCCTGAATTTTTTCCGCGTGACGCGCTGGCGCGGCGAGCCGCAGGCGCGCGAGAACCAGCGCTTCGTCTGGCAACGGCTCGACGCGCCGAGCGCCGAGCCGATGCTTCCGGCCAACGCGCCGGTGCTCGCCTCGCTCGCCTTGCCGCTCGAATACGCGATCACTGACGCGCAAAGCATCGGTGCGGCGGAGCAACTCGCTCTCGTCGAGGCGCGCATGAAGGATGGCCTGCGCCTGGTCCAGGTACGGGACAAGGAGAACTGGGAACGCAAACGCCTGATCTACGCTGTTACCAGCATGGCCCGGCAGTACGGCGCCAAGGTGCTCGTCAACGGCGGTCCGGCAGCCGACGGCATCCATTTCAGCGCCGAGCAACTGATGACGCTGCGGGCTCGGCCGACGGGCGGGCCGAATTGCACCCTCATGGCCGCGTCCTGCCACACGGTCGATGAGCTGGGCCACGCGATGGCGATCGGGCTGGACTTCGTCGTGCTCGGACCAGTCAAGCCGACGCGCTCGCATGCGGGCGCGACAGTCCTCGGCTGGGACGGTTTCCGGCGCATCGCTGAAGGCGCGTCGATCCCCGTTTACGCGATCGGCGGCCTGCGTCCCTCCGATCTGGACGACGCCCGGCGCTCGGGGGCGCACGGCCTGGCAATGATTTCGGGCGCCTGGGACCGAGCCGGGCGCTGAGTCTGGCGCGCGCAGCTCAGGACGCAGGAGCCGTGCCGGCCATCTTTTCGATCGGATACGGCTCCTGGATGCCAAACCCCTGCGCATAGCCCACGCCCAGGGCCTTGAGGCGCGTGAGGATGTCCTGGTCCTCGACCATTTCGGCAATCACCTGGAATCCCATGACTTCGCCGACACGCAGGATCGCCTTGAGCTTTGCCTCGGCAGTGGGCGCAGTGAGGAGTTTCCTCACGATGGCACCGTCGACCTTCACGTAGTCGGGCTGCAGGGTTTTCAGCGGCAGGAAGGTGGCGGTGCGGCGGCCGAAGCCGGAAACCATGACGCCGCAGCCCATGGCGCGAATCGCCTTGCAAAAACTCAGGGTGCTTTCGAGCCGGTGCAGGGTTTCTCCCTCGGAGATCTCGAAATGCAACCCGGTGCCGCGCACGCCGACCGACACCAGTTCGAAGGCCACCGCCTTGGGAAACTCCGTGTCCTCCAGCGTCTGCCTGGAAACGTTCACGCTAAAGCCCGGGATGCGCGAGCCGCGCGCCATGTGCTGCACCACCTTGCGCACCACCCAGCGGTCGAGTTCCGGCATCAGTCCGTAGTGTTCGAAAACCGGCAGGAATTCGCCGGGCGGCAACAGGGCTTTTTCCTCCTCGCGCAGCCGGATCAGCACCTCGGCCATCGGGAACCGCACCTCGCCCGTGAGCGCGGCGATCGGCTGGCAGAAGAGCGCCAGCTCGTCCCTGTCCAGCGCGTGGCGCAAGCGCTCGAGCGGCTCCGTCCAGCCGGTAAGGCCGCTGTCCATCGCCTGCTGCGAGGTCTTCTCACTCATGTCGGCAGGGGTGAGAGGTGATTACTTCTCGCCGGACTCGGCGTCTGGCGGCGGCTCGGGGGGCAGGGGCACGCGGTAAGCCTCGGAGGCCCAGTTGCCCAGGTCGATCATGCGGCAGCGTTCGGTGCAGAACGGGCGCCACGGGTTCTCGGGCGCAAACGGCGACAGCACGCCACAGCGCGGACAGGGGACGCTCTTAGCAGGAGCGGCAGTCAAGCTGGATGTGAGGGCAGCGGCAGCCAAGCTGCCTTAGAGATTGCAGAAGGTCAGTTCGAAGCCGACATCCCAGTCGGCGGTCTTGGCGCGCGTCTCCTCGCCGTTCTGCGCGAGGAAGCGGATGTTGAGGACGTACTTGTTGGCGCTGATTTCGGGCACGCAGGCCAGCCCCGGCTCCAGGCGCACGCGCAGCATCTGCGCAGTCTTGCCGCCCAGCATCTGCTGGAAGGTGCCCAGCGGCGCGGCGAGGCTCTGCGGCTTGCCCGACTCGCGCAGGATGCGCAGGATGATGGCGGTGCCGTCGCGCAGCGGGTAAAGGGGGCTGGTCCAGGCCGCCAGCTGGCCGATGCGCTCCTCGGCCGGCCGGTGCAGCCAGTAATGGTAGGAGGGCAGGTCGAACTCGCAGGCGCCGCCTGGGATGCCGGTGCGCTGCTTGATCGACATCAGCCATTCGTTTTCGCGCAGGTACTGGCCGATCCTGCCGGTCATGGAGAACAGGGCCGCGGCGGCCTGTTCGATGTCGCGCAGCACGCCCGAGAGCGCCTCTTCGGAGATTTCCGGGTTGTTGCGGAAGGAAAGCAGCACCTGCTTCTGGCGCTCGAGTTCCTGCAGCAGGTCGGATTTGAGGTCGGCACGCCCCGCCACTTCCAGAATTTCGAACAGCGTGAGCAGCGCAACATGGTGATCGAGCGGGTCCGTGCGCGCGATGAAATGGCGCGAGCGCTCGAACAGATCCTCCAGGCGCAGCAGAGTCCGGATGCGCTCGTTAAGCGGGTACTCGTACGTGATGACGGCCAGACACGCCTCGCCGAAGGGCGAAAATGCCAGAATTCTGAGTGATTTAGCCGCGCAACACAAATTGCTTTCTAGGCTGCGGCGAGCTTGAGGTAGGTTTCGTGCAGCCGCCGGAGCTGTTGCTGCAATGCGGCAAAGGTGCCGGAATTGTCGATCACATCGTCCGCCGCCGCGAGCCGTTTTTGCCTCTGTACCTGGGTCGCGATGATGCAGCGAATTTCGCCTTCCGGCAGGCCGCTGCGCGCGCGAACCCGGGCAACCTGCAGATCCTCAGGGCAGTCCACCACCAGCACGCGCCCGACGCGCTCGCGATGCCCCGGCGATTCGATCAGCAAGGGCACCACGTGCACTACGTAGGGCCCGGACCGGTTGGCAAATGCCGCGCCGATGCGGCGCGCTGATTCGGCGCGAATCAGCGGGTGCAGCAGGGCTTCGAGGCGCTGCTTTTCCTCCGCGTCGGCGAACACCAGGTCGCGCATGCGCTTGCGGTTCATGGCACCCGAGGCGTCGACGAACGTGCTGCCGAACTGACGCAAGATTTCGGGGATCGCGGCGCCGCCCGCAGCGGTGAGCTCGTGCGAGATGGCATCGGTGTCCACCACGGTCGCGCCGAGGCGCGCGAATTCTTCGGCGGCCGCGCTCTTGCCGCTGCCGATCCCGCCCGTGAGACCGATTACGAGGCCCATTGCGGGCGCCCGAAGGCGCAACGCGGGCGCCCCAAGGCGCAACGCGGGCGCCTCACCTGGCCAGATACCAGCGCATGATGGGCTGGCCCCAGAACATCGCCACGATGGCGGCGATCGCGAGGTACGGCCCGAAGTGAAAGCGAAACGCGCCATCCCAGCCGCGCCGGGCCGCCAGCATCTGCAGCACGCCGAAGGCGAGGCCCACCACCGAGGAGAGCAGGATCACCAGCGGCAGCATTTTCCAGCCGAAAAAAGCGCCGATCGCGGCGCTCATCTTGAAATCGCCGAAGCCCATGCCTTCCTTGCCGGTGGCGAGGCGGTAGGCCCAGTAAATCAGCCACAGCGACAGGTAGCCCGCGGCAGCGCCGGTCACCGCATCGAATAGCGGCACGAAAGCCCCGGTGGTGTTGACCAGCAGTCCGACCCACAGCAGCGGCAGCGTGATGTCGTCCGGCAGGTAGCCGGTGGCGTGGTCGATGAAGGCCAGCGCGATGGTGCCCCAGATGAAGAGCATCCCGGCGAAGGCCGCGACACCATAGCCGAAATGCCACGCCGACCAGGCGGCGCCCAGGCCCGCGAGCAATTCGACCAGCGGATAGCGCGCGCTGATCGGTTTGCCGCAGCCGGCACATTTGCCGCGCAGCGCCAGCCAGCTCGCGATCGGCAGGTTCTCGATCGCGCGGATGCGGCGGCGGCAGCCCGGGCAATTCGAGCCCGGCACGAACAGGTTGTAAGCCTCTTCCTTGGGCGCCGGCAGCCCGGCGAGCTCGGCGCAATCGGCGCGCCAGGCTCGCTCCATCATCTTCGGCAGGCGATGGATCACCACGTTGAGGAAAGATCCTACGCAAAGCCCCAGGCCCAGGGCGGCCCAGGGAAAGACTGCGGGCCCGGTGAGCGAGCCCAGTGCCGACATCCAGAATGCCTAGACCGCGCCGCCGAGCTTGAAGATCGGCAGGTACATCGCGACCACCATGCCGCCGATCAGCGTGCCGAGCACCACCATGATGATCGGCTCCATGAGGGAGGACAGCGCGTCGACCGCATCGTCGACCTCGGCCTCGTAGAAATCCGCCACCTTGCCCAGCATCGCGTCGAGCGCGCCGGTTTCCTCGCCGATCAGGCACATCTGCAGCACCATCGAGGGGAAAACGCCCGAGTTCTGCATTGCGACGGTAAGCGAGGTGCCGCCCGAGACTTCCTGCTTGATCTTGAGCGTTGCCTGCAGGTAGACATAGTTGCCCGAGGCGCCCCCCACCGAGTCGAGCGCCTCGACCAGCGGCACGCCGGCGGCGAACATGGTCGAAAGAGTTCTCGTCCAGCGCGCGATCGCGGCCTTGCGCAGCAGGGAGCCGAACACCGGTGCCTTGAGGCTGATGCGGTCCATGAAGATCTGCACCGCGAGCGAACGCTTCCAGGCCTCGAGAAAGCCGTACACGGCGCCGCCCAGCGCCGGGAAAATGATGAACCAATTGCCCACCACCCAGTCCGAGATGCCCATCACGATCAGGGTCGGCGTGGGCAGGTCGGCGCCGAAGCTCGAGAACACGTCCTTGAACGCCGGAATGACGAAAATCATGATTATAGAGGTGATGACCAGAGCCACCACGATGATCGACACCGGATAGAACAGCGCCGACTTGATCTTCGACTTGATGGCGAGCGTCTTTTCCATGTAGATCGCGAGCCGGTCGAGCAGGGCTTCCAGAATACCGGCCGCTTCGCCCGCCGCGACCAGGTTGCAGTACAGCGTGTCGAAATACAGCGGGTATTTGCGGAACGCCTGCGCGAGCGAGGCTCCGGTCTCGACCTCGGTCTTGATGTCGACCAGCAGCCTGGTGACCGCCGGGTTGTCGGAGCCCTTGCTGACGATATCGAAGGCCTGCAGCAGAGGCACGCCGGCTTTCATCATGGTCGCCATCTGGCGCGTGAAGAGGGCGACATCCTTTTCCGAGACGCTGCCGCCGCGGCCCGGTCGCTGCTTCTTGACGCTCGCGCCTGTGATCCCCTGGCGGCGCAGCGCGGCCTGGACCATGTTCTCGCCGGCCGAGCGCATTTCGCCGCGCACGGTCTTGCCGGCCTTGTCCTTGCCTTCCCAGGAAAAGTTGAATTCCTTGGGTCCGCTCTTTGCTGCCGCCGCTGCAGTCGCCATGTGCTACTCCCTCCCCGAGCTCGGGGTGAGGAAAGATTCTAGCGCCGAGTCAAGGGCTTGGCCAAATGCGGGAAAAATCACTTTAAGCCGCACCCTGCGCCGGTGCCGCCGCGGGGCGAAACAGCCGTACCGACTTCACGGCGCGGCCCTGGGCGCTCAGGATCTCGATCGGCACGCCGGCGATCTTGAGCGAGACGTTGGCCTCGGGAATGTCCTGCAGATGTTCGAGGATCAGGCCGTTGAGAGTCTTCGGCCCGTCGGTGGGCAGTTCCAGCCCGAGGGCGCGGTTGACCTCGCGCACCGCGGTCGCGCCATCCGTGGTCGCAGCGCCCTCGTCGTCCCACGACAACACCGGTACCGCGGAGGGCAACGAGGTGGTGAACTTGCCGATGATCTCCTCGACGATGCCCTCGAGCGTCACCAGTCCCATCAATTCACCGTACTCGTCCACCACCAGGCCGATGCGCTCGCGCTTGTCCTGGAAATACTGCAGCTGGGCGATCGCCGGCGTGGTGGCGGGCACGAAGTAGGGCTCATCGAGCACGTCCTCGATCGCCTTTTTGTCGAGTGCGCCGGAGAACAGAAGCCCGAGCACCTTGCGCAAATGCAGCACGCCCGCAACCTCGTCGCTGCCGCCGCGGAACACCGGTAGCTCCCGGTAATAGCTGGTGGTGAGCTGGCGCGCGATGGTCTCCATGTCGTCGTCCAGGCGAATCGCCTCGATTTTCGCGCGCGGCACCATCACGTCGTGCACCGTGATTTCGCCGACGTCGAACAGGTTCATGAGGATCGAGAAGTGCTTTTTCGGCATGAAACTGGAGGACTCCAGCACCAGGGAGCGCATTTCCGCAGGCGACAGGCGATGCGCCTCCGGATCGTTCCGGATGCGCAGCAGTTTCAGCATCGGCTGCACGAACAGGTTCACGAGCCAGATTCCCGGCGTCAACAGCCATTGCGCGGGCCTCACCAGCCAGGAGATCGCGAAGCCGATGCGTTCCGGGTAGGTGGCGCCGATCACCTTGGGGGTGATTTCCGCGAATACGACAATCAGGAACGAAGCCGCTACCGTGCTCGCGGTGACCGCCCAGCCCAGGCGCCCCTCGCCGAACAGGCGGATCGAAATCAGGCTGGAGAGCGTCGCGACTGCGGTATTGACCAGATTGTTGCCAATCAGGACGGCGCCCAGAAACCGGTCGGTGTGCTTGAGCAGATCGGCTGCGCGCATCGCACCGCGATGGCCTTCGGCGACCAGATGCTTCAGGCGGTAGCGGTTCAGCGCCATGATGCTGGTCTCGGCGATCGAAAAGAACGCCGAAATCGCGAGCAACACGCACAGCGCGCCGATTTGCCAGCTCAGCGGGATGTCGTCCACGCGGTCTCAGTTGCGCCCGAGGATGACTTCGAGCACGAAGCGGCTGCCCGGATAGGCGAGCATGAGCATGAGGAAGCCGGCAAGCGTCCAGCGCAGCGCGGTGCGGCCGCGCCAGCCGTAGAGCAGGCGGCCGGCGAGAAGCAAGCCGAAGATCAACCACGACAGCACCACGAAAACCGTCTTGTGATCGAAGCGCAGCGCGCGGCCGAAGATGGACTCCGAATAGGCGATGCCAACCGCAAAAGTCAGCGTCAGGACCGCAAAGGCCGCGCCGGTCAGCTTGAAAACCAGCGCTTCGAGCGAAAGCAGGGGCGGCATGCCGCGATCGGCCACGCTAGGGTGGAGGTGCAGCTGGCGCTCGACGAATGAAATGAGCAGGGCGTGAAACATCGCGACGGTGAACAGGCTGTACGCCAGCATGCCTGCGAACAAATGCAGCTTGAACTGGAGCGAATACGCGTCTGGCGTGAGCCGGCCGGAAAAAAATCCGGGCAATGGTGCGCACAGGGCCGCGATCACCAGCACCATCGGCAACAGCGCCTCGATGCGGTAGGCGAGGCCTTCGATCCAGCAGATCGCAACCGCCAGCCACAGCATCATGGAGAGCGCCTGCGCGAAACCGAAGCGCATCTGTTGCGCGGCAAATATTTCGTCGTAAAGGAGCCAGCCGTGGAGTAACAGCGGCAGCAGGATCGCGGCGCGCTCCCAGGCGCGCAGTTCGCTCGACGCGGGCGGCGCTGCTGCCGGCAGAACACGCCAACGCTCGGGTTGAACGCGCCAGCGCGTTTGCCAGAAGTGCAACGCAAGCGCGGCATACAGGCCACTCGCGACGACGTGAATTACAATGTCGGGCACGTCTTCAGTTTAGCACCCCATGCTCGATAACCTGACCGCGCGCCTCGCGAAGATCGTCAAGACGATCCGCGGTGAAGCGCGCCTGACAGAAGCCAACGTGCAGGAGGCGTTGCGCGAAGTGCGCATTGCGCTGCTCGAGGCCGACGTCGCGCTGCCGGTGGTGAAGCATTTCATCGACCAGGTGCGCCAGGCCGCGCTCGGACAGGAAGTGATCGGCAGCCTCACGCCGGGGCAGGCGCTGGTGGGCATCGTGCACCGCGAACTCGCGCGGCTGATGGGCGAGGCGAACGCGGGGCTCGATCTCGCCGTGGCGCCGCCCGCGGTGATCCTGATGGCCGGCCTGCAGGGCTCGGGCAAGACCACCACGGTCGGCAAGCTCGCGCTCTACCTCAAGGCGCAGAAAAAGAAAGTGCTGGTGGTTTCCTGCGACGTCTATCGCCCGGCCGCAATCGAGCAGCTGAAGACCGTCGCCGCGCAGGCGGGTGTTGACTTTTTCTCTAGCTCTTCAGGTCAAGCGGTTCCGGAAATAGCGAAACAAGCGCTTGAATACGCGAAAACCCACTACTGCGACGTCGTCATCGTCGACACCGCGGGGCGCCTCGCGATCGACGAGCCGATGATGCAGGAGATCGCCGCGCTGCACGCGCAGCTGCAGCCGGCCGAAACCCTGTTCGTCGTGGACGCGATGCAGGGCCAGGACGCGGTCAACGTGGCGCGCGTGTTCAACGAGCGCTTGCCGCTTACCGGCATCGTGCTCACGAAGCTCGATGGCGACGCACGTGGCGGCGCGGCGCTCTCGGTGCGCCACGTCACGGGCAAGCCGATCAAGTTCGCGGGCACCAGCGAGAAACTCGCGGGCCTGGAGCCGTTTCACCCCGAGCGCATGGCCTCGCGCATCCTCGGCATGGGCGACATCCTGTCGCTGGTCGAGGCAGCGCACAAGCAGGTCGACGTCGAGCAGGCGCAGAAGCTCGCCGACAAGCTGCGCAAGGGCAAGGGCTTTGACCTCGAGGATTTCAAGGAGCAGCTGCAGCAGATGAACAAGATGGGCGGCATGGCCTCGCTCGTGGACAAGCTGCCGGCGCAGCTCGCGGCGCAGGTCAATCCGGCGCAGCTACAGGATCCGAAGCAGCTCGCGCGCATCGAGGGCATCATCAACTCGATGACGCGCAAGGAGCGCGCCCAGCCCGAGATCATCAAGGCGACGCGCAAGCGCCGCATCGCCGCCGGCGCGGGCGTGCAGGTGCAGGAAGTGAATCGCCTCCTCAAGCAGTTCGAGCAGATGCAGCAGATGATGAAAATGATGAAAGGCGGCAACCTGCAGCGCATGATGCGCAACATGAAGGGCATGCTGCCCGGCATGCGCTGAGGAACGGATGCTGCAAAGAACCTGCGCCCTGCTCGGGCTTGTCCTCGTGCTCCTGGCTCCTGGCGCCCAGGCCCAGCGCGACCCCGGTCAAATCATCCAGGAGCTGCAGAAGCTCGCCTGGCAGCGCGCGCCGGGCGAGGGCACGATCGGCGCCAAGGCGAAAATCCGCATTCCCGAGGGCTACTCGTTTCTGGATGAGCGCAATACGCGGCGCTTTCTCGAATTGATGGGCAACCCGCCGCGCGACGGCCACTACCTGATCGCGCCCGCCAATCTGGACTGGTTCGCGGTGTTCTCCTTCGACCCGGTGGGCTACGTCAAGGACGACGAGAAAATTGACACCGCGGCGCTGCTCGAATCGCTGAAGAAAAGCGACGCGCCCGGCAACGAGGAGAGAAAGCGCCTCGGCATGTCGCCCATCTACACCGACGGCTGGCACGTGCCGCCGCACTACGATGCCGGCACCAAGCGCCTGGAGTGGGGCATGCGGCTGCGCGACGAAAAAGGCGGCCTGCACGTCAACTACACCAGCCGCCTGCTCGGCCGCAGCGGCGTGATGAGCGCGATTCTGGTGTCTTCGCCGCAGACGCTGAACGAGGACATGAAGGCCTTCAATGGCGCGCTGTCCGGCTACCAGTTCGTCGCCGGCGAGCAGTACGCCGAATTCAAGTCCGGCGACAAGATCGCCGAGTACGGGCTCGCCGCGCTGGTGGTGGGCGGAGCGGCGGCGGCGGCGGCGAAGGCGGGACTGTTCAAATCTCTGGGCAAATTCCTCTGGGTCATCATCGGCGGCGCGCTGATGGGCGGCTGGGCGCTGTTGAAAAAGTTCTTCGGCCGCAAAGAATCGCCGCCGCCAGGGCCAGGGCAGCAGTGATTTCGGAGGCCGCCGTGATCGCTCTTGCCGCGGCCCTGTACCTCTTCGATTGCGTGCTGCTGCTCGAGCGCGGCCAGGCCTTGCTCGAATCGATGTGGGGGCGCATTGGCCTTTCATTTGGCTCGAGGCATTACCAGGTCCGCGGCAAAACGGTCGCACTGCTCAATCCGTTCACGCCTTTCGTTCCGGTTGCAAGGACCTCGCCGCTTTTTGCCGTTTCGTCCGGTGCGAAAGTTTCAATCGCTATCCGCGCCCTGACGCCGCTCGTTCTTCCCGCTGCGGCGCAATTCGTTCTGGTCTTTGTCGCCTTGCCCTATTGCCTGTACCGCGCGCCGGGCTGGCCGTTCTTCCTCGCGCTCGTGCTTGCCTACCTGAACGCGCTCGCGATGCTCGCTTTGGTCTGGTGGCGTTTTCGCGCCGCGGGCCTGGCCCGGCGCCCGCTCATCGCGCTCGGCTTCGCCTGGCTCGCCTGCCTGCCGCTCTCGGTGAATTGCCTGCGCAAGGCCGGACTGGCGTTCAGCATCGCGCTGGACGCGCGCCGCGCGATCCGTTTTCTGCCCGCTGGCGAGCGGCAGCGCGCGCGCGACGAACTCGCGGCGCAAATCGCCGAAGCCATGCACGAAGTGGATGAGAACGACGAGCTGTACCGCCGCCTGGCTGATCTGCAGCGGCAGCTAGCTCCGGAGGCGGGCCATGGACGGGTTTGAACTCCTCGCCGTGGTGGTTTTCTTCCTCATCGGTTACTGGGTGGTGGATTTTTTCTGGCCCAAGAAAAAATCCAGCGACCAGCCGCAGGACCGCGAGCCGCCCGGCCCGGCGAATCCTGCATGAAAATCACCGCGATCGATACCTGCGTTCTCAGTGTTCCGACCTCCAGGCAGATGGCGCTGGAGTTTCCACATCACAAGCTGGTAGTGGCGGAGATTGCGACCGACGCAGGCATCAGCGGCCTAGGCTACAGCCTCGTATTTGGCGGCGGCGGCGCCGAATCGGTGCAGGTGTATCTCGAGACGCGCCTGAAGCCGCTGCTGCTCGGCGAGGATCCGCGCGCGGTCGAGAGCCTGTGGGAAAAGATGTTTCGCGGCGACCGCGGCGTGCGGCGCGTCGGCATCGCCGGCATGGCGCTCTCGGCGCTCGACATCGGGCTCTGGGACATCGCCGGCAAGGCGGCGAAACTGCCGCTGTACAAACTCTGGGGCGCCGTGACCGATCGCGTGCCCTGTTACGGCAGCGGCGGCTGGGGCAAGTACGCAGACAAGGACCTCATCGCCGAGGCCGAACGCTACGCCGGCATGGGTTGCGGCTACTACAAGATGAAGATCCATGACCCCGACCCGCTCGCCAACCGCAGGCGCGTCGAGCTGGTGAAGAAGGCCCTCGGCCCGGGCGTGCGCATGATGGTCGACGTCAACCAGAAGCTCGACGTCGAGGGCAACATCCGCCAGGCGCGCCTGCTCGAGGATCTCGACCTCGTCTGGTACGAAGAGCCCGTGAGCTCCGACGATAACTTTTCTTGTGCTTTGGTTTCTCAATCAATCAAGATCCCGGTTGCGACCGGGGAAAATCATTACAACCGCTACGAATTCAGGGACCTGATCGAGAAGAAGGCCGCCACCTACCTGATGCCCGACGTGTGCCGCGCCAACGGTTTCAGCGAGACGCTCAGGATCGCGCATCTCGCCGCAGCCCACGGGTTCGTCGTCTCGCCGCACGTCGTGTACGAGATCTCGATCCAGATCTGTGGCGCGATCTCCAACGGCTTTCTCGTCGAACTCATGGACTGGATGCCGCCCGACCTGTTCGAGGAGCTCCCGGAGTGCAAGGACGGCCACATCCGCATCTCCGACCGGCCGGGGCACGGCATGACGCTGCAGCGGGGCGCCGTCGCGAAATATCGCAGCCAAGGCGCCTAGCGTTACCTGCTGGTTTGCCAAATTTGCCAAAGCACCTAATATTGACGCATGAGCACGATGAACATCTCCCTGCCTGATTCACTCAAGAAATTCGTGGACGAACAGGTCACCCGGCGCGGCTATACCAGCAGAAACGAATACGTGCGCGCGCTGATACGCAAGGATGCGGATCGGCTGCATCTGCGCGGCCTGCTGCTGGAGGGCGCCGCCTCCGCTCCCGCGGCTCCCGCCGATGCCAAATATTTCGGCGCGTTGCGCAACCGCCATGAAATCTAAGGGCAAGGCTGTGTCCGACGAGATGCGCGCCGAATACAACTTCGACTACACGAAGAGCGTCAGGGGCAAGTACTACAAACGGATCCAAGAAGAGGGGACCAACGTTGTTCTGCTGG
This sequence comes from uncultured Bordetella sp., assembly GCA_964616875.1. Classification (GTDB taxonomy): domain Bacteria; phylum Pseudomonadota; class Gammaproteobacteria; order Burkholderiales; family SG8-39; genus RBG-16-66-20. Next base: position 314 of record CAZTSJ010000172.1, on the reverse strand, counting down.
ATGCCGACGTGCAGAAGGCGTTTCCGAATTCTGAATCGGTCAACGACGCTTTGCGTTCCATTCTTCGGACGAAACGGGTTCGGCGAAACCCCTCCGGCCGTGCCACCCGCAGGCGGGCTGCCGCTTAGCGCGCAGATTTACCCTGTCGGCGCGACAGCGCTGTTCGCCAGATGTCACGGATTAAAGACGCTTAGGCCAAAGCAATTCGTGCGAAGCCTTAGTTTTATCCGGATTTCGGCAATATGACTTTTCCGGCGGCTTCTTTCCCGCTAGGCGTTAGTTCCCAGATTCCGCGAGGCGAGATTCTGCTGATG
>CAZTSJ010000171.1:0-29030 GCA_964616875.1 uncultured Bordetella sp. | reverse complement strand
CGCCGGACTCGATCACAACGAGGGCCTCGTGACCCTGGTATTCGACATGGAAATGCGCAGGACCATGGTCGGCGTGGTACATGCGGACGTAGATGCCAAAGAAGTAGGAAATGACTGGCATGGTTGCTATCGTACCGACGGCGCGCCGACCGCGGTAAACAGCGACGCGACCGACTCGCGCGTGATATTGCGCGTGATGAAGACGATGCGCGTGCTGCAGTCGGTGTCGCGCCAGGCATCGAGGGTCACCGGCGGGTGGATCACATGCTGCGCCTCCGGCAGGATCGCGGGGCCGGACTCGCCGGCGACATTGACGATGCCTTTGACATGCACCGCAGGCGCCATCAAATCGTCATTTCGAGAATATAGAGCCCGCCGATGTGGCGATCGACGGCGTACACGATGCGGCGGTCGTCGACGTAGACGTCGTTCAGCTGCACCGCTCCTGCGCGCGAGCCGGAGGGTGCGGCCGGCACGAAGTGGGCGACCTCCTTCGGTTGATACGGGTTGAGCACGTCGTAGGCGCGTACGCCGGCGTTGAAGAAGGTGCCGACCACGAACTGCTCCGAGGACCATGATGCGGGCACCGGCAGGTTCTCGTGCAGGTTGTGCGCTCCGAAGCGCCCGCCGCGGCGCACGAACTCCTGGTAGGGCGGCGCGGGGAGGGTGGCGATCGTCACCGGGTTGGTCTCGACGCGCGCATCGACCACCCAAACGAGTTTCGGCCAGTCGGCGCCGCCGTCCTGCACGCTCTCGTCGCTGATGATGAGCAGGTTGCGGCCGTGCAGCGGCAGTACCGTGTGGGTGAAGCCGTGGTAGGGCGGCGAATGGCGCCAGTGCGAAATCAGCGCCGGGCGCGACTTGTCCGCGATGTCGAGGATCATCGCGCCGCCGTCGATGTAGCCGACGTAGGCGCGGTCCGGGCGCGCCGGAAACACGTTGGTGTTGTGGGCGCGGAAGCCGCTGTCGAATTTACGCTCGAGGCGCTGCGGCGACGGCGCGTCGTCGCCTTCGCGCGTTCCCGGCAGCCACCAGCGCCCGAGCTCGGTTGGTTTTGAGCGGTTGCGCACGTCGACGATGCGGTAGAACTGGTCATCCAGCGGATTGCGCGGCGGAAAGTCCGCCGCGCCGCTCGACATGTGGACGGTCTCGCCGTCGACGAACCACAGCACGTGCACGCCGCGCGAATGCGGTCCCGAGCAGTCGAAATGCGATATCAGGGCCGGTTTTTCGGGCGTGGAAACATCAAACAAATCAAACCCCGCGGGTTTCAGGCCCCTTTGACTGGTCTGGTAAGCGACCGCCAGCGTATCGCCGACCACGTCGAGCGAGTTGGAGCGCATGTTGGCGTGCGGCAATTCGGTCTGCACCACCACGCGCGGCGCGCGCGGGTCGCTGACATCGACGCCGGTGAAGTTCTTGGGCGCCGATTCGTGCGCGAGCCACAGGATGCGGCGCCCGTCGCCGGCGAGCTGCATGCCCATGCCCTCGCCCATGCCGCCGAAACCCTGCAGTTCGTGGTGCGCGAGCAGGCGCATATTCAAAGACAGGGCGTCGGCCATTGCGTAAGAGTACTGTTCAGGTAAGAATTCGTGCAAGTCATAACGGGAGGAGTCATGCTGAAGTTTTTCGCTCTGGCATTGGTATTCGTCTGCGGCAACGTTCTGGCGCAGAGTTTTCCTTCCAAGCCCGTCAGGCTGATCGTGACCTATCCGCCCGGCGGCAGTTCGGACCTGATGGCGCGCGTCTTCGGCCAGAAGCTCTCGGAAGTCTGGGGCCAGCAGGTGCTCATCGAGAGCAAGCCCGGCGCCGCGGGGTCGATCGGCATGGAGTTCACCGCGCGCCTGCCTGCCGACGGCTACAGCTTCGTCATCGGCAACATCGGCCCGGCGGCAGTCAATCCGCTGCTCTCGAAGGTGCCCTACAGCATGGAGAAGGACTTTGTGCCGGTGTCGTTGATCTCGACCGGGCCCAATGTCCTGGTCGTGAATTCGGCGTGGCAGGTGAAATCGCTCGACGAAGTGCTCGCCTATGCGCGCGCCAATCCCGGCAAGCTCTCTTACGGGACCAGCGGGCCCGGCAGCGTTTCCCACCTGAGCACCGAGATGCTGAAAAACCTCACCAAGGCGAGCATGGTCGAAATCCCCTACAAGGGCGGGGTGCTGGCGATCCAGGACCTGCTCGGCCAGCAGATCCAGCTCATCTTTTCCGATGCGCTGCCGGCGATGGCGCACATCCGTGCCGGCAAGCTGCGCGCGTTGTGCACCACCGGGGCGCAAAAATTCTCGCTGCTGGCCGATCTGCCGACCTGCGATTCCACGGTTCCGGGCCTGGTGGTGGTGAACTGGTGGGGAGTGCTGTTCCCTGCAGGAGTGTCAAGGCCGATCGTGGACAAATTTCACGCCGACATGGTGAAGGTGATGCAGGATCCGGTCGTCAAACAGAAATTCGCCGATCTCGGCGTCGAGGCGGTGAGCAGCACGCCCGCGCAGTTCGATTCCTTCATCAAGAGCGAAATGAGCAGGTATGCGCGCCTCATCAAGGATGCCGGCATCAAGGTAAGTCAGTGACGCGGGCGGTCGTTCGCGGCCGCAAAGGCCGCAGCCTGCGCGTTGATATCCACTGCCACTACCTCAACCGCGAAATCGCGGCGAAGGTCGCGCCGCTCAACCCCGCGCAGTACGAGCCCTCGGTGTGCTTCGCCAACACCATGACGCGCGAAGTGAACGTCAAGCAGATGCAGGAGCGGGCCGCGATGCTCTCGGAGGTCGAAGTCCGGCTCAAGCACATGGACCGCATGGGCATCGACATCCAGGCGGTATCGCCGGCGCCGAACCAGACCTACTACTGGACCGATCCCGGCCTGGGCCAGGAGCTGGCGCGCTCGGTCAACGAGGGGATCGCGCGGCTGGTCGCCGGACACCCCGATCGTTTCGTCGGCCTGGGCACGGTGCCGCTGCAGGATCCGGGTCTTGCGGTTTCTGAATTGGATTTCGCGGTGAAGAAGCTGGGTCTGAAGGGCGTGGAAATCAATCCGAACGTGAACGGTTTGGATTTGACCGATTTCCGCCTTTCCCTCGAGAAATTTTTTGCGAAAGCAGAGGCGTTAAACGTAGTGATCTTCATGCACCCCATCGGCTATACGCAGGGCGAGCGGCTGATGGACCACTACTTCAACAACGTCATCGGCAATCCGCTCGAGACCACCGTGGCGGCGAGCCACCTGATTTTCGACGGCGTGATGGAGCGCCATCCGAAACTCAAGGTCGTGCTGCCGCATGCCGGCGGCTACCTTGCTCACTATTGGGCGCGCATGGACCACGCCTGGAAAGCGCGCCCCGATTGCCGCACGGTGATAAAGAAGAAGCCGTCGAAATCGCTGGAGAAGTTCTACTTCGACAGCATCGCCTTCGATCCCGGGATGCTGCAGCACCTCATCGAGCGCTTCGGCGCCGACCACGTGCTGCTCGGTACCGACTATCCCTACGATATGGGGGTCGAAGATCCTGTGGGGTTCATCAACAGAGTAAAAAAGCTGACTGCAAAAGAAAGGCAACAGATCATGGGTGGGAACGCGGCGCGGCTGCTCGGGATTTGAGGTACCAATCGAGGATCTGTTCGCCGTTCCAGTGCAGCACGCCCTTTTTCTGGCTTATTTTTTTGTAGACATCTTCAAGGTATTTGATCCGGAACGGCTGGCCGCTGATGTAGGGGTGGATGGCGATCGCCATGATTTTCGCCCTGTCCTTGCCTTCCTCGTAGTAGCGATCGAAGCTGTCGAGGCACTTTTGCGTCCAGTACGCGGCTTCGTGGTGCTGTACCAGCATCATCGGGATGTCGTTGGTCTCGACTGAATAGGGCAGGGTGACGAGCGGCCCCTTGGCGGTCTTGATCTCGGTCGGCTCGTCGTCGTAAACCCAGTCGCCGATGTATTTCACGCCGGCCGCGGCCAGGTTCTCGGGCGTCTCCAGCGTCTGCGTGAGTCCCGGCCCGAGCCAGCCCACCGGGCGCTTGCCGGTGAATTTCTCGATCGTGTCGAGGGACCGCTTGATCATGCCGGGCTGGTCCTCCTCGCGGTGGATCGGTCCCTGCTCGTAGCTGTGGCCCATGAATTCCCAACCGGCGTCCTTGCAGGCCTGCGCGACCCGGGGATAGTCGACGCAGACGCGCGCATTGATCGCCACGGTCGGCTTGATGCGCAGGCTGCGAAACAATTCCTCGAAGCGCCAGAAGCCGACCCGCATGCCGTATTCATGCCAGCTCCAGTTGGGGACATCGGGCAGCAGCACCGCGCCCGTGGGCGCAGGCAGCACCTGGCGCGCCATGGCGCGGGCGATGTCCCACACTTCCAGGTTGACGATGGTCCAGACGACCACGCGCGCCCGCCCCGGCAGCTTGAGCGGCGGACGGTCGACGATGGCCGAGTAGGGCGTTCTTTCGCGTGGAATCATGACCATTTCTTACTATAATGCCCCTGACACCCTAGAGGAGGGATCCGATGAAATTCCAGAGACTGTTGATGGCCGCGCTCGCGCTTGCCGCGTTCTCCGTTCCCGGCGCAATGGCGCAGCAGAAACCGATCAAGGTCGGCTTCAGCATGGCGTTGACAGGCGGGCTTGCGGGCGCGGGCAAGGGCGCGCTCATCGCCATGGAGATCTGGCGCGATGACGTCAACAAAAAGGGCGGCCTGCTCGGCCGGCCGGTCGAGCTGGTCTACTACGACGACGCGACCCAGGGCGCGAACGTCCCGGGCATCTACGCCAAGCTGCTCGATGTCGACAAGGTCGACCTTGTGGTGTCGGGCTACGGGACCAACCTGATCGTCCCGGCGATGCCGATCATCATGCGCAAGAAGCTGGTGTTCCCGGCGCTGTTCGGGCTGGCGGCGAACGAGGAATTCAAGTACGACCGCTACTTCCAGATCATGCCGGCGGGGCCCGATCCGAAGGTCGACTGGTCGAGGGGCTTCTTCGACCTGGCGATGGCGCAGACTCCCAAGCCGAAGACGATCGCGATCGTCGCCGCGGACGACGAATTCGCGCTCAACGCGGCCGCGGGCGCGCGCGCCAACGCGAAGAAGCTCGGCCTGAACATCGTCTATGACAAGACCTTCCCGCCGGCAACGACGGACTACACGCCCATCGTGCGCGCGATCCAGGCGACCAGTCCGGAGATCGTTTACGTCGCGTGCTACCCGCCGAATTCGGTCGGCATCGTGAAGTCGGCGAGCGAGATTGGCCTGAAGGCCAAGCTCTTCGGCGGCGGCATGGTCGGGCTGCAGTTTGCTTCCATTCAGCAGAACCTCGGACCGTTGCTGAACGGCATCGTCAACTACGACTTCTGGGTGCCCGAGCCGACGCTCACCTTCCCCGGCGTCAACGAGTTCCTCGCCAAGTACCGCGTGGCCGCCGTCGGCAAGGGCGTGGACCCCTATGGCCATTACTTGCCGCCGTTCGCCTACGCGTACCTGCAGGTGCTGGGCCAATCGGTCGAGGCGACCAAGGGGCTTGACCATGGCAAGATGGCCGAACACATGCGCAAGACCACTTTCGATACGGTGGTCGGCAAGGTCAAATTCGGCAAGAACGGCGAATGGGCTACGACCCGTACGCTGCAGGTGCAATTCCGCGACGTGCAGAAGGACAACATGGAGCAGTTTTCCGGCCCAGGCAAGCGCATCGTGCTGTATCCCAGGGATGTGAAGTCGGGGGAACTCGTCTACCCCTACAAGCAATAGCTCGCGCCCGCAGGGCAGCCGCGCGACGGTGCTTACCGCAGATCTTCTAGCGAACGCCGTCGTCGCGGGGGTATTGCTGGGCGGCTTCTACGCCGCCGTGGCGATCGGGCTGGCGATCGTGTTCGGCCAGCTCGACATCGTCAACATCGCGCACCCGGCGTTCGTCATCGTCGGCGCCTACACCGCCTACATTCTGAACAGCCGCTTCGGCTTCGACCCGATTCTGGTCGGATTGCTGGCCGCGCCCGTGTTCTTCATCGTCGGAGTGCTGCTCTACAGGATCTACTTTCTCGCCTTCGAGCGCACCGGCCAGGAATCACTTTCCGGGCTGGCGTTCTTTTTCGGCGTGATGTTCATCATCGAAGTGGTGCTGATCCTGATCTACGGCGTTGACTACCGCCTGGTGCAGGCCGACTACATCGGCCAGGTCTGGAGCATCGGATTTGTCGATTTTCCGCTGCGCATGCTGGTGCCGTTCAGCGTCTCCGCGTTACTCACCGCGGGAATCTACCTTTACCTGTCGCGTACTTTCATGGGACGCGCCATTCAGGCGGTGGCGCAGGACCGCCTGGCGCTGCAATTGATGGGCGCCGACCCGGTGCGCATCAAGCAGTGGGCTTTCGGCCTGGGGATCGCCACCGCGGCGATCGCCGGGTCGCTGCTCATCGTCATCGGCCCGGTCGAACCTTCGGTGGGGCGGCAGTACATCGGGCGCGCGTTCGCCATTGTGGTGCTCGGCGGCATGGGCAGCATTCCGGGCATGTTTGCCGCCGCGCTGATCCTCGGCATCATCGAGAGCATGGTGTCAACGTTCGCCGGACCTTCTTGGTCCCCGGCGGTTGCGTTTGGCGTGCTCGCGCTGACGCTCGCGCTGCGTCCCGCCGGGCTGTTCGGCCGGCTGTAGATGAAATCGGCCGTGTTCTGGGGCGCGCTCGCCGCCGTCTTCGCCGCCGGCCTGGCGCTCACCGCGGTGGTGGAGAACGAGTATTACTACAACGCGCTCTACCTGATCCTGCAGGGCACGCTGATGGCGGTGGCGTGGAACATCCTCGGCGGCTTCACCGGCTACGTAAATTTCGGCAGCGCCGGATTTTTCGCCCTGGGTGCCTACACGACGGTGGCGCTCAACAAGGCGCTCGGCCTGCCGCTGCCGCTGCTGATCCTGGCCGCGGGGGTGGTCGGCGGACTGGTCGGGGTCGGCCTGGGCTACCTGACGCTGCGGCTCAAGGGCGTGTATTTCGCCATCGCCACGCTGGCCATGTCGATCGTCATCGAAACCCTGATCGTCAACTGGTCGTACGTCGGTGGCGCCAAGGGCTCGTACATGCTGACGCCGGAGCAGCACCTCTGGTTCGACAGCTACATCCAGATGCTGTTCGTGGTGATGCTGCTGCTGACGCTGGCGGCGGTGGCGATCTCCAGATTGCTCAATTCATCGCGCCTCGGCCGGGGGCTTTCCGCCATCCGCGACGACGAAGTCGCCGCCGAATGCGCCGGGGTGCCGACGCTCAGGCTTAAGCTCGTCTCGACCAGCGTGATGGGTGCAATGATGGGTGTCGCCGGGGCGCCGTTCCCGTACTTCGTCACCTTCGTCGACCCGGTGTCGGCGTTCAACCTGTTCATTGCGGTGAACGCAATTGCAATGCCGATGATCGGCGGCACGGCGCACTGGATCGGCCCGGTGATCGGCGCGCTGCTGTTGGGCACGACCCAGGAGATCGTCAAGGTGACGATCTCCTCCGAAATGAACGTGCTGATCGTCGGCGTCATGCTGGTGGCATTCATCACGCTGGCGCCGCAGGGCATCGTCGGCGTGGCGCGCAAGCTTTGGCGCAGGCAGTCGAAATGAGCGCTGAGCTGCTGCGGGTGGACAGGCTCGGCAAGCGCTTCGGCGGATTCGTCGCGCTCGACAACGTGTCGCTCAGCGTACGCGCCGGCGAGCGCCTCGGCCTGATCGGCCCCAACGGCTCGGGCAAGACCACTCTGATCAATTGCATCTCGGGAGCGCTGTACAACGACACGGGGGAAATCCACTTCGAGGGCCGCGATGTCACCCGGCTGCCGCCCTACCTGCGGGCTCGCGCCGGCATCGCGCGCAGCTTCCAGATTCCGAAGCCGTTTCGCAGCATGACGGTACTGGAGAACCTGCAGGTGCCGCTCGAGTACGCTGCGCGCGACCGCACCCGAGGGCGACGCGCGACCGACGAAGCGCTCGAGATGCTGGAGATCGTCGGTCTGCGCGAACGCGCCCACGAGGACTCGGCGGGGCTCACCCAGGTGGACATGCGCAAGCTGGAACTGGCGCGCGCCATGGCCGCCAAGCCGCGGCTGCTGATCTCGGACGAGGCGATGGCAGGGCTGTCCTCGACCGAAGTCGACGAGGTGCTCGGCATCCTGCGGCGCCTGAACGACGCGGGAATTACCGTCATCATGATCGAGCACATCATGTACGCCGTGATGCGTTTCTCCGAGCGCGTCATCTGCCTGGATGCCGGTCAGATCATCTGCGAGGGTACGCCGGAGTCGATCGTGCAGGACGCCGGCGTACAGCGGGCCTACCTTGGCGCTTAGCCTGTCGATCCGCGAAGTCGAGGCCGGCTACGGCGCAGTGCGCGCGCTGCACGGCGTATCGCTCGACATCGCGCAGGGCGAGACGGTAGTGCTGCTCGGCACCAACGGCAACGGCAAAAGCACCCTGATGAAGTGTGTAATGGGGATTGTTCGTCCCTCAAAAGGAAAAATAGAACTGAAAATTGAGAATCAAACCCACGACCTCGCGCGCCTCTCCACCGAGGAAATCGTCAACCTGGGAGTTGCCATGGTGCCCGAGGGCAGGCGGCTGTTCCCCAGGCTCACCGTAGAGGAGAACCTGCTGCTCGGCGCGTTCCGGCCGCAGGCGCGCGCGGATATACGAAAGAACCTCGCGTTCTGCTACGCGACCTTCGAGGTGCTGAAGGAACGCAGGCGCCAGCTCGCCGGATTGATGTCGGGCGGCCAGCAGCAGATGCTGGCGATCGCGCGCGCGCTCATGTCCTCTCCCAGGTTGCTGCTGGTGGACGAGCCTTCGGTGGGCCTCTCGCCGCTGCTGGTGTCGAACACCATCACCATGATCAAGAAGCTCAAGGAGGTTTACGGCCTGACGGTTCTCATGGCCGAGCAGAATTTCAACCAGGCGGTCCGCATTGCGGACCGCGGCTACATCATCGTGCACGGCGAAATCGTATTCGAGGGCAAGACGGTCGCCGACCTCGAAGCCAACGACCTGGTGAAGAACTACTACCTCGGCACTGCCGCCTGAGCGAATGAGCGCGGAACGCAAGGCGCTTGACGCCACTGCGGTGTCGGTTATGGTGCTGCTGTGCCTCATCTGGGGCGTGGGCCACGTCGCCGCGAAGTTCACCGCGCAGGGCATTTCGCTCGTATTCCAGTCCGGCATCCGCTCGCTGGTCGCCACCGGGCTGCTCCTCGCCTGGGTGCATTTCCACAAGATTCCGCTGTGGGAACGCGACCGCACTTTGTGGCCCGGGATCTTTGCGGGAATGCTCTTCGCCGCGGAGTTCATCTTCATCTTCGCCGGCCTCGCGCTCACCGACGCCGCGCGCATGGTGGTGTTCGTCTACCTCGCGCCATGCATGACCGCTTTCGGGCTGCACTTCCTCATCCCGCAGGAGCGGCTCAATGCGCGCCAGTGGGGCGGGGTGGTGCTCGCGTTCGCCGGCGTGGCGGTGGCTTTCGGCGACGGATTCGCCGGCGGCCGCGGCACGCTGCTGGGGGATTTCTTCGGCCTGCTGGGCGCGCTGTTCTGGGCCGCGACCACGGTGCTGATCCGCGCCACGCGCCTCGCCTCGGTGAGCGCCCCGAAGACGCTTTTCTACCAGCTTGCGGTGTCGGGCCCGGTGCTGTTGGCGGCATCCGCGCTGATGGGCGAGCCGGGCGTGACCAAGCTCACGCCGCCGGTCGTCGCGGCCTTCCTCTACCAGTGCGTGGTGGTGGCCTTCGCCAGTTACCTGACCTGGTTCTGGCTGCTGCGCCATTACCTCGCGGCGCGGCTGTCCGTGCTGACCTTCCTCACACCGCTGTTTGGCGTGATGGCCGGCGTTCTGCTCCTGGGCGAACCGCTGACGCTGTCTTTCGCGGCCGCTGCCGTGCTGGTCGGGGCGGGAATTTACCTCGTGAATCTGAAGAACTGAATTCAGACTCGCTTTACCGCCTCGCTTGAAAGGAGCTGCTCCAGATCCCGGCGCCCCTGCTGCGCCAGCGTGATCAGTTGCTTGGTGTCCTTGCGGTGCTTGGCCTGCTGCACGAGGCCCTGTTCGTCGTGGCGCCGGAAGCTGGTGACGACGCGCCGCGCGGCGATCTTGGCGTAGCCGAGGTGCTGCAACGCGATCTCGGTGGCGTCGAGTGCCGAGCCGAAAGTTTCCCGAACGGCCGGCACGCCGAGGTCGACGTATTCGTAGGCGTCGGTGCGGCTGTAGGCGCGCACGATCACTTTCAGGTGGTGGAAGTGCTTGCGCGCCTCGGTGACAATGCGCATCGCGGTTGCCGGATCGTCGACCGCCACCACCAGCAGCTTCGCCTTGCGCGCGCCCGCGGCTTCGAGCAGGTCGAGGCGCGTGGCGTCGCCGTAGTAGGCCTTGGTGCCGAAGCGGCGCACCAGGTCGACCTGGTTCGGGTCGTGGTCCACCACCGTGGCGCGGATCTTCATGCCGCCGAGGACGCGCGACACGACCTGGCCGAAACGGCCAAATCCCGCGATGATCACCGGGTTGGTCTCGTCGATCGCGTCGGGCGCGCGCGCCTCGGTGTGCAGGAAGCGGGGCGCCAGCAGCCGCTCGTAGAGCAGCATGAGGAGCGGCGTGCTCAGCATCGACACGGCGACCGCTGCATTGAGCAGGTCTAGCGTCGCGCGCGGCACGATGTTGCCAGCGGCGCCGAAGAGCACGAAGGCGAATTCTCCCACCTGCGACAGCGCGAGCGCGAACAGCGTCGCGTCGGCGCGGCCGCAGTAGCCGAAGGTCTTGGAGATCGGGTAGAGAATTGCAATTTTTATCGCTATCGCTCCTCCTGCTATGAGAAAAATCAAACCAGGAGAGCGTGAAAACAGGCCCAAATCCACCGACATGCCGACGGCGATGAAAAACAGGCCGAGCAGCAGGCCCTTGAAGGGCTCGATGTCCAGCTCCAGCTGGTGGCGGTACTCGGAGTCGGCGAGCAGCACGCCGCCGAGGAAGGCGCCGAGCGCGGCCGAGAGGCCGACCCATTCCATCAGCGCCGCGATCCCGATCACGAGGAACAGCGCGAAGCCGACGAAAATCTCGCGCTGCTTCGTATTCGCGATGTAGCGCAGCACCGGCCGCAGCAGGTAGCGCCCCGCGACCACCAGCAGCGCGATCATGCCCACTGCTTTTGCAGTGGCTGTCCATTCGAAGCTTTCGGAATTTTGTCCCGGACTGATGAAAGTCAGAATCAAAAGCAAAGGAATCACAGCAAGATCCTGGAACAGCAATACAGAGAAGCTCGCCTGGCCGCCCGGCGTCGGCAGCAGGTTCTTTTCCTGCAGCGTGGCGAGGCCGATGGCGGTCGAGGACATGGCGAAGGCCATGCCGGTCACCAGCGCCACCTTGGGCGCCATGCCGAGCGCCCAGGCCGCCGCCGCCACCACGGCGATCGTCACGGCGACCTGCGTCGCGCCCATGCCGAAAATCGACTTGCGCAGCTGCCAGACGCGCGCCGGGTTGAGTTCCAGCCCGACCAGGAACAGCAGCAGCACGACGCCGAACTCGGCGATCTGCAGGATCGCATCGGGCGCCGATACCAGCGCCAGGCCCCAGGGGCCGATGGCGACGCCGGCAACGAGATAGCCCAGCACCGAGCCCAGGCCGAGGCGCTTGGCGAGCGGCACCACGATCACGCCGGCGGCGAGGTAGACCAGCGCCTGATGGAGAAAGCCGTGATCCTGCATGGTGAGGCTCCGCGCGGAAAAGTTGCGATGAATCTAGCACGGTAGAATCCCCGCCATGGGGAAGCCGATCGACACCGCGCAGTTCGCCGCGCAATTCAAGCTCGGCATGCGCAGCCTGGCCGGCGCGGTCAATATCATCACCTGCCGCCACGAGGGACACATCTTCGGCATGACGGCGACCGCGGTGTGCTCGGCGACCGCGGAGCCGCCGACGGTTCTGGCCTGCATCAACCGCGGCACCACCACCCACGAGGCCGTCGCCAAGGCGGAAATTTTCTGCGTCAACGTGCTGCGCCACGAGGACCAGGAACTCTCGGGCCTTTTTAGCGGCGCGCATGGCGACAACATGCGAGGCGAAGCGCGGTTCCGCGAGGCGCAGTGGGAGCAGCTTTCCACGGGCGCGCCGGTACTGAAGAATGCGCTCGTAGCCTTTGATTGCCGCGTGGTGAACCGCATGGTGCACGGCACGCATACGGTCTTTCTCGGCGAAGTGCAGCAGCTGCTGCTCGGCAGGAAAGGCAAGCCGCTGCTCTACGCCGACGGCCAGTACGCCAAGCTCGCCTCGCTGGCGCATGGCGAGCCGCTCCCCGAGGGCCTGGATTACTGGGGTGAATAGGCATTGGTAACCGCGCCGCCCGCCACTTTGTGGCAGCTCTACTGGGGATTTCTGTCGATCGGGGCGCGCTCCTTCGGCGGCGTGTTGCCCTGGGCGCATCGCGTGATGGTGGAAGAACGGCGCTGGATCGCGCCGGCTGATTTCGCCGAGGTGCTGGCGCTGTGCCAGTTCCTGCCCGGCCCGAACGTCGGCAACGTCTCGATCGTGCTCGGGCGGCGCTGGTTCGGCCCGCTGGGCTCGGTTGTGGCATTCGCCGGGCTCATGGCCTTGCCCCTGATCTGGGTCTTCGCCCTGGCGCTGCTTTACGCGGATTATTCCTCCAATCCCGCGGTGCGCGCAGTCGTTACGGGCGTCGGCATCGCGGGCGGGGGCTTGTTCATCGGCACCGCCTTCAAGCTCGCCAAGCCGCTCGCGCGCAAGCCCTGGGGCATCGCCCTCGCAGTAAGTTGCTTCGGCCTCATCGCGCTTGGCCGCGTGTCGCTGTTCGCGGTCCTGCCGGTGGCCATGGTGCTGGGCTGGTTTGCCGCGCGCAAAGGCGTGCTCTGATGCTGCAGCTCGCCGGCTACTTCGCGCTGCTTTCGCTGGTGTCGGTCGGCGGCATCCCGTCCGTGATGCCGGAGATGCAGCGCCTGGTGGTGGATGTGCAGGGCTGGATGAGCGCGGCCGAATACACGCAGCTCTTTGCCATTGCCCAGGCGGCGCCGGGACCGAACGTGCTGGTGACCGCCCTGATTGGCTGGAAGGTCGCGGGCTTCGGCGGCGGATTTGTCGCGCTGGGCGCGTTCTGCGGGCCCGCCGCCGCGCTCGCGTATTGGGTCGGCGGTTACTGGGACCGCATGCGCGACGCGGCCTGGCGCAAGACCCTGCAGCGCGCCCTGGTGCCGATCAGCGTCGGATTCGTCGTCTCCGGCGGCTACGTGCTCGCCACGCCGCAGGGCGTCGATTGGCAGAGCGCGCTCATCGCCGGCGCGAGCGCCGCCGCACTCTACGCCACCAGGCTCAATCCGCTCTGGATCCTCTCTGCCGGCGGCTTGCTCGGCTTCCTGCTCTTCTAGAGCGCCTTCTTCCAGAAATGCCGCTCGCGCGAGGCGAGCAGCGGCACCGCGTTGGCGAGGTATTTCTTGAACGCGGCGCCCGCCTGGTGCGCCTCGAACGCTTGCTGGTCGTCGTAGACCTCGAACAGCATGATGGAAGTCTTGTCCTCCGGGTCCACGAACACCTCGAACTGGGTGCAGCCCCGCTCGCTGCGCGCCGCCCTGGCATTCTCCATCACCTGCTGCATGAAGCTATCCACGTTTTCCGGCTTGATCTTGATGTTCACCTCCAGCACCAGGCTCATCTCGTCTCCCTAAGTGTTTGATATAATTCGTGCTCTCCGCGCCCGTAGCTCAGATGGATAGAGTACTTGGCTACGAACCAAGGGGTCGGGCGTTCGAATCGCTCCGGGCGCGCCAACTATACAAGGGCCAGCATGCGCTGGCCCTTTTTCATTTCATGGGTCCGCGTGATCATACGCAGTTTGCGTACATACGCAGGTTGCGTATAATTCGCCCGTGAAGGCCGTTTTCGTCGAATTGCCTGCATTTGCGCGCTTCCGTGCCCGTTATCTGGACGATGCGGCGTTTGCCAGGTTTCAGCAGGCGTTGATGAGGAATCCAGAATCCGGAGACGTGGTTGAAGGTACGGGTGGCTTGCGCAAGACGCGATTCGCCGATGCGCGCCGCGGGAAGGGCAAGCGCGGCGGCCTGCGGGTGATTTACTACTGGTGGAGCGCTGGCATGCAGTTCTGGTTGTACACGCTGGCTGTACGACAAGGACGAGATGAGCGATTTGACGCCCAAAGAGCGCAAGGCATTCAAGGACATGCTTAAGACGGAACTCGAATCGAGGAGAGTTGCATGAAGACAATGGTGAAAGACAGGCTTGCACCCAAGCGCAATCTGTTTGAGGAACTCCGCGAGGGAATGACGGCGTTGGCGGAGGCGCGGCAGGGAAAACGCACGTTGCGTACCCATCCGGTCGAGTTCAAGCCGGCACCGGAGGTGACCGCCCGGGAATTGGTCCGCGTTCGGCAGCACCTGAAGCTGTCGCGGGCGCTTTTCGCGGGTTACCTTCGCACGAACGTCCGTACGCTGGAGAATTGGGAGCAGGGGCGGGCGAAGCCGAATGCGCAGGCTGCCTTGCTGATCAACCTCGTGAAGCGATTCCCGGATACGGTCGAGCGGCTGGCCGCCATTTGAAAGCGCGCACGTAGCGGAATCGCACGCGTCTGGCCGAACGGGTCACAGCCCTTCCACGAGCATCACATTATTGGTCGTCGTCACGGATTCGCGCAGCTTTTTCCAGGGCTGATACTCGGGATCCGCCATGAAGGCGCGGTGCGCCGCGCGGCTCGGCCACTTGAAGAGGACGATGCGGTTCGGCTTCCAGCTGCCCGCCATGACCTCGAACTTGCCGCCGCGCGCGAGGTACTCGCCGCCGTGCCTGGCGACCAGCGCCGGCACCGCGCGCATGTATGCGTCGTATTTCTTCGGGTCGTGGATGCTATTGTCGAGAATGACGTAGATCGGCATGGCAAGCTCCCGGGCGTGAAGTATTCGACTGCGCTGTGGCTACAATATCTCCTAGTATTGCTACCTTACACATCGATTATCGCTTGCACGCCGTGGAAGAACTCAAAACGCTTGGCCGCTACAAGATCCAGGGTGTCCTCGGCAAGGGGGCGATGGGCCTCGTCTACGACGGGCTCGACCCCAACCTGAACCGCCGGGTCGCGATCAAGACCATCCTCACCCAGAAGCTCGATGCGGAAGCTGCGCGCATGATTTCCGTGCGCTTCGAGCGCGAGGTGCGCGCCGTGGCCCGGCTCAACCATCGCAATATCGTCCAGGTGTACGACTTCGGCACCGAGGGCGATCTTGCCTACATTGTGATGGAGCACATCGAGGGCAAGGAACTCAAGGACTACTTCGACGCCAACGAGCGCTTCGACCTCAACAAGGCGTTCCACATCATGATCGAGTTGCTCGACGCGCTCGATTTCGCGCACGCAGCGGGAATCGTCCACCGCGACATCAAGCCGGGCAACGTGATGATCGACGCCGGCGGCCATGCCAAGCTCACCGATTTCGGCGTCGCGCGCCTCGCCGAGCCCAGCGATCCGTCCGAGGCGACGCGGGTGGGCGCCATGGTCGGAACCCCCTCCTACATGTCACCGGAGCAGATCCAGGGCCAGCAGGTCGACGGACGTACGGACATCTTTTCGGCGGGCATCATTTTTTACCAGTTCCTCACGGGGCAAAAGCCGTTCGAGGGAACGCAGTTCACGCTGCAGCAGAAAATCGTCATGGAAGATCCGGTCTGGCCCTCCGCGCTGGTGCAGGTGCCGCCGGAATTCGACCGCGTCATCGCCCGCGCGCTGGCCAAGGACGCCGCGCAGCGCTACCAGCACGCGCGCGATTTCGGCGCTGCGCTCAAGCGCATCCTCGAAGGCAAGCCGCCGGAGGACCCCAACGAGGTCCTCTCCAAGCCGTTGCCCGTTCCGCCGCCGCCAACCGCGCACGCCGCGCACGACAGCGAAGCGGAGAAGGAATTCTGGCAGGAGGTCAAGGACAGCGACGATCCCGAGGACCTGAAGTTGTACATCGAGCAGTTTCCGCGCGGAAAATTCGTCCAGGAAGCGAAAAACAAGATCGCCGCGCTGGGCGGCTAGGGCAACCGCGCCGCTCGCTTCACCTACGCATCAATCCCGCGGCGCGCCAGGACGTGGCGCGTCATGGCGATCGCGAGTTCCTGTTCGCCGAAGAACACCTTGCCCAGCTGCTCCGTGGCGAGCAGGCGTGCTTCTTCCTCGTCATGCGTGCGCAGTACGATTTCGATCGTCGGGTTGAGGGTGCGCGCGATCTCGGCCATGCGCCGGACGGAAACGGTATCCGGCGTCGCGATCACGAGCATGCCGGCCTTCGCGATGTGGGCCTGGATCAGGACTGCGGGTTCCGACGCTTCACCCGATACCGCGGGGATGCCCTGCTTGCGCAACTGCTCGACGCGTTCGCGATTCTGTTCCGCGACGACGAAGGGGATCTTGTGCTCGGTGAGCGCCTGCGCGATGCGGCGCCCGACCCGGCCGTAGCCCACCAGCACGACCTGTCCCGACAGATAGTTCTCGGCGGTGCTCACCGGCAGCTCGGCGAGCGGATCGCCGCTGCGCTCCAGGCGCCGGGCGAGCTGCGAGCGGTCGCGAATCCAGGCGTGCACCGGGCGCGTGGCGGCGAACACCAGGGGGTTCGCCGCGATCGAGAGGATCGCGGCGGCGACGATAAGGCTTTGCCCCTGGGCGGACATCAGCCCCAGCGAAACGCCCAGCCCGGCGAGGATGAATGAGAACTCGCCGATTTGCGACAGGCTCGCGCCCACCGTGAGCGCGGTGTTGAGCGGATAGCGGAACAGCAATACCAGCGCCATGGCGACGAGCGGCGTGCCGATCATGACGATGCCGAGGATCGCGAGCAGTTTCACCGGTTCATCGACCAGGATCCGCGGATCGAACAGCATCCCGACCGAAACGAAGAACAGCACCGCGAAAGCGTCGCGCAGCGGCAGGGATTGCTCGGCGGCGCGATGGCTCAGCTCCGATTCGCGCATCATCATGCCGGCGAAAAACGCGCCCAGCGCAAACGAGACATCGAACAGCGCCGCCGCGCCGTAGGCGACGCCGACCGCGGTCGAGATCACGCACAGCGTGAACAACTCCCGGGAACCCGTGCGCGCGACCAGCCAGAGCAGGCGCGGCAGGAGGCGGCGCCCCGCAACGACCATGAAGGCGACGAAAGCGGCCACCTTGCCCAGGGTAATCAGGAGAGAAATCCCCAGTTCACTGGCGCTCTGGCCCGCGGTACCGCCCAGAGTCCCTGCCAGCGGCGGCAGCAGCACGAGCACCAGGATCATCACCAGGTCTTCGACGATGAGCCAGCCGAGCGCAATCCTGCCGTTGATGGAGCTGATCGTGCCCGAGGCCTCGAGCGCCCGCAGCACCACGACCGTGCTCGCGACAGAGAGCGTCAGGCCGAAGACCAGGGCCGCGCCGGGGGTCCATCCCCACACGAGCGCCAGCGCAAAGCCCAGTCCGGTTGCGGCGAGCATCTGCACGATGGCGCCCGGCACGGCGATCTTGCGCACCGCGAGCAGATCGTCGAGCGAAAAGTGCAGCCCTACGCCGAACATCAGCAGCATGACGCCGATGTCCGCCAACTGGCGCGCCAGGCCCACGTCCGCCACGAAACCGGGCGTTGCCGGCCCGAGCACAATGCCGGCGAGCAGGTAGCCCACGATGGGCGGGACGCGCAGGCGCATCGCCACGAAGCCCAGGATCAAGGCCAGGCCGAAGCTGAACGCGACCGTCGTAATCAGGTCGATGTTGTGCGGCATGCGACGAATGATATTCGACTGCGCGCCGGTCTGGAGCATCGGCGCAGGTCAAGCGCAGCCGCTGGATGTAGAGTACCGGATCATGAAAATCTCGATACTCGACGACTATCACGACACCCTGCGCACGCTGGCCTGCTACAGCAAGCTCAAGGGCCACGAGGTCAAAATCTGGCACGACCACGTCCAGGACACCGATGCGCTCGCCGAACGGCTGAAGGACACCGAGGCGCTGGTGCTGATTCGAGAAAGGACGAAAATCAGCGCGCCGCTGCTCGAGCGGCTGCCCAGGCTCAGGCTCATCAGCCAGCGCAGCGTGTATCCGCACATCGACATAACAGCCTGCAACCGTCTCGGCATCATCGTGTCCTCGAACATGCACGCCGGCACGCCTTCGTACGCAACCGCGGAACTGACCTGGGGATTGGTGATCGCCGCGATGCGCCAGATTCCGCAGCAGATGACCTCGCTCAAGGCGGGAACCTGGCAGACCGGCGTCGGCCATACGCTGCGCGGCAAGACGCTCGGCGTCTACAGCTACGGCCGGATCGGCGCCGTGGTCGCGGGATACGCCAAGGCGTTCGGCATGAAGGTGCTGGTGTGGGCACGCGAGACAACGCTGGCGAGGGCGCGCGCGGACGGCTATGCAACAGCGCCATCCCGGGAAGATTTTTTCGCGCAATGCGACGTTATTTCATTGCACATGCGGCTGGTGGACGCCACGCGCGGCATCGTGAAGGCGCGCGACCTCGCTCTCATGAAGCCTACCGCGTTGCTGGTGAATACCAGCCGCGCCGGCCTGGTCGAGCCCGGGGCGCTGGTGAGCGCCCTCAAAGCGGGGCGGCCGGGCATGGCGGCAGTGGACGTGTTCGAGGAAGAACCGCTGCGTGATGTGCGCGATCCGCTGCTCGTCATGGACAACGTAGTTGCCACGCCGCACATCGGCTACGTGTCGCGCGACGAATACGAAATCCAGTTCAGCGACATTTTCGACCAGATCGTCGCCTACGCGGCCGGCACCCCGACCAACGTGGTAAATCCCGAAGCTATTGCTGCGCGCCCTGCGCCCTGACCTCGGCTTCGAGCGCCTCCAGCCTGCGGTCCCGGATGCCGAGTTCGCGCAGGTGCTTCACGGTCTCGAAGAGGTAGTCGCAGCAGCGACCCAGCGACCCGGCGCCGGTGGCGAGGTGGCGCGCGATGACCGCTTCCTCCAGTCCAGGCGCGTAGCGCTCGTGCGCGCGATTGGCGCTGAACGCGATCACGTGCTCGGGGCCCTTGGGCGTGCGCGCGATGGTCCACACCGGGCGATAGGACATGGTGAACATCTCGCGCCGCCAGATCACATCGAGCTCGGTGGCCGCCTCGCGCCGCGCCAGGCGGTAGGCGACACCGGCACAGCTGCCGCCTGACTCCAGCGACAGCATCAGGCCGGGACGCTCCGGACTGCCGCGGCCGGCGCGCGTCCAGAGGCAGAACTGGCGGTGGAAACCGTGGATGCGCGCGGTGCGGCGCTCGACGAAATGGAACGCGGGGTTCCAGATCAGCGAGCCGAAGGCGAACACCCAGATGCGCCCCGGGCGCGGCGCCCGCGCGAGGATCGCCTGCACCTGTGCGGCGCGTTCGGCATCCGAGCTGAAGCGCACTTCCGGACCGAGCATCGCGCGCACCGCGGCGTGCAGGCTGCCATCCAGTATGCTTTCGCGCGTCAGCTTTACGCTGCTCATCCCTCAGGAACTGCAGGAAAGCGCAGAGCAGCCGGCCTTGTGGCGCGCCCACTCGGGGCGCCGCGCGGCGAGGTCCTCATGCGCCGGTTGTTCGTCGTACGGCCGTTGCAGCACCGCCATCAGGCGCTCCAATACCGAGGCATCGCCTTGCTCCAGCGCGTCGATGGCCTGCTGCGCGAGGTAATTGCGAAAGACGTATTTCGGGTTCACCGCGTTCATGCGCGTCGCACGATTTTTCTCGTTTTGAATCCTGACTTCATAAGATTTCAACCAGCCTTGGAGTCGATCGACAGGAACATCTTCAGTGTAATAAGCCGGTCGCAACGCTTCAAGCGTCGGTGTCGCAAGCTTGCGGAAGAAGATGGTGAAATCGGTTTCCCGTTCGGCAAGCAACTGGAACAGTTCGCTCACCAGCTCCTCGTCGCCGGGCTGATCCAGGGCGCTCAGGCCGAGCTTCGCCGCGAGCGCGCGCTGCCAGGTGGCGCTGAAGGTGTCGGCATACAGGGTCAGGCCGGCCTGGAGCTGCGCCTGGTCGGGAACCAGCGGCAACAGCGCTTCGGCCAGGCGCGCGAGGTTCCAATGCGCGACATGCGGCTGGTTGCCGTAGCAATAGCGCCGCCCCTGCGCGTCGGTGGTATTGGGCGTCCATTCCAGGTCGTAGCCTTCGAGCCAGCCGTAGGGCCCGTAGTCGATGGTCAGGCCGAGAATCGACAGGTTGTCGGTGTTCATCACGCCGTGCACGAATCCCAGGCGCATCCAGTCGGCCATCAGCTCGCCGGTACGCTGGCAAATTTCCTGAAAGGTTTCTTGAATGCTTTTGTTTGAAAAGTAGTTTGTACAAACAAAGCCCGCAAGCCGTCGGAGTGCTTCGTGTTCGTCTTGGTCGGCGAGCAGCTGGAAATTGCCGAAACGCACGAAGGAGGGCGCGACGCGGCAGACGATCGCGCCCTGCTCGGGGCGCGCGTTGCCGTCGTAGAACATGTCGCGCACCACCGACTCCCCCGTGCCGACGAGGCTCAGCGCGCGCGTGGTCGGCACGCCGAGGTGGTGCATCGCCTCGCTGCACATGAATTCGCGCAACGAGGAGCGCAGCACCGCGCGGCCGTCGGCGGTGCGCGAGTAGGGCGTGCGGCCCGCGCCCTTGAGCTGCAATTCCTGGCGCCGTCCGTCCGGGGCGATGACTTCACCCAGCGTGATGGCGCGGCCGTCGCCCAGCTGTCCCGCCCAGTGGCCGAACTGGTGGCCGCCGTAGCGCGCCGCGTAAGGCTGCATCCCGGGCAGCACGCGGTTGCCGCCGAGCACTTCGGCCGCCACGCCCTGCGCCGTAGCGGGGCGTGCGACGCCGAGCAGTTCAGCCGTCGCGTCGGACCAGGCCAGCAGGCGCGGCGCGGTAACGGGGGTTGGATCGACGCGCGTATAGCAGGCGTTTTGCACCTGCCGCGGCCGATTGACGAGCACCGGGTCGGCGGGCAGCTCCGCGACGAACGTGTTCTCGAAGCGCAGCGCGCTCAAATCGACGGCTGGTCGGTCTGATATCTTCACTTGCATGAACAGTACCACGCAGGGCTGGCGCGCACGCCTGGGCGACCCGATGGTCGCCGCGGTCTGCGCGCTTGGCATCACCCAGATCACGGCGTGGGGAACCAGCTACTACTGCCTGGGCGTCCTGGCCGGCCCGATCGCGCTCGACACCGGCTGGAGCAGCAGCCTGATCTATTTCGGCTTCACCGTGGGGGTCCTGACGATGGGCATCGTCTCGGCCTGGATCGGGCGCGCCATCGATCGCCATGGTGCCCGGGCCGTGATGAGCTCCGGAGCGGTGCTCGTCTCGGCAGGACTGGTCGCGCTGTCGATGGTGCGTACGGAAACCGCCTACCTTGCGGTGTGGGCGTTCATCGGCTTCGGCATGCGTTTGTGCCTGTACGACGCGGCGTTCGCCGCGCTCGTGCAGGTGGCGCCTTCGCGCGGACGGCGCGCGATCTCCTACCTCACGCTGTTCGGCGCCTTTGCCTCTTCGGTGTTCTGGGTGCTCGGGCATTTTTTCAACGAAGCGCTCGGCTGGCGCCAGACGCTGGTGATTTTTGCCGCCATCAACCTTTGCATCTGCCTGCCGCTCAACTGGTTCGGTCTCTCCCGGCGCGAAACTGCAGCCGCAGGCGAGGGCACGACGGGCGCTGCGCAGGCCGCGCGCGGCGATCCGCCGCTCCAGGGCCGGGCGCGTTCAGCTGCCCTCGGCCTCTTCGCGCTCATCATGTCCGTCAACGGTTTCGTCTTCGGCGTGATCACGGTGCAGCTGGTACCGCTGCTGCAGGCGGCGGGCCTCGCGGCGGCGGCGGCGGTCTGGGTCGCCTCGCTGAAGGGCTTCGCGCAGTTCGCCGGCCGGCTGATGGAGATCCTCTTCGGCAGCAATCTGCACGTGATGACGATCGCGCGCATCGCCATCGGCGTGTTGCCGGCTTCCTTCCTGCTGCTGCTCCTCGCGGACGGCAACTTTCTCGCAATTCTCACTTTCACCCTGGTGATGGGCGCTGCGCAGGGTGTGATCACCATCGTGCGCGGCGCCGTTC
The DNA here is from genome assembly GCA_964616875.1 of uncultured Bordetella sp. Taxonomy (GTDB): domain Bacteria; phylum Pseudomonadota; class Gammaproteobacteria; order Burkholderiales; family SG8-39; genus RBG-16-66-20. The sequence goes on along the minus strand of CAZTSJ010000171.1, from coordinate 7,000 downwards.
CCCTCGCGCTCTTCGGCGTCACCGGTTACGGCGCCGTTCTCGGCCTCATCGCAACGCCGGTCCTGATCGTGAGCGCGGCTTCGCCGACGCTGTTTGCCCTCATCGTCGAGCGCTGGGGCTGGCACAGCGCGCAGGCGGTCCTGGTCGCCGCCGCGGCCACATCCTGGGTTGCGATGGAACTGATGTCGCGCTGGTACCAGCGCAACGCAAGGTCTTAGCCGAGCACGGAGCTAGCCGTTCTTGACCACGTAGCGCAGGAAGCCGCTGTGCGGGGTGTACTTGTCGTACAAGCCGCGTGCACGGTAGTTGGTTTCAGCGGTCGCCCAGTACAGCCGAGACCAATTCTGCGACTTCATTTCAGTCACCAACCAGTCGATCAACTGCTTGCCGACGCCGGCGGCGCGGGTTTTCGGGTCCACGAACAGGTCCTGCAGGTAGCAGGCCTGCGTCAGCGACCAGGTATGCTCGTGGATGACGTAGTTGGCGATGCCGATCACGCCGTCCCCCGGCTGCTCGGCAACGATGGCATGCACCGGGGAGGCCTGATCCATGATCCGGTTCCAGGTGTGCTCCGTGACCGGCCCGCGCAGGTCCACTGCGTAGAATTCGCAGTAGCCTTCCCACAGCACCTGCCAGCGCTGGCGGTCACGCGCTTCGATCCTGCGTATCTTCGCTTTCATGGCTACTTCCCCGTCCAGCGCGGCGGGCGCTTCTCGACGAAGGCGCGCACGCCCTCGCGGAAGTCGTCGCTGCCGTAGGTTTTCATGATCAGGTCCTCGTCCTCCGGCATCTGGCGGGCCTCCTGCAGGCGGCGCACCGATTCCTTGGTCACCCACAGCGTGATCGGCGCGTGGGAGGCGATTTTCTCGGCCTGCTCGCGCACGCGAGCCTCGATCTTGTCCGCCGGCACGATCTCATGCACGAAACCGGCGGCAAGCGCCTCCTCGGCAGTGAGCATGCGCGCGGTGAAGATCATCTCCTTCAGGCGCGAGGGACCGAACAGGTCCATGAACATCGCGTAGGCCTTCATCGACAGGCAGTTGCCGAGGGTCTTCGCGATCGGCGCGCCGAATTTGGCATCCGGCGTGGCGATGCGCACGTCGGCCCCGGCGGCGATGGCCAGGCCGCCCCCCACCGCGTAGCCCTGGATCTGCGCGATCACCGGCTTCTTGACGCGCGCGATGCGGCCCGAGCGCTGGTTGCCGTCGCGCTCGTAGCGCAGGCCGTCCTCGCCGCCCTTGAATTTGGTGAACTGGCTGATGTCCGTGCCCGCGACGAAAGCCTTGCCCCCGGCGCCCTTCAAGACGAGGACGCGGATCGCGTCGTCGGCATCCACTTCCTCGCAGGTATCGTAGAGCCGCTGGTACATCTCCCAGGTCATGGCGTTACGCGCCTCGGGGCGGTTGAAGGTCAGTGTGACGATCGGGCCGTCGCGGGTGACAAGCACCTGGTCGCTGGCCTGGGCAGTGCTTTCCACGGGGGTTTCCACGGGATCAAATACTCCTTGAAGGGTCCTCGAAGGTGATCGTATCATCGGCGCAACGAGGAGGTAATTCCACTATGAGCACATTGCGTCTGCTTTCAGCATCGGTCACATCGGTCGCGCTGTTGCTGGCTTCCGCCGGCGATGCGCTTGCCCAGGCGAAATACCCGTCGAAGGTGGTCGAGGTGGTCGTGCCCTACGCCCCGGGCGGCGGCACCGACAACCTGATGCGCATGATCACCGGCATCATCGACGAGAACAAATTGTCGCCCGTGCCATTGACTGTGAACAACCGCGCCGGCGGCAGCGGTGCGGTGGGCTTCAACTACCTGATCAACAAGAAGGGCGACTCGCACGTCGTGGCCGGCGCCACGCCGATGATCGTCTCGGGCAAGATCGAAGGACGCCTGCCGGGCAACCACCGCGACTCGATGACCATCCTCATGATCGTGGCGATCGACGAGCTCATGCTGTCGGTGCGCAACGAGTCGCCGTTCAAGACCGTCGACGACTTCGTCAAGGCGGCGCGCGCCAAGCCCGGCGGCCTGACGATCGGCGGCACCGCCACCTACAGCGAGGACCATATCTTCACCCACCTGTTCGAGCAGGCGGCGAAGATCAAGGTGAAGTACGTGCCGTTCAACTCCGGCGGCGAGGTCACCACCGCGCTGATGGGTGGGCACATTGACGCCGCGGCCATGAACCCGAACGAGTTCCAGGCGCAGATCGAGGCAAAGAAGGGCACCAACCTCGCCGTGGCCGCGAAGAAGCGCCTCACGGATGCGCCGGACGTCCCCACGTTCGCGGAGAGGGGCTACGAGTTCTACTGGGAGCAGATGCGCGGCGTGGTCGGCCCGGCCAACATGGCCCCAGAGGCGGTGAAGTGGTGGCAGGACGTACTGAAAAAAGTCACCGACACCAAGAAGTGGCAGGAGCTGTACATCAAGAGGAACCTGCTCACGCCGACGCAGTGGACCGGCGAGGAAGCCAACAAGTACCTCGACAGCCTCAACGGCAAGTACGAGGCCGCCCTGAAGGACCTCGGCGCGACCAAGAAGTAGGACCCGGACGTAGCCCCGCGCAGCAGCCAGGGCCGTGCGCAACGCCGACCGCATCACAGCGGCCCTGCTGCTTGCCTTCTCCGCCGCGTTTTCCGCGGCGGCGCTCAAGTATTACAAATGGTGGGGCGATGACGGCCCGGGCTCGGCATTCTTGCCGTTCTGGCTGGGCCTCGTCATGGCGCTGCTGGCCTTGATGATGCTGGTCAAGAGCCTGAAGGAGAAAAATCCGGGCGAAACCTGGTTGCCGCGGGGCGAGGGGCTGCGGCACACGCTCGTGGTGCTCGGCGCGAGCGTCGCCTTCGTCGCGTTGCTGAACGTCATCGGCATGATTCTCGGCACTGCGCTGTTCCTCGCCGGGTTGCTGCGCTACCTCGGCCGGCACCGCTGGTGGGTCTGCGCGGCGGTGGCGATCGGCGCCGCCGGATTCAACTGGCTGGTTTTCGCGCGCTGGCTACACGTGCCGCTGCCTGAGGGAGTGCTTTGGATTTTCTAGGCAATCTCTCCCTGGGTTTTTCGGTCGCGCTGACGCCGTTCAACATCCTGATGGCGGTGTGCGGCGTGACGATCGGCATCCTCATCGGCGCGCTGCCGGGGGTGGGGCCGCCCTCCGGCGTGGCGATGCTGCTGCCGCTCACCTTCGGCATGGAGCCGACCTCGGGAATCATCATGCTGGCGGCGCTCTACGCCGGCACCATGTACGGCGGAACCATTACCGCGGTGCTCATCAACACGCCGGGCGAATCGGCCTCCGTCGTTACCTGCCTCGACGGCTACCAGATGGCGCTGCAGGGTCGCGCCGGCAAGGCGCTCGGCATCGCCGCCATCGGTTCCTTCATCGCCGGCACCGTGGGCGTGGTGCTGCTCATGCTGGTGTCGCCGCTGCTTGCGCGCTGGGCCCTTTCTTTCGGACCGCCGGAGACCTTCGCGCTGATGTTTCTCGGCCTCACGACCGTCACGCTGCTCACCGGCGACGATCCTCTCAAGGGCTACATCAGCATGGCGATGGGGCTGATGCTCGCCATGGTCGGCTTCGACATCATCTCGGGCGATGCGCGCTTCGGTTTCGGCGTGCCGGAGATGATGGACGGCATCGATTTCCTGCCGGTGGCGATCGGCCTGTTCGGCCTGGGCGAGGTGCTGGTGGGCGCCGAAGAGAGCAGCAAGGCAAAGATGGTCACGGGCAACATCGCGCTGCGCGATGTATTGCCGAGCCTGGCCGACATCGCCCGCACGAAGTGGGCCATCTTCCGTGGCACGGTGATGGGTTTCGCCGTCGGCGTGCTGCCGGGCGCGGGTCCCACCGTTGCCTCGTTCCTTGCCTACACCGTCGAGAAGAAGGTGTCGAAGCACCCCGAGGAGTTTGGCAAGGGCGCCATCGAGGGTGTGGCTGGCCCGGAGTCTGCGAACAATGCGGCGGCCACCGCCGCCATGGTGCCGATGCTGACCCTCGGCATCCCGGGTTCGGCGACCACTGCCATCATGCTCGGCGGCCTGATGATGTGGGGGCTGCGTCCCGGGCCGATGCTGTTCGAGAAGAATCCGGAGTTCGTCTGGGGCCTGATCGCCTCGCAGTACATGGCCAATGTATTGCTCCTCATCATGAGCACGGCCTTCATTCCGCTCTTCGTGCGGGCGCTGCGCATCCCCTACAGCATCCTGATGCCGCTCATCATCGTCTTCTGCGTCACCGGTGCCTATTCGCTGAAGAACAGCCTGTTCGACGTCGGCGCGATGTTGATCTTCGGCGTCGCCGGCTACTTCATGAAGAAGCTCGGCTACTCGCCGGCAGCGCTGGTGCTCGCGCTGGTGCTGGGACCGCTGGCGGAGCGCGCGCTGCGCCAGTCGCTCATCATCTCCGATGCCGGGCTGGGCATCTTCTTCCTGCGACCGATTTCGGGAGTGCTCATGGTTGCGGCGCTCGCCGCGGTGGTGGTGCCCATCGTGCGCGCCGTCCTGGCTGCATCGCGGCGCCGCGCCGGCACCGCAACGGCCGCAGAATGAGGCAAGGAACAATGCGGAATATCGATTACTACTTCACGCCGACCTCGCCCTGGACCTACCTCGGGCACGCGCGCTTCGTGCAGATCACGCAGCGCCACGGCGCGGCGGTGGCGGTGAAGCCGGCGGATTATGGCGTCATCTTCCCGCAATCGGGCGGCTTGCCGCTGGGCAAGCGCGCGCCGCAGCGGCAGGCCTACCGCCTGTCGGAGCTCGCGCGCTGGCGCGATTTCCTCGGCGTACCGCTCAACCTGCAGCCGAAATTCTTCCCCGCCGACCCGATATCGGCGGCCTGCATCATCTGCGCCGCGCCGGCAACGGCGCAGATCGCGATCACAGGGGATTTCCTGCGCGCGGTATGGATGGAGGAGCGCAATATCGCCGACATCGGGGTGCTTACCGAGATTGCCGCGCGCCATGGCGTCTCGGATGCTCCCGCCGCCATCGTGCAGGGCAAGGCGATCTTCGAGCGCAACACGCAGGAGGCGGTGACGCGACAGGTTTTCGGCGCGCCCACCTACGCGCTGCGCGACGAACTGTTCTGGGGCCAGGACCGGCTCGATTTTCTCGACCGGGCGCTGGCGAAATAACCTGACGCGGGTGGTCAGTGCCCGATGTCGAGGGCGCCGCCGCCATCCACCAGCAACGCGACGCCGGTAATGAAGTTCGCCTCGTCCGAGGCGAGGAACAGCGCCGCATTGGCCACGTCCCAGGCGGTGCCCATCTTGTGGCGTAGCGGCACGCGCGCATCGCGCATCGCCGCCACCTCGGCGCGGCTCTTGCCGGTCTTGCGCGCCCGCGTGTCTACGGCCATCGGCGTGTCCATAAGACCGGGCAGGATGACGTTGACGCGGATGCCGTACTCGGCATTTTCGATCGCCACCTGCTTGGTAAACGCGATCATCGCCGACTTGCTCGCCTTGTAGGCGACGTACGGGTAATTCTCGATTGCGGCGAGCGAGGAGATCATCAGGATCACGCCGGACTTCTGTGCGCGCATCACCGGGATCGCGTGTTTGCAGGCCATCACGGCACCGCGCAGATTGATCGCCATGACGTTGTCGAAGGCCTGCTCCGTGATTTCCGCGAGCGGCGCGTCGCCGCCACCCAGGCTGACGCCGACGTTGTAGTGCAGGACATCGATGCGGCCCCAGCGCTTCTTCGCTTCGGCGATCATCGCCGCCATGGCCGCTTCCTTGGTCACGTCGGCTTCGAAGGCGAAACAGTCGCCCCCTTCTTTTCGCACGAGGGCGGCGGTCTCCTCGGCGAGCGCGAGCTCGCGGTCCACCGACATGATCCTGGCGCCTTCCTGCGCGAACCGCAGCGCGGTGGCGCGCCCGTTGCCCATGCCACTGCCCGGGCTCTGCCCCGCGCCGACGACAATGGCTGTTTTATCTTTTAATCGCAAATTGTTTTTTTCCAATATGAAAAGAAAAGAAACAAATCTTCAATCAGCTTTCATCCCCGTGGCCTTGACCACGCCCGCCCACTTGGCGATGTCTTCGCGCAGGAACTTGTCGAACTGGTCGATGGTCATGCCCATCGGCGTCGCACCCTGCTTGCCCCAGGATTCCTTGACCTCCGCCGAATCGAGGACCTTGCGGACCTCGGCGTTGAGTCGCTCGAGCACGGCACGGGGCGTGCCGGCGGGCGCCATCAGGCCGAGCCAGATGCCGGTCTCGTAGCCCGGCACGCCCGCCTCCGAAATCGTCGGCACGTCCGGCAGCACGCTGGAGCGCGTCTTGCCGGTGGTGCCCATGGCCTTCAGTTTGCCGGCGCGCACGTTGGGCGTCATGGTGGTGATGGCGTCGAGCATCATGTGCACCTGGCCGCCGAGGATGCCGGTGCGCGCGCCGTCGCTGCCCTTGTAGGGCACGTGCACGATGTCCACGCCCGCCATGTGCTTGAACAGCTCGCCCGCCATGTGGTACGGCGTGCCGGGACCGGAGGAGGCGTAGTTGAGCTTGCCCGGATGCGCTTTCGCCTGCGCAAGCAATTCGCGCAGGTTGTTCGATTGGACGGCCGGGTGCACCACCATCAGCAGGTCGGAGAAGTTGACGCCCGTGATCGGCGCCAGGTCCTTCATCAGGGCGTAGGGCTTCTTCGGGATCAGGGTCTCGTTGACCGTGTGGGTGTTGGACATCATCAGCAGGGTGTAGCCGTCGGGGGCCGACTTCGCCACCGCGTCGGCGCCGATGCCGCCGCCGCCGCCCACGCGGTTCTCGACCACGAAGGGCTGGCCCATGGCGTCGCCGACCTTGGCGCCGATGAAGCGCGCGTAGATGTCGGCCGGTCCGCCGACGCCGAAGGGCACGATGATCTTCACCGAGCGTGCCGGGTAGGCCTGGGCGTGAAGGGTCTGTTGAAAGCAGAAAAGACTCAGGAACGCAATGGCGAGACGGGACATGAATTCCTCCTGGGGTGCAGCTTAGAATAGCTTCGACTAAATGAACACCCG
>CAZTSJ010000170.1:0-5003 GCA_964616875.1 uncultured Bordetella sp. | reverse complement strand
CGAGCGCAATCGCCTGCTGCTTGCGCGCCTCTTCGCGCAGCCCGCCAACCTGCTGGTGCTCGATGAGCCGACCAACGACCTCGACATCGAATCCCTCGAATTGCTCGAAGCCGCGCTGCAGGACTACGCCGGCACCCTGCTCCTCGTCAGCCACGACCGCACTTTCCTCGACAACATCGTGACGCAGACCGTCGCGGCGGAAGGCGGCGGGGCGTGGAAGGAATATGTGGGCGGGTACAGCGACTGGTTGCGCCAGAAGCCGTCTTCCCCGGTTTTTCCGGAAACAAGGATAAAAACGGGAAGGGAAAAGACCAGGGCAAAACTCTCCTACAAGGAGACGCGCGAACTGGAAGCGCTGCCGAAGGAAATCGCGGCGCTCGAAGCCGAGCAGCAGGCGCTCGCGGCGAAGATGCATGCGCCGGAGTACTACAAACAGGCCGCCGAGACACTGCGCGAAGACCAACGGCGCCACGGCGAAATCGAAACGCTCCTGCACGAAAAACTCGAGCGCTGGGCGGCGCTCGAATTGCGGTTATAGTCGAATCATGCAGCCCGTCCCCGCACCCAAGGTGCTCAAAGCCATGCGCCGCGGCATCGAGAAGGAATCGCTGCGCGTGCGGCCCGACGGGCGCCTGTCGTCCGTGCCGCACCACCCGGCGCTGGGCTCGGCGCTCACGCACCCGCACATCACCACCGACTTCAGCGAGTCGCAGCTGGAGCTCATCACCGCGCCGCATACGGGGGTGGAAGCCTGCCTGAACGAGCTCACGCAGATCCACCAGGTCGTCTTCGGCGCGATCCATGATGAGCTGCTGTGGGTCTCGAGCATGCCCTGCGGGCTGCCGGCCGACGACGCCATCCCGATCGGCCAGTACGGCAGCTCCAACATCGGCCGCGCCAAGACCGTGTACCGCACCGGCCTCGCCAACCGCTACGGCCGGCGCATGCAGGCGATCAGCGGCATCCACTACAACTGGTCGCTGCCGGGGGTGGGCAACGCCGAGTACCTGGCGCTGATCCGCAATTTCCGCCGCCACGGCTGGCTGCTGTTCTACCTCTTCGGCGCCTCGCCCGCGGTGTGTCCGAGCTTCGTCGCGGGCCATGATCACGCTGAGCACGGCCTCTCTGAACTGCGCCCCGGCACGCTCTACCTGCCGCACGCCACCACGCTGCGCATGGGGCGCCTGGGCTACCAGAGCGAGGCGCAGGACTCCATTGCCGCGAGCTTCAACGACCTGGAGTCCTACGGCGCGGCGCTGGAAGACGCGATGACGCGCGTCTGGCCCGCCTACGAGAAAGTCGGCGTCAAGGACAACGACGGGAATTATCTGCAGCTTTCCACCGCGCTGCTGCAGATCGAGAACGAGTTCTACGGCAAAATTCGCCCCAAGTGCGTCATCCGCTCGGGCGAGCGGCCGCTGCATGCGCTGCGCGAGCGCGGCGTCGAGTACGGCGAAGTGCGCCTGATGGACCTCGACCCCTTCGCGCCCGTGGGCATCACGCCGCCGGTGTGCAGGTTCCTCGACACCTTCCTGCTGCATTGCCTGCTCACCGAGAGCGCGCCCGACACCCCGGCCGAGATCGCCGCCGTGGGCCGCAACCAGGAAAAAGTCGCCGCGCGCGGCCGCGAGCCCGGTCTTTCCCTCACGCGCGGCTCGCAGCAGGTGGCCCTGGACGAATGGGGCGGGCAGTTGATCGCCGAATGCGCGCCGCTCGCCGCCCAGCTCGACGCCGCGTTCGGCGGCAACGCCTACCGCGAGGCGCACGCCGCCGCCGCGGCGATGCTCGCCGACTCTTCCCTCACGCCTTCTGCGCGCGTGCTCGCGGCGATGGCCGCGCAGCACTCCAATTCCTACACCGGCTTTGCGCTGGCGCAGTCGCGCGCGCAGGCTGCCACGATCGCCGCGCTGCCCCTCGCCGCCGAGGTGGCGCAGAAATTCGCCGCCATGGCCGAGGAATCGATCGCAAAGAGGAAGCGCATGGAAGCAGCCGACACCCTGCCCTTCGAAGAATGGCGCCAGCAATACCTTTCGCTGGAAAAACTGCGACCCAAAGCAACGAGGAGAATGGCATGAGCACCGTCCCCAACCACGCCCTGCGCCAGCTGCGCGCCGGCAAGCTCGCCCTCGGCCTCGGCCTGCGCCAGGCGCGCACCGTGGACATTGCGCAGATCGCGAAAACCGCGGGCTTCGACTGGCTGTTTATCGACTGCGAGCACAACTCGATGGGCACCGACACCGCGGCGCAGATCGCCTCGGCCTCGCTCGGCGTGGGGATCACGCCCGTGGTGCGCGTGGCGGGCAAGGAACACTGGCTTTCCTCGCGCATGCTGGATAACGGCGCGCAGGGCATCGTCGTACCGCACGTCGAGACCGAGATCGAGGCGAAGCGCGTCGCCGACCACTGCCGCTTCCCGCCGGTCGGGCACCGCTCCATGGGCGGCGGCCTGCAGCAGCTCGGCTTCGCCGCCATGCCGGTGGGCGAAGCGGCGCGCATCGTCAACGAGGAGACGCTCGTCGTCGTCATGCTCGAATCGCCCAGGGGAATCGAGAACTGCGAGGCAATCGCGGCGGTGCCGGGCATCGACGCGCTGCTGATCGGTACCAACGACTACTGCTTCGAACTGGGCATCCCCGGCCAGTTCAACGATCCGCGCGTCGCCGCGGCCTACAAGAAAATGATCGCCGCCTGCGAGAAGCACGGCAAATTCGCCGGCATGGGCGGCATGTACAGCGCCGAACTCCTCGAGCGCCACATCGGCATGGGCGTGCAGCTCATCCTCTGCGGCTCGGATTTCTCGCTCCTGCAGCAGGCCGCCGGCGCGCGCGCGCAACTGGTGCGCGGCTTCGAGAAGTAAACGGGGTCAGACCCGGATTGATTCGCGCCGCGGCCGCCCGCGCGGGCGATGCGGGCTTGGGGCGCGCTGCGTCACCGCGTACGTTGCCGCCGCTTCGCGCACCTCGAGCGTAAACGGGCTGCGCACTGTCACCGTCCCGTAGACGCCGTTGTCCTGAAGACCTTCCGTCAGCAGCAGAGCGCAATCCTGCAGCTGCGCGGCGGCGACGATCATGCTGTCCCACCAGGAGATGCGGAAGCGCTGTTCGATCTCGCGCGCGCGACGCAGCAGAACTTCATCGACCGGGTGCGGTTTCCAGGCGAAATACAGGGCAATGCCGTCCCATAGCTCGGCAGCCGGCGCATCGCGCCTGATACGCCTCAACACCGCATAGGTCTCGGACAGGACCTGCGCGCTGGTGCGTCCGAGGCCCGACAGCCAGAGGTGATCCCGCCACGCCGCGGCGCGCGCCTGCTTCGCCGGGTCCCTGGGATCCCAGATATAGACGAGAACGTTAGCGTCGACGAAGCACGGGCCGGTCATACAGCTCCTCGCGCGTTGGATACGGTTCCCACGGACCGTTCAGGTCCAGCGGCTTTTGCGCCAGCGCCTCGCGCATGGCCTTCTCGTATTCGCTTGAGTGCCGCATCTTGTCGCGCAGCATCTCGCCCACGTAGCGCGACAGGCTCATGTTCTGCTCCGCCGCCTGCACCCGCGCCCAGTCGGCCGCCTGCTCATCAAGAGTTATCGTTATGTTTTTTATGAGGAATCCATTAATTACACGATTTCCGTGTAATTTACTACGAAGCCCGTCCCCTGTCTACACCCGCACCTCGACCACCCGCTTGCCCCAGCCTTCGGAGCGTTGAATCACCCCCGCGAGAACCAGTAGAAGCCGAGCATCCCGGCGAGCCCGAGCAGGCAGACGACGATAAGCCCCAGCGCGCCGGCCGCGCTCACCTCGGGCGGCGGCGCACCGTCGAGCGCCTCGAAGCGCCGCGGCGCGGCGCGCGGCTCCGGCGGCGGCGCCGCGGGCTGCTGGTAGCTCGCGGTGACGGCAAGCCCCACGCGCGGCGCGAAGGCGATCGGCGGGTTGCCGACGTAGAACATCACCGGCACCGAGACCTCGCGCGGCGCATCGCCCGTGGTGACGGCGAAATGCAGGTGCGGCCCGCTGGCAAAGCCGGTCGAGCCTGAAAGCCCGAGCTGCCTGCCCGCCGCGACGAACTCGCCCGCCTCGACCGACACCCCGAAATGCAGCAGGTGCGCGTAGGTGGCGACGCTGCCGTCGTCATGGCGCACGCGCACCATGTTCGCCTTGGTCAGCAGCGTCTCGAACTCCGCACCGGTCTCGTAGCGCCACTCGGTGCCGATCACCACGCCCGCGCGCGCCGCCAGCACCGGCGTACCCGGCGGCATCCTGAAATCGACCGCGTGCCGGCTGTACGGCGTCGTGTGCGTGGGGTTGATCCCGCCCAGCGCCTGGCTGATCACGTGCGCCTGCCCCTCCGGGTACGGCAGCCGGTAAAGCACAGCCGGTGTCTCCCCCGCCGGCGCGCAGGGCGCCCAGGCGAACGCAAGCGCAAGCCAGGCCAGGCGGCGTACAGCACGAATCATCCGCGCAGCCTACTCCATCATCCCCGCGAAATACCGTCGTCCCCGAGTGCTTTAATCGGGGATCCAGGTTTTCGCTTTCCTGCAGCACACCAGCGCCTCGCTCATCCTCTGCGAGGACGCCGACCCCGAAGCGGCCCGCTCGCCCGACTGCATAGCCTTCACCACCACGCCCACTTCGCGCTATGGCGATGCCTCGATTGCATGAGCGGGTCGTAGTCCGGGTCGGCAAGCCAGCGACGCAGCTCGCGAGTGTCCACATTGCGCTGGCGCCGCTTGAAGATCCTGCAGAACCAGTGCGGTGCGCCGCCCCGCATGGTGATGTCGGCGTCCGAATGAAAGCGCGCAATCGCGCGACGGCCCTCGGGGGAATGGCGATCGATCAGGTAGGGCATGAAACAGCGCGACTTCGAGCGGCGCGCCCTGAAACTCAGGCGACGTCGAACTGCATTTCCTTCAGGTTCGCGGAAGGAACCCGCTTGCGCAGATCCAGGACCTCGATGCCGACGACCTGCTTGTCGGCGTTGAAGTCGAGCACGATTCCCGGTTGCAC
>CAZTSJ010000169.1:0-5879 GCA_964616875.1 uncultured Bordetella sp. | reverse complement strand
CGCCTAGGCCAAGGCTTTCAGCACCTCGCGCACCGTGCCGAACAGCTGGTCGATCTCGCTCTTCTGGATGATCAGCGGCGGCGCCAGCGCGATCGTATCGCCGGTCACTCGCATGTAGGTGCCCATCTCGAAGGCCTTCAGATGCGCGTCCATGCCGCGTGCGCCCACCACGCCGGCGCGCGGCGCGAGTTCGATCGCCGCGATCAGGCCGAGGTTGCGGATGTCGATCACGTTCGGGCAATCCTTGAGCGAATGCGCGCCGTCCTCCCAGTACTTGGCAAGCTCGCCCACGCGCGTGAGCAGGCCTTCGTCCTCGTAGACCTTGAGCGTGCCCAGGCCCGCCGCGCAGGCGAGCGGGTGCGCCGAGTAGGTATAGCCGTGCGGCATCTCGATCGCGTTCTCGGGGCCGGTCATGAAGGCCTGGTAGAGGTTTTCCTTCATGAACACCGCGCCCATCGGCACCGTGCCGTTGGTGATGCCTTTTGCCGTGGTGATGAGATCCGGGATGACGCCGAAGTAGTCCGACGCGAACGGCTTGCCGAGTCGACCCCAGGCGTTGATCACCTCGTCGAAAATCAGCAGGATGCCGTGCTTGTCGCAGATTTCGCGCAGTTTCTGCAGGTAACCCACCGGCGGCACGTACACGCCCGCCGAGCAGGCCACGGGTTCCACGATCACCGCCGCGATGGTGGAGGGATCGTGCAGCTGGCACAGGCGCTCGAGGTCCTCGGCGAGTTCCACGCCGTGCTTGGGCTGCCCGCGCGAGAACGCGTTTTTCGCCGGATCGTGGGTATGGCGAATGTGATCCACGCCCGTCACCAGCGCGCCGAACAGCTTGCGGTTGCCGACCATGCCGCCCACCGCGGTGCCGCCGAAATTGACGCCGTGGTAGCCCTTCTCGCGCCCGATCAGGCGGATGCGCTGTCCCTCACCGCGCTGGCGATGGTAGGCGATCGCCAGTTTGAGCGCCGTATCCACCGACTCCGAACCCGAGTTGGTGAAAAAGATGCGCGTCACGCCCTTGGGCAGCAGCGGCGCGAGCTTCTCGGCGAATTCGAACGCCGCGGGATGCCCCATCTGGAACGGCGGCGCGAAATCGAGCGTGGCAACCGCCTTCTGCACCGCCGCGACGATCGGCTACCTGCAAGGACCCGCGTTGACGCACCACAGGCCCGAGGTGCCGTCGAGAATCTTGCGCCCCTCGGGCGTGTAGTAGTACATGCCCTCGGCGCGCGCGAGCAGCCGGGGCGACTTCTTGAAGGCGCGGTTCATCGAGAAGGGCATGAAGAACGGCGAGTTCTCCAGCGAAGTGCCGACGGCTTCGGGGCGGGCTCTTTCGTTCATGGGGTTTTCCTCCGGGCGTTGCCTCAATACTAGCGCGCTCCCGCCTGCCGGAATACACTTTCCGGCGGGGAGGTAGCCATGCGCGTACGTGCCAGAAAACGCAGTGCGGCAATCACGCTGGTGCTGGCCGGGAGCGCGGGCCTGGGGGGTTGCGGGTCGCCGGTCGAGCAGCGCGACGCCTATTCGAGCCTGCAAAGCTGCGTCAAGGACTGGGGCGACACTTCGCTGTGCGAGCCGGTGAAGGACGGCCGCTACTCCACGACCTACATGTACGGGCCGCCCTACTACGGTTCCGGCGGCTGGAGTTTCTTCGGCCGCAACCGCGCGATCCCCAGCCCCAACGCCATGGACGTCGCCCGGCTGCAGCCGGGCTCGGTCGCAGCCTCGCCCCTGGCGGCGCGCGCCTCGCGCATGGGCATCAGCGGCGGCGGTTCCAGCGGCATTTCGCGCGGCGGCTTCGGCTCGTCGGGCCATTCCTCCTCTTCCTCGGGCAGCTAGGGTGCGGCGTGAAAAGCGTGCTCCCCGCGCGAACTGGCGCGAGCGCTGCGAAGCGGCCGGCTTCTTTTTCCATTCCATGGGCGGTACCTACTGGGATGAAAGCGCCTGCTACAACTTTAGCGCCAACGAAGTGGATCGAATCGAAGAGGTCTCCACGGAGATGCATCAGCTTTGCCTGAACGCGGCGGACGAAGCCGTGCGCTCGAAGCGCTTCGCCGAGTTCGCGATCCCGGAAGCCTTCCATGAACTGGTGACGCAATCCTGGCGGCTGCGCGAACCCACGCTCTACGGCCGATTCGATTTCAGCTGGGATGGCGAGGGCGAACCCAAGCTCCTTGAATACAACGCCGACACGCCCACGGCGCTCCTGGAAGCCAGTGTCGTTCAGTGGCAGTGGCTTGAGGATGTATTGCCGGACTCTGACCAGTTTAATTCCCTGCACGAAAAACTGATCACCCGCATGCAGGGACTTCAGCCGGCAGCCGGCGGCGGCGTGCTGCACCTGAGTTGCGTGCGCGACAACGACGAGGATCTAGGCAACATCGAGTACCTGCGCGACTGCGCCCTGCAGGCGGGCTGGGACGCGCGCCGCATCGACATCGAGGATCTGGGCTGGGACGGCGCGCATTTCCTCGACCTCGAGGATGCTCCGGTCAGCAACCTGTTCAAGCTCTATCCCTGGGAGTGGCTGGTGCGCGATGAATTCGGCCAGCACCTCCTCGCCCGCCCGGCGGCGCTGCTGGAACCGGCCTGGAAGATGCTGCTCTCGAACAAGGCGCTGCTGGTGCTGCTCTGGGAAATGAACTACGGCCACCCCAACCTGCTGCCCGCCTATTTCACGCCGGATCAGTTCGGCGCCGACTACGTGAAAAAACCCCTGCTCTCCCGCGAAGGCGCGAACGTGATGATCCGCAGCCGCGGCGAGGTGCGCGAGCAGCCGGGTGGCTACGGCGGGGAGGGCTATGTCTACCAGGGTCTCGCGCCGCTGCCCGCGTTCGACAACCGCTACCCGGTGATCGGCTCATGGATCGTGGGCGATCAATCCGCCGGCATCGGCATCCGCGAGGACGATTCGACCATCACGCGCAATTCAAGCCGCTTTGTGCCCCACTACTTCACCTAGAGGTGCTGACGATGGACTTCGTTAAATTCTCGCTCTCCGGCTTCGACGAGTTCCTCATCTATGCCGGCCTCGCCATCGCCTTCATCTACATGTTCATGATCGTCTACCTCTGGGTCACGCCGTACAACGAGTTGAAGCTCATCAAGGACGGCAATATCGCCGCGGCGCTCGGCCTGTCGGGATCGGTGCTCGGCTTCACTTTCCCGCTTGCCGCCGCGATCTTCCAGGCGGTGCATCCCTGGGACATGATGCTCTGGGCCCTGATCGCGGCCATCGTGCAATTGCTCGTCTACGTCGCGGTGCGCTACTCGCTGCTCAATGTGAGCAAACGCATTCCCGACGGCCAGGTCGCCACCGGCATCGTGCTTGCCGCCATATCCATGGCCGCGGGGCTCCTCAACGCTGCGTGCATGACGTATTGATTGGCCAGATGATGCATGACCGCGAATACCATTCAACAGGATCCCAAGCTTTCGACGTAATCGCTCAATGCGCTGATTTCAGGACATTTAACCAAAGAAACCTGACATCAGACGGAATACGCTCCGTCTATTAGGCTTTCTACTTCACGTTATACGGCATCATTCGCCGCGGCTTAACGCTGGGGAGGAACCATGCCCACATCGATTCGCGAAGCTTGCATGAAATGCTTGGATCGCTTCATGGCGGCCCTTAACGCCCACGACGCTGCCGCAATGGACGCAGAGATGCATTTCCCGCACGTACGTTTCGCGGAAGGCAAGATTTATGTTTACGAGAAGTCGGGCTCCAATCCGATGGATTTGTTCGAGAGACTTAAGCGCGAAGACGGTTGGAATCACAGCACCTGGAACAAGAGAAGCATCGTTCAACAGAGCCTCACCAAGGTTCACATGGCTGTGAACTACACACGCTTTCGCTCTGACGGCACCGCTATCGGCGACTTTGACTCCCTGTACATACTTTCGCTGAAAGACGGTCGTTGGGGTATTCAACTCCGATCAAGTTTCGGGCCGTGATCTTTTCGATGCCGTATAACCTGGCAGCGCGCTGGAGGCGCGGGACAAGCGATTTACCGCAAGCCCCGTCGGCCGCGCGCCAGTGGCTTCCACGTTAACGAACCAGACGGACATATCCTTGAATGGAGAAATACGAGATGCCACAGCCGCAACATCCGATCTCGATCGTCGCCGCAGACACCCCGCAGCGCGCTCGGCCGACTTCGCCTCCCTTTCCGGCGGCGATGGTGGCGAAAACGGTGGGACGCGAGAAGCGCCCGCTTGGCGATCTCTTCGGACTCACCAACTTCGGCGTCAATCTCACCCGGCTCGCACCGGGCGCCAGCTCGGCGCTCAGGCACGCGCACGCGAAGCAGGACGAGTTCGTCTACATGCTGGAAGGCGAGGCGACGCTGGTGACCGATACAGGCGAGAGCGTCCTCAAGCAGGGGATGTGCGCCGGGTTCAAGGCAGGCACGGGAGATGCGCACCACCTCGTGAACCGCGCGCAGAAGGATGCCGTGTTCCTGGAGGTCGGCGATCGCAGCGCCGGCGACGCGGTGAAATATCCGGACGATGACGTCGTCGGCTATTCCGCGCCGGACGGCAAATGGAAATACACCCGCAAGGACGGAACCCCCTACTAGGTTCCGAAGCCGTCCGCGACGCGGATGTCCACGAGGTTGGGGCGGCCGCTGGCAAACGCTTCCCGCAGCGCCGGACCGATGTCCTGCGGATCGGTGACGCGGCGCGCGGCGAGCCCGAACGACTGCCCGAGCTGGACGAAATCGATTTCGGGTTCGCGCAGATCCATGCCGGTGAACTTGCTGGTGCCGCGCATCGCCACCAGCCGCTCCTTGATGATCCGGTAGCTGCGGTTGTTGGCGATGATGTAGGTGATCGGCAGCTTGAGGTGCGCGGCGGTCCACAGCGCCTGGACGCCGTACATCGTGCTGCCATCGCCGACCATCACCGCCACCGGCCGCCCGGGCAAAGCTAGGCTCACGCCGACGGCGCCGGGGATCGCGAAGCCCAGGCCGCCGCTTGCGAGCCCGTAGAAACCGCGCGGATCGCGCAGCGGCAGGAAGCCCGGCAGCGACACTGTTGAAGTCAAACCTTCTTCGACCACGACTGCGTCCTCGGGCAGCGCTTCCGTGAAACGCAGCATCAGGTATTTGGGATCGATGGGTACCGTTTCCGCCGCAAGCATCGCATCGATGCGCGCCTTGTCGCGCCGCGCGCTCCAGTTGTGACTCTTGAGTCCGGCGAGCCGCGTCTGCGCACCGGCGGCGTGAGCCGGGGAGCGCTGCGCCCGTAGCAGCGGCAGCAGGGCCGCCAGCGTCTGCTTCACGTTGGCCTGCACGGCAAGGTCGGTGCGGTAGTTCTTGCCTAGCTCCCAGCCGCGCTCCGAGAGGTGGATTACCGGAAGATTCTCCGGCAGCGGCTCCATCGGGCTGTAGACCGACATGCGCAACAGGTCGGCGCCCAGGCACAAGAGCAGGTCATGCGGCGCGAGCACGCCGCGCACCTGCTTCTGCGAGCGCGTGAGCGAACCCATGAAGGCCGGGTGCGCGGTGGGAAATTGCGCGCTATAGGGGACCGACGACTGGTAGACCGCCGCGCCAAGCAGCTCCGCAAGTTCTGCGGCCTCGGCAAACGCATCGTGCATCGCGAGTTCCTGCCCGGCGATGACCACCGGGCGGTTCGAGGCAAGCAGCATTTCCGCCAGGCGCGCAAGCGTAGCGTCCGAAGGCCGCGTCGCGGCG
This sequence comes from uncultured Bordetella sp., assembly GCA_964616875.1. Classification (GTDB taxonomy): domain Bacteria; phylum Pseudomonadota; class Gammaproteobacteria; order Burkholderiales; family SG8-39; genus RBG-16-66-20. The sequence continues at coordinate 171 of CAZTSJ010000169.1, read as the reverse complement.
TCGACGCGCACCGGGCGTCCCATGTCCAGCTCGAGCTCCTGATCGAGCACGTCGCCCGGCAGGCTGATGAAGACCGGACCCGTGGGCGGCGTCAGCGCGACCTTGGCCGCGCGATGCAGGATGCGCGGCAGGTCTTCAGCGCGCGTCACGTCCACAGCCCACTTCACCATC
>CAZTSJ010000168.1:0-3940 GCA_964616875.1 uncultured Bordetella sp. | reverse complement strand
GACGCGCTGACCGTCGCTGTCCGGAACGTTCTTCGCCCGGTAGCACACTCGCTACGGGAGTAGAATGCAACCCATGACTTCCAGGGCAACCGCCAGGAAAATCGCCAGCGTGCTTCTGGGCGCGATGTTGTTCGCCCAGGCGGCCATTGCGGCGGCGGCTTGCGACTGGGCGCGTGTTGCTCCAGCGCAGGCCATCATGGCAAAGGCGGGCGAGCCGTCCTGCCACGAAGAACCGGCGAAGAACGCGAACCTCTGCCTTGCGCATTGCCTTGGCAACGATCAAAGCGCGGATACGCCGCAAGTCGCTATCCCCGCATGGAACCAAGCATCTTTTCTGGTGATTGTGGACCTCGAGCGCGCGCCAGTGCTCAAATCCGTTCTGCATTACACGCCGCCGCATCCGGGCGCTCCGCCGCCCCGAATACTCTTCCAGTCTTTCCTGATCTGATTTTCCGCGCCTGAGATCGCGCCGCCGGCAGCCGCCGGTGGTGGTCTTGCAATGCGGAGGATCGGATGCGCATTTCACTGCTGTTACTGGTTGCTTTGGCAGCCGCCACTCCTGCCCTGGGGCAGGTTCTCACTCTCGACGAAGCGCGCCGCCGCGCGCTCGATGGACAGCCCGTTCTGCGTGCGTTGGAGCTCAATGCACGCGCGGCAGACGAGTCCTCGGTGGCGGACGGCGCGCTGCCTGATCCGCGCCTGAAGCTCGGCGCACTCAACTTTCCAACGCGCGGCTTTCCCGGTACGCGCGACGACATGACGCAGGTCGGCGTCAGCTGGGAGCAGATGATCCCCGGCGGCGACAAGCGCCGGCTGCGCAGCGAGCGCACCCTGGCCGAGGCCGGGCAGGCGCGCGCCGAAGCGCTCGCGACACGCCAGACGATCCTGCGCGACGTGGGGGCCGCCTGGATCGATGCGTGGCTGGCGGCCACCAATGCGCGCCTGGTCGGCGAGACCGCGAAGGAAAGCGAGCGCGCCATCGAGCTCGCGCGAATCGCGCTCTCCTCCGGCAAGGGCTCGCTGGCGGATGTGCTTGCCGCGCGCCAACTGCTGAATCAGTCGGTGGATCGCCGGCTTGAGATCGGTGCCCAGTTGGAGCGCGCACGCGCGAGTCTGGCGCGCTGGATCCCCGGGACCGCAGCGCGCGAGCTCCCCGAAACGCTGCCGGAATTCCGGTTGCCGCTGCCCGTCGCGGCGGCACGGGAGGCGCTCGAATCGCATCCGCAGCAACGGACGTTTGCGCGAATGCAGGGCGTTGCCGACGCCGACACCGCGCTCGCGCGCGAAGCCTCCACGCCCGACCGCTCGGTCGAGGTCGGTTACTTCGCGCGCGGCGGCGGGCGCTCCGACATGCTGATGTTCCAGATGGCGTTCGAACTGCCGTTCTACGCCGACAAGAAGCAGGATCGTCTGCTCGAAGCGAAATTGCGCCTGGCCGAACGCGTGCGCGAGCAGCGTGCCGATCAACTGCGGCAGCTACGCGCCGAACTGGAAGCGGCATACGCCGAATGGCGGATCGCCGGCGAGCGTTTGAGAAATGTTTCGGACGCGATCCTGCCCGATGCCAGGGCGCGTCTCGGGGCGCTGGTTGGCGCGCACGGCTCCGGCGCTGTTCCGCTGGCGCAAGTGTTCGATGCGCGGCGGCAATTGATAGACGCACGCATGCAGGAACTGGCCATGCAGGCCACGCAGGCGAAAGCGCGGGTGGCGCTCCAGTATTTCGAGATCGAAGGGACGCAACCATGAGTAAAACCAAAATCGCAGTTGCTGTTGCGGCTGGCATCGCGCTCGCTGCTGGCGGTTTCCTTTTCGGGCAGCGACGCGCGCACCAGCAGATGACGGCGCCCGCGGCGGATTCCGGAGCCGCGGAGCGCAAGGCCCTCTACTACCACGACCCGATGTTCCCGCAACAGAAGTTCGACAAGCCGGGCAAGTCGCCATTCATGGATATGCAACTCGTCCCCGTTTATGGCGACGAAAAGCCGGGCGCGGACAGCGGCATCACGGTGAGCGCGCGCGCACAGCAGAACCTCGGCATGCGCACCGCGCCGGCAGAGGTCGTGGAGTTCCGGCAGGAGATGTCAGCGGTGGGAACCGTGCAGGCCGACGAACGGCGCATCGCGCGCGCCGAAGTGCGGACGACGGGTTGGGTCGAAAAGCTGAACGTGCGCGCGGTGAACGATCCGGTTCGCGCGGGGCAGGTGCTGGCTGAGATTTATTCGCCCGAACTGCTCGCGGCACAGGAGGAATACCTGCTCGCTCGGCGCATGGCGCAGACGACCGCCGCGGACGAATCGCTGGCGCGGGCCGCGAAGCAACGACTTGGGTTGCTCGGGTTTCCCGCTGCCGAAATCGCAAAAATTGAGCAATCCGGCGAGGCGCGTCGCCGTGTCCCGATCCTCGCTCCGATTTCCGGCGTGCTTACCGAGCTTGGCGTACGCGAGGGCGCGATGGTGCAGGCCGGCATGCCGGCGTTCACGCTGACCGATCTGTCCTCGGTATGGATCGTGGTGGAAGTCCCCGAGGCGCAGGGCGCGTTGCTCCGGCCCGGCCTGCGCGTTGAGGTTGGCGTACCAACGGCGCCCGGCAAGACTTTCGAGGGGAGGCTGGACTACGTCTATCCCGAACTGAACGCGCAGACGCGCACGCTCAAGGCGCGCATCGCGCTTCCCAATCCGAGGCTCGAGCTCAAGCCGGGCATGTTCGTCACTGCGGCGCTGGTCTCCGCCGCGCGCAAGGTGCTCGCCGTCCCGACCGAGGCGGTAATTCAGACCGGCACGCGCAACGTGGTGATCGTCATGGACGGTGAGCGTTTCCGTGCCGCGACTGTGAAAACCGGCGCGGAGATGGCCGGCCGCACGGAAATCCTGGAAGGGCTCAAGGCGGGCGAGCGCGTAGTCGCCTCGGGCCAGTTCCTCATCGATTCCGAGTCGAGCCTGAAGGGTGCGCTGGATCGCCTGGAGGGCCCCGCGCAGACGCCATCCATCGAAAAGACTGCGCCGCGGAGCGCGAAATGATCGCCGCGCTGATTCGCTGGTCGATCGCCAACCGCTTCCTGGTGCTGATGGCGACGGCGATGGTCGCGGCCTGGGGCGTCTATGCCGTGATGAAAACGCCGCTGGACGCCATTCCCGATCTTTCCGACGTGCAGGTGATCATCCGCACGCCGTTTCCGGGACAGGCCCCGCGCATCGTCGAGGACCAGGTCACCTATCCGCTCACCACCACCATGGCCTCGGTGCCTGGCGCGAAGACCGTGCGCGGTTATTCATTCTTCGGCGATTCCTTCGTCTACATCCTGTTCGAGGACGGCACCGATCCGTACTGGGCGCGCTCGCGCGTGCTGGAGTACCTGAGCCAGGTGCAGTCGCGCCTGCCGCCGCAGGCGAAGCCGGCACTGGGACCCGATGCCACCGGCGTCGGCTGGATCTACCAGTACGCGCTGGTCGATCGCTCGGGCCGGCACGACCTGGGCGAGTTGCGCGCGCTGCAGGACTGGTTCCTGAAATACGAACTCAAGGCGCTGCCCAACGTCGCCGAGGTCGCCAGCGTGGGCGGCATGGTGCGCCAGTACCAGGTGGTGCTCGATCCGCACAAGCTGCGTGCCTACGGCATACCGCACACGCGCGTGATGGCGGCGATCCAGGGCGCGAACCGCGAAACCGGCGGTTCGGTGCTGGAACTCGGCGAGGCCGAGTACATGGTGCGCTCGAACGGTTACCTGAAGACGCTGGATGATTTCCGCGCCATCCCCCTCATCACGTCCAAGGGCGGCATCACGGTCACGTTAAAGGACGTAGCGCGCGTGCAGATCGGCCCGGAAATGCGCCGCGGCATCACGGAACTCGACGGCGAAGGCGAAGTCGCGGGCGGCGTGATCGTGATGCGCTCCGGCAAGAACGCCCTGGAGACGATCGCAGCGGTCAAAGCGAAGCTGGAG
>CAZTSJ010000167.1:0-13543 GCA_964616875.1 uncultured Bordetella sp. | reverse complement strand
CAGGCCGCGGAACATGTGCAGGTAGATCACGGCGAAGAACGCCGAGCCGCCGGTCGAGTGGATGTAGCGGATCAGCCAGCCGCCGGGCACGTCGCGCATGATGTACTCGACCGAACCGAAGGCGAGGTTCGCGTCGGGCTTGTAGTTCATGGCGAGGAAGATGCCCGAGACGAATTGGATCACGAGCACCAGGATCGACAGCGCGCCGAAGAAATACCAGAAATTGAAATTTTTCGGTGCGTAGTACTCGGAGGCGTGCTTGCGGAATTCCTGCGCCACCGAGGGCATCCTCGAGTCGAACCAGTCCCACAGCGCCATCAGACGGCTGGCCATGCGTTACGCCCCTTTCTTGTCTTCGCCGATCAGCAGCCTGGTGTCCGAGAGGTAAGAGTGCGGCGGCACCTCGAGGTTGACCGGCGCCGGTGCGCCCTTGTAGACGCGCCCCGCGAGGTCGAACTTCGAACCGTGGCAGGCGCAGAGAAACCCGCCCGCCCAGTCCGCGCCCATTTCGCCCTTCGCTTCGGCGGGCTTGCTCTGCGGCGAGCAGCCAAGGTGGGTGCAGATGCCGACCAGCACCAGGAACTCGGGCTTGATCGAGCGGTTCTCGTTTTTCGCGTACTCGGGCTGCAGGGGAACGTCGGACTTCGGATCGGTGACCTTGTCGTCGGCCTTGCGGACCGCCGCCAGCATTTCCTTCGTGCGGCGCATGATCCACACGGGCTTGCCGCGCCACTCGACCACCGCGAGTTCGCCCGGCGCAAGGTTCGAGATGTCGGCTTCGACCGGCCCGCCGGCGGCCTTGGCGCGCTCCGAGGGCCACCAGCTCCAGGCAAACGGAACTGTGACTCCCGCGCCCGCCGCGCCCGCCACCGCCGAAGTGGCGACGATCAGGTTGCGCCGCGTGCTATTCATCTTTTTTTCGCTCATGGAGGCTTCTGCGGAAAGGGTGGAGGGCGAGGTGGAAGCGGAGCAGCAGCGATTCTAGCGTTTCGCTTCTGAAATGTCCACGTTTTCGCGCCTAAGTGGTTAAAACCAAAGGCGAAACATGGTAGATTGGAAAGTCCGATGCGACGCCTCTGGATCATCTTTTCTCAGACCGCCACGATCTGCCTGGCGATCCTGTTCGTGGTCTCCACGCTGAAGCCCGAATGGCTGCCGACGCGTGGCGTGCCGGGACTGGAATTATTGCGGATCGCGACCGTGCAGCAGGAAGCGCCTTCCGCAACAGCGAGCGGCGCGGCGCGCCCCGATTCGTACCACGAAGCGGTGCGCAAGGCGGCGCCCTCGGTGGTGAACATCTTCACCACCAAGGAAGTGCGCGTCAGGCGCAACCCGCTTCCAAATGACCCGCTATTGCGGCGTTTCTTCGGTGACCGGCTCGGCGTCGACACGCAGACATTGACCAGCTTGGGCTCCGGCGTGATTGTGAGCCCTTCGGGCTACATCCTCACCAACAACCATGTGGTGGAAGCCGCCGACGAGATCAAGGTCGCCTTCGCCGATGGCAAGGAACTGCTCGCCAGAGTAGTCGGTACCGATCCCGATACAGATCTCGCGGTACTGCGGGTGGAAGCCGAGAAGCTGCCGGCGATCACCTTTGGTTCGTCAGAAAACTTGCGCGTAGGCGACATCGTGCTGGCGATCGGCAATCCCCTCGGCATCGGCCAGACTGTCACGTCGGGAATCGTGTCGGGGCTCGGCCGCACAGGCCTGCGTATCAACACGTTTGAAAATTTTATCCAGACCGATGCCGCCATCAACCAGGGCAATTCCGGCGGCGCACTACTTGATGCTCGCGGCAATCTGATCGGTATCAATACGGCAATTCTGTCTCAGTCCGGGGGCTCCATCGGTATCGGCCTCGCCATTCCGTCTTCAATGGCGAAATCGGTCATGGAGCAAATCATCAGCTCTGGCACCGTGACCCGCGGCTGGATCGGTGTCGAGCTACAACCGGTCACACCCGCGCTCGCCGAATCGTTCAAGCTCGGCACTCTGCAGGGCGCGATCATCAACGGCGTATTGACCGGTGGTCCGGCCGCCAAAGCGGGCGCCAGGCCCGGCGACGTGCTGGTGGCCATCGACGGCAAACCTATCGTCGATCCGCAGAGCGTGCTCAACGCGGTCACCGGCATCGCTCCTGGCAGCAGCGCGCAATTGAAACTCAAGCGCAAGGGCCAGGACATGGAACTCGCCGTCGTCGTCGGCAGGCGCCCCAAGCCGCAGGCGCGCGCCGAATGACGCTTGCCGGCCGGCGACCGGCTGTATGATTTCATCTTTTGCCACTCCGGGAGAAAGCATGAAGCGCTTTACCAGCCTGCTCGCCGCCACAGCGCTCGCGAGCACTACCACCCTGGCCTTTGCCCAGGACATCAAGATCGCGCACATCTACGGCAAGACCGGCCCGTTCGAGGCCTACGCCAAGCAGACGCAGGCCGGCCTGATGCTGGGCCTTGAGTACGCCACCAGCGGCTCGATGACAGTGCTGGGCCGCAAGATCGTGATCATCGAGAGGGACGACCAGTTGAAGCCCGACATCGGCAAGGCGCACCTCGCCGCCGCCTACGGCGACGACAAGGTCGATCTCGCGATCGGGCCGACCAGCTCGGGCGTGGCGCTGGCGATGCTGCCGGTGGCCGAGGAATACAAGAAGATCCTGCTGGTCGAGCCGGCCGTGGCCGACTCGATCACCGGCGCGGCTTGGAACCGCTATGTATTCCGCACCGGGCGCAACTCGACGCAAGATGCAGTCGCGGGCGCAGTGTCGCTGCCGGCAGATGCGCAAATCGCGATGCTGGCGCAGGACTACGCCTTCGGTCGCGACGGCGTCAAGGCGTTCAAGGACACGCTTGCCGCCGTGAAGAGCAAGGCGACCATCGTGCACGAAGAATACGCGCCGCAAACGGCCACCGACTTCACCGCGCATGCCCAACGCATGTTCGACGCCCTCAAGGACAAGAAGGGCACGCGGATCATCGCCATCATCTGGGCCGGCGCCAACCCGGCCACCAAGATCCATGACCTCAAGCCCGAGCGCTTCGGCATCACGCTCGCGCCCGGCGGCAACATCCTGCCGGTCATGAAAGGCTGGAAGGACCTGGCCGGCGCCGAGGGTGCGATCTACTACTACTACGGTTTTCCGAAGAACAAGGTGAACGACTGGCTGGTGGCCGAGTACAGAAAGCGCTATGGCGGATTGCCGCCCGATTTCTTCGTCGCGGGCGGCATGTCCGCGGGCATCGCCGTGGTCGAGGCGATCAGGCAGGCCGGCGGCACCGACACCGAAAAGCTGATCGCGGCCATGGAGGGCCTGAGCTTCATGTCGCCCAAGGGCCAGATGACCTTCCGCAAGGAAGACCACCAGGCGATGCAGGACATGTACCAGTTCCGCATCAAGAAAGTGCAGGCTAACGAGTGGGATCTGCTGGATCTGGTGCGTGAGATTCCGGCGCGCGAGATTCCCGTACCAATCCGCAACAAGCGCTAAGCGGGAAGTTCCAGGACGGGAGGCATTGTGGCAGGCGCCCACCCTGTCCTGGAGACGCGCGGCCTGACGATCCGTTTCGGCGGCCACGTCGCCGTGGATGCGGTGAGCTGCCGCTTCGAGCCGGGCACGCTCACCGCCATCGTCGGCCCCAACGGCGCGGGCAAGACGACCTACTTCAACCTCGTTTCCGGCCAGCTCCCGGCGAGCGACGGCCAGGTGCTGCTGCACGGCGAGGACGTGACGCGGGACCCGGCCCCGGTGCGCACGCGCAAGGGCATGGGGCGCGCGTTCCAGCTCACCAACCTGTTTCCCAACCTCACCGTGCTGGAGAACGTGCGCCTCGCGACCCAGGCGCGCGCGGGCATGGGATTGAACCTTGCCTCGATGTGGGGCAGCCACCGCGACCTGATCGAGCGCGCCGAAAACTGCCTCGCGCGCGTTGCGCTCGCTGACCGGCGCGCGACGCTCGCCTCGGCGCTGCCGCACGGCGACCAGCGCAAGCTCGAGGTCGCGATCCTGCTCGCGCTGGAGCCGGAAATTTTCATGTTCGACGAGCCCACCGCCGGCATGAGCGTGGACGAGGTGCCGGTGATCCTGGACCTGATCCACGAGATCAAGGACGGCAAGGACAAGACCATCTTGCTGGTGGAGCACAAGATGGACGTGGTGCGCTCGCTCGCCGACCGCATCATCGTGCTGCACCAGGGGCAGCTGGTCGCCGACGGCGAGCCGGCCGCGGTCATCGCCTCGCCGGTGGTCCAGGAAGCCTACCTTGGAGTGCCTGCAAGTGGCTGAGGCGCTGCTGACGCTTGCGGGCGTGCACACGCACATCGGCCACTATCACATCCTCCAGGGCGTGGATTTCGCGGTGCCGCGCGGCGAGATGACCATGCTGCTGGGGCGCAATGGCGCGGGCAAGACCACCGCGCTGCGCACGATCCTCGGCCTGTGGCGGGCCTCGGCGGGCTCGATCCGCTTCGAGTCGGGCGAGATCTCGCAGGCGCCCACCCCGGACATCGCCAACCGCGGCATCGCCTACGTGCCCGAGTCGATGGGAATTTTCGCCGGCCTCACGGTGCGCGAGAACCTGGTGCTTGCCGCCCGCAGCGGGCCGCCGAAGGAACAGCGCCTCGAATGGATCTTCCGCTTCTTCCCGCCGCTGAAAAAATTCTGGGACCTGCCCGCGGGCCTGCTCTCGGGCGGCCAGAAGCAGATGCTCTCCATCTCGCGCGCGATCGTCGAGCCGCGCAAGCTGGTGCTGATCGACGAGCCGACCAAGGGCCTCGCGCCGGCGATCATCAACAACCTGATCGAGGCGCTCTCGGAGCTGAAAAAGACCGACACCACGATCCTGATGGTGGAACAGAACTTCCACGTCGCCAGATCGCTCGGTGACTCGGTCGCGGTGATGGACGCCGGGCGCATCGTGCACAGCGGCAGGATGGCGGCGCTCGCGGCTGACGAGGCACTGCAGAACCGGCTTCTGGGCCTGTCGTTGGAGGCTCACCAGTGAGCCGGGAGGCCCGCCAGTGAATTCAAGGATCGACTGGATTCCGCCTGCGCTGCTGCTGGCGATCGCACTTGCTGCGCTCGCCATGATCGGCAGTCCGTCGACCTGGGTCACGCTCACTGTGGCAGGCCTGGCGATGGGGCTGCTCATTTTCATCATGTCCTCGGGCCTCACGCTGGTGTTCGGGCTCATGGACGTGATGAATTTCGCGCACGGCCTCTTTATCGCCGTCGGCGCGTACGTCGCGGTCTCCGTGATGAAGGTCTTTTCGGCCGCCGCGGGCTCGGACAGCCTCCTCGTAAACCTGGGCGCGCTGCTGCCGGCGATGCTGGCCGCGATCGTGGTCGCCGCGCTGCTCGGCTTTGCCTTCGAGCGCCTGATCATCCGGCCTGTCTACGGCCAGCACCTGAAGCAGATCCTGATCACCACCGGCGGCATGATCGTCGCCGAGCAGCTGATCCACGTCTTCTGGGGCCCGGACCTGCTGCCGCTGCCGCGGCCCTCGGCCCTGCGCGGCTCGTTCGTCATCGGCGACATGGCGCTCGAGAAGTTCCGCTTGAGCACGGTAGTAATCGGGCTTGCGGTGTTCGCCGGCATGTTGCTGCTGCTCAACCGCACCAAGATCGGCCTGCTGATCCGCGCCGGGGTCGAAAACAAGGAAATGGTCGAGGCGATGGGCTACCGGATCCGGCGCCTGTTCGTCGGCGTGTTCGTCGCCGGCTCCGCGCTCGCCGGCCTGGGCGGCGCGCTCTGGGGCATGTACCAGGAGAGCGTCACGGTCCACATCGGCGCCAACATGATGGTGCTGATCTTCATCGTCATCATCATCGGCGGCCTGGGCTCGATCGGCGGCTGCTTCGCCGGCGCGCTGCTGGTCGGGCTGGTGGCGAACTACGTGGGCTACCTCTCGCCCAAGATCGCGCTGGGCTCGAACATCCTGCTGATGGTGATCGTGCTGCTGTGGCGGCCGCAGGGCCTCTACCCGGTGAGCAAGTCGTAAGAAACCCGAACATGATCACGCTACTTCTTTCGGGCGACCAGCCGCGCAGCCGGATCCTGACGGCGATCCTGGTGGCGATCTTCTTCGCATTGTTGCTGGCGCCGTTCCTGTTTCCGGGCACCCGGCCGCTGGATGTTGCGGCGCGGATCTGTGTCTTCATCCTGCTGGTGGCGAGCTACGACCTGCTGCTCGGCTATACCGGCATCGTGTCTTTCGCGCACACGATGTTCTTCGGCATCGGCGGCTACGGCATCGCGATTGCCCTGTCGCGGCTCGAAGTCGGCTGGCCCGCGATCGCCATCGGCAGCGCGGCGGCGGTGGCGCTGTCGCTGGTACTTTCGTTCCTGATCGGCCTTTTTTCGCTGCGCGTGAAGGCGATTTTCTTCGCCATGATCACCCTTGCGGTGGCTTCTTTCTTCGCCATCCTTGCCTCGCAGCTCTCGAACATCACCGGCGGCGAGGACGGCATCACTTTCAAGGTGCCCGAGCTCCTGCGCCCCGCCTATCGCCTGCTGGAAGAGCCGCTGCTCGGCGTCACGGTCGGCGGCAGGTTCATTACCTATTACCTGGTGTTCGGCGCCTCGCTGGTGCTGTTTCTCGCCCTGCTGCGCGTGGTGAACTCGCCCTTCGGCCGCGTGCTGCTCGCGATCCGCGAGAACGATTTCCGCGCCGAGGCGCTGGGCTACCGCACGGTCATCTATCGCACCATCGCCAACTGCCTGGGCGCGGTGGTGGCGACGCTGGCCGGCGTGCTGTACGCGCTGTGGCTGCGCTACACCGGCCCGAACACCACGCTCGACTTCTCCATCATGATCGACATCCTGCTGATGGTGGTGATCGGCGGCATGGGCACCATGTACGGCGCGGTGATTGGAGCCACGATATTCGTCATCGCGCAGAATTACCTGCAGGAGGCGATGAAGGCGTTCTCGGACGCCATGAAGGGCGTGCCGCTACTGCCCGACCTGTTCCATCCCGACCGCTGGCTGCTGTGGCTGGGCGTGCTGTTCGTGCTCTCGGTTTACTACTTCCCGCACGGCATCGTGGGCCAGTTGCGCGCCAGACTGAAGCAATGAACCCCAGCTCGCACTTCCTCGTCTGCGAAGGCCGGGAGATCCATTACACGCAATGGGGGGCGGAGCATCCTGCCACCGTGATCGCCTGGCACGGCCTCGCGCGCACCGGCAGGGACATGGACGAAATCGCGGCGCATCTTGCTTCCCGCTTCCGCGTCATCTGTCCGGACACCATCGGCCGCGGCCTGTCGCAATGGAGCCCCGCGCCCGAGAAAGAATATTGCCTCGATTTCTACGCGCGGCTGGCGGTGTCGCTGGCCGATCAGCTGGGCATCCGCGAACTGCACTGGCTCGGCACTTCGATGGGCGGGGCGATCGGCATCCAGCTTGCCGCCGGCGCACTGAAGGGCCGCATCCGGCGCCTGATCCTGAACGACATCGGGCCGCAGCTGGGCGCGGCGGCGGTGGAGCGCATCCGCAGCTACGCCGGCAAGCCGGCGCAATTCGACCGCCTGAGCGAGCTGGAGCAGTACTTCCGCGGCATCTACAAGCCCTACGGCTGGTTGTCGGATGCGCAATGGCGGCACCTGGCCGAGACCTCGGCGCGCCGCACGCAGGAGGGCAAGCTCACGCCGCACTACGACCCGAACATGGTGATGCAATTCACCCACCATCCAAAGGACTACGACCAGTGGGAGGCCTGGGACGCGATCGAGGTGCCCACGCTGTGCCTGCGCGGCGAGAGCTCGGACCTGCTGCTGCCGGAAGTCGCCGAGGCGATGCGCTCGCGCGGTCCGCGCGCGGTAGTGGTGACGATTCCCGGCTGCGGGCACGCGCCCGCGCTCAACGTGCCCGAGCAGTTCGCGCTGGTCGAGCGTTTCCTCAACGGGCGGTAGAATCCGGGGTATCCCGCGTCGATTTTCCGGAGATCGCCCATGAACGCCCGCGACCACAGCCAGCCCCTGCCCTCCGACCAGACGAATGCCCTGGCCGCCTTTGCCGGGCGCACCTGGGACGAGGAGATCGTGCCTGCGCTCACGCGCTATGTCGCGATTCCCGCCAAGAGCCCGATGTTCGACGCGAACTGGGAGCGCAACGGGCACATCGAGCGCGTGATCACCGATGCCGCGGCCTGGGTGGAAGGGAAAAAACTGCCGGGCCTGAAACTGGAAGTGGTGCGCCTCGCCGGCCGCACGCCGGTGATCTTTTTCGAGGTGGCGGCCACCAGGCCGGGGGGCAACGAGGCCAAGGCCGGCACCATCTGCCTCTATGGCCATCTCGACAAGCAGCCCGAATTCAACGGCTGGCGCGCGGACCTCGGCCCATGGACGCCGAAGTACGAGGACGGCAAGCTCTATGGCCGCGGCAGCGCCGACGACGGCTACGCGGTGTACGCCGCGCTCACCGCCATCATGGCGCTGGACAAGCAGGGCATCCCGCGCCCGCGCTGCGTGGGCATCATCGAGAGCTGCGAAGAAAGTGGCTCGCCCGACCTGCCGGCCTACCTGGAACTGCTGAAACCGCGCCTGGGCGATGTCGCGCTGGTGGTGTGCCTGGATTCAGGCGCCGGCAACTACGACCAGCTCTGGCTCACCACCAGCCTGCGCGGCCTGGTGAGCGGCGTGCTCAACGTCGAAATCCTGACCGAGGGCATCCACTCCGGGGATGCGAGCGGCCTGGTGCCCTCGAGCTTTCGCATCCTGCGCCACCTGCTCGAGCGCCTGGAAGACAGCAAGACCGGACGCCTGCTGCCCGAGAGCTTCCACTGCACGGTGCCGGCCGCGCGTCTCGAGCAGGCGCGCGCCACCGCCGCGATTCTCGGCGACGAGGTATGGAAGCGTTTCCCCTGGGCCTGCGGCGCCGACGGCGGCCCGACCCTGCCCACCACCACCGACAGGGTCGAGGCCTTGCTCAACCGCACCTGGCGGCCTGCGCTCTCAGTCACTGGCGTGGAGGGTTTTCCGGATCTCGGCAGCGCCGGCAATGTACTGCGGCCCTACACCGCGTTCAAGTTGAGCCTGCGCCTGCCGCCACTGGTCGACGGCTCCAAGGCGGCGCTGGAACTCAAGACGCTGCTGGAAGACAACGCGCCGTACAACGCGCGCGTCACTTTCCGCCCCGATGGCCGCGCCGGCGCCGCAGCGGGCAGGCCTTCGGGCGCTACCGGCTGGAACGCGCCGGAACTCGCGCCCTGGCTCGAAAACGTGCTTGAGTCCGCCTCGCAGGCACACTACGGCGCGCCGCTGGGTTACATGGGACAGGGCGGCACGATTCCGCTCATGAGCATGCTGCAGAAGGGCTTTCCGAAGTCGCAGATGATGGTCTGCGGCGTGCTCGGCCCGCGCAGCAATGCGCACGGACCGAACGAGTTCCTGCATGTGCCTTACGGCAAGCGGCTTACCGCCGCGGTCGCGCAGGTGATGGCGGCCTGTCCGTAGACAGGCGCGAGGGGCGGCAGGCTACTTCTTGTTGTGCGCGGCGACGTCGGCGCGGCCGCGATGCTTGCCGCGGCCGATGGCGCCCTTGCGCAGCTCGGAGCCGAAATTGAAGCTGTTGTCGCCGGACTCTTTGGCGCGCTCGCGCATGCGCTGCTCGGCGATGGATTCGTTCTTCAGGGCGGAGCCGTATTTGCGTTTCATGGGTACTTCCCGGTCGGTCCAATACATGGGTTAAAAGGCAGGGGCGCGATTCTACCTGAGCCTAGGGGGTTGTGGATTGACCCTGGCTCTCGGCGCTGGCCCTGGTCCTGACCCCGACAAAGCGGGACACGAACAAGCCCGCCTCGTAGAGCAGGCACATCGGCACCGCCAGCATGAACTGCGAGAGCACGTCCGGGGGCGTCACCACCGCCGCGACGACGAACGCGCCCACGATCACGTAGGGGCGCGCCTCGGTCAGCTGCTCGATGCTCACCACGCCCGAGCGCACCAGGATGATCACCGCGATCGGGATCTCGAACGTGACGCCGAAAGCCATGAACATGGTGATGACGAAGGAGAAATAGGCCTCGATGTCCGGCGCCGGGGTGATCGATTTGGGCGCGAAATCGTTGATGAACTTGAATACCGTGCCGAACACGAAGTAATAGCAGAACGCGACGCCGATCAGGAACAGCACCGTGCTGGCGAAGATCAGCGGCACCGCGAAGGTCTTCTCGTGCTCGTAGAGGCCGGGCGCCACGAACGCCCAGGCCTGGTACAGCACGTAGGGCAGCACCAGCATGAACGCCACCAGCGCGGTCACTTTCATCGGCACCATGAAGGGCGTGATGACGCCGGTGGCGATCATCTTGGTGCCCTCGGGCAGCGCGTGCATGAGCGGCGCGGCGAGGAAATCGTAGATCGCGCCGGAGCCCGGCCACAGGAACAGCACCACGAATCCCGCCAGCACCGCGATCAGCGCGTGCATGAGCCGCGTGCGCAGCTCGATCAGGTGGGAAATGAAGGTGTCCTGCTGCACGGCTAGGCGGCTTTCTCTGGCAGCTTGGGAGCTTCGGCAGTTTCCGGATTTGCCGCGGCGTTCAATTCACTTTCGGTCTTGTTGAGCTCGCTTTGCACCGAAGTCTCGACGCCCGAGGCGGCCTCCTGCACCGAATCCTTCATCTTGCGCAGTTCGTCGAGCTCGACCTCGCGGTTGATGTCGGCCTTGACGTCGGCGACGTAGCGCTGCAGCCGGCCCGCCAGGTGCCCGAGCGTGCGCGCGACGCGCGGCAGGCGCTCGGGCCCGATCACGATCAGGGCCACGAGGCCAATCACCATCAATTCGGAGAAGCCGATGTCGAACATGGGATCCTAAGATGATCGATTGCTAAAACCAAACGGGCGCCCGTTGGGCGCCCGCGCAGCAAGCAGAACGGAAGCCTCTCAGGCCTTGTTCTCGGTCTTGCTCTTGACCTCGCCTTCGACCGTCTTGCCGGTCACCTGCGGCGCGGCGCCGGCATCGGCCGGCTTCTCGCCGCCTTCGCGGATGCCATCCTTGAAGCCGCGTACTGCACCGCCAAGGTCCGCGCCGATATTGCGCAGCTTCTTGGTGCCGAACACGAGCATCACAATCACCAGAACGATCAGCCAGTGCCAGATGCTGAGCGAGCCCATACGGACCTCCTATTTCCTCTTTGAAATCATCGGCCCAAGCGATTCCGGACCGCCGATAACGTGCATGTGCACATGATACACCTCCTGATGCGCCGCCCGCCCCGTGTTGATGATGGTGCGAAAGCCGTCGGTCGCCCCTTCCTTGCGGGCGAGCTCGCCCGCCAGCGCCAGCATCTTGCCCAGCGCGCGATGCTGGGCCATGCCGGCGTCGTACAGCGTCGCCACGTGCTCCTTGGGCACGATCAGGAAATGCACCGGCGCCTGCGGCCGGACATCGTGAAACGCGAACACGTCCTCGTCTTCGTGCACCTTTTTCGAGGCAATTTCGCCGCGCACGATTTTGCAAAAGAGGCAGTTCGCATCGCCCGTCATTTCTTCCTCGCCGCCTTTTCGTCCAGGCCCGGAATGCCTTCGCGCCGCTGCAACTCCGCCAGCACGTCGGCGGGCCCGAGGCCGTGCCGCGCGAGCAGAATCATGCAGTGGAACCACAGGTCGGCGGTTTCCCGCACCAGGTGCAGGCGCTCGCCGCTTTTGGCCGCCAGCACCGTCTCGGTCGCTTCCTCGCCGATTTTCTTCAGCACCTCGTCCTCGCCGGCGGCGAGCAGCTTCGCGACGTAGGACTTCTCCGGGTCCGCAGCCTTGCGTTCCTCGATGGTGCGGGCCAGCCGTTGCAGGATGTCGCTCATTTTTTGTAGATGGCCGCCGGATCCTTGAGCACCGGATCCGTCGTCACCCATCTCCCGTTTTCGAGTTTGCGGAAAAAACAGCTTTCGCGCCCGGTGTGACAGGCGATGCCGCCGGCCTGGTCCACCCGGAGCAGGATCGCATCGGAATCGCAATCCAGGCGCAACTCGCGCACTTTCTGCGTATGGCCCGATTCCTCGCCCTTGCGCCAGAGCTTGTTGCGCGAGCGCGACCAGTAGACTGCCTCGCCGCTCTTCGCCGTCTCGGCCAGCGCCGCGCGGTTCATCCAGGCGAGCGTGAGCACCCGGCCGGTGGAGAATTCCTGCGTCACGACAGGAATCAGGCCCTGCTCATTCCAGGGAACTTCGTTCAACCATTCGTTCGCGGGACCGGTCACAGGCGCACCTCGATGCCACGGGACTGCAGGTACTGCTTTGAATCGAGCACCGTGAATTCGCCAAAGTGAAATACGCTGGCCGCGAGCACGGCATCGGCGTGTCCCTCAAGGATGCCCTGCGCCAGGTGCTCGCGCGTGCCCACGCCGCCCGAGGCGATCACGGGCACGCCCACCGCATCCGACACCGCTCGCGTAAGTTCGAGATCGAAGCCCTCGCGCGTGCCGTCGCGGTCCATGCTGGTGAGCAGGATCTCCCCTGCTCCCGCCGCGCTCATGCGCCGCGCCCAATCGACGGCGTCCAGGCCGGTCGGGTTGCGGCCGCCGTGGGTGTACACCTCCCAACCGGCACCTTTTTTTTTCGCGTCGATGGCCACCACGATGCACTGGTTGCCGACGATGCTGGAAGCTTCGCGCACCAGTTCCGGGTTCTGCACCGCCGCGGTGTTGATCGAGACCTTGTCGGCGCCCGCGTTGAGCAGCCGCCGCACGTCCTCGACCTTGCGCACGCCGCCGCCGACCGTGAGCGGGATGAATACCTTCGCCGCGACCGCCTCGATGACGTGCAGGATGATGTCGCGCTCGTCCGAACTCGCCGTGATATCGAGGAACGCGAGCTCGTCGGCGCCTTCCGCGTCGTAGCGCGCAGCGATCTCCACCGGATCGCCGGCATCGCGCAGGCTGACGAAATTCACGCCTTTCACGACTCGCCCTGCCGTGACATCAAGACATGGAATCACGCGCTTGGCCAGACCCATGATTAAGTCTTGGCAATCTCTTTGTCAGCTGCGGCTTGGGCTTTCTTGAAGTCGAGCGCCCCCTCGTAAAGCGCCCGTCCGGCGATCGCGCCGATCACGCCTTCCGGGACCAGCCTGGCGCAAATCTCCTGCACGTCCTTGATGCTGTGCAGGCCGCCACTGGCGATGATCGGGGTCTTGATCGCCTGCGCAAGCTTGAAGGTGGCCTCGATGTTCACGCCCGTCATCATGCCGTCGCGGCCGATGTCGGTATAGACGAGCGCTTCCAGGCCGTAGTCCTCGAATTTTTTCGCCAGGTCGACGACGTCGTGGCCGGTCATCTTCGACCAGCCCTCGACCGCGACCTTGCCGTCCCTGGCGTCCAGCCCGGCGATGATGTGGCCCGGAAACGCATAGCAGGCATCCGACAGAAAGCCGGGGTTCTTGACCGCCGCGGTGCCGATGACCACATAGGTCACCCCCGCGTCGATGTAGTTCTCGATGGTGTCCAGGTCGCGGATGCCGCCGCCGAGCTCGATCGGCAGCTTGCCGCCCAGCGCCCTGATCATGTCGCGTATCACTTTTTCGTTCTTCGGCCGGCCGGCGATCGCGCCGTTCAGG
>CAZTSJ010000166.1:0-4154 GCA_964616875.1 uncultured Bordetella sp. | reverse complement strand
GCGCCTGCTGGAAGCCGAGCAAGACGAGAGGCTGGGCGCAGAGGGCCTGCGCAGCGCGCTTGCTACGCTCGATCCCCGCAGCCGGCGCATCGTGGAAGCGCGCTGGCTGAAGGAAAAGGATGGCGCCACGCTGCACGAGCTCGCCGCGGAGTTCAAGGTTTCGGCCGAACGCATCCGGCAACTGGAGGCCAAGGCCTTCGAGAAGATGAAGCGGCTGATCACGGCACAAGACGCGCCGCAGCGGGCGCTGCAGGCGCCGGCAGCAGCCTAGTTTTTCTCCGCAAGCAGCACGCGCAGATCTCCGGCGAGATCCTGGGCAATGCGGTCGTGGCGCACGAACAGGCGCAGCCGGCCCTGCGCGTCGATGACGTAGCTCTGGCCGCTGTGATCGACACTGTAGGAGTCGCCGGCTTTCCTCTTTTCGTAGAAGATCTTGAACTCCTTCGCCGCGCGTTGCGTCGCGGCGGCGTCCCCGTACAGGCCGAGGAAGCGGGGATCAAAGGCGGGAACGTACTGCGCCAGCACTTTGGGCGTATCCCGCTCGGGGTCCACAGTGACCATGAGCACCTGGACGCGATCAGCGTCCTTGCCCAGCGCCTTTATGGCACCTGCAGCATCCGCCAGCGTCGTGGGACAGATATCCGGGCAATGGGTGAAGCCGAAAAACAGCACCACCGCCTTGCCGCGGAAATCGGCGAGCGTGCGCGGCTTGCCGTCGTGCCCCGTGAGCGCGAGCTCCTTGCCGAAGTCCGCGCCGGTGATG
The DNA here is from genome assembly GCA_964616875.1 of uncultured Bordetella sp. GTDB lineage: Bacteria > Pseudomonadota > Gammaproteobacteria > Burkholderiales > SG8-39 > RBG-16-66-20. Next base: position 3,391 of record CAZTSJ010000166.1, on the reverse strand, counting down.
TCGGTGCTGCGAAACTTGGGGCCTTCGGGACTGCACGCCAGCAGCAGCAGCGCGAGGAGGACGAGACCGAGAGGGAAGACAGGGCCCCTCCCCCGTCTAGAGCGCCAGATAGTGATCAACGAGTAGCGCCGCGAACAGCGCAGCAAGATACACGATCGAGTAGCGGAAGCAGCTGCGCGCCAGGCGATCACTGTAGGCGGCGTAGATGCGCACTGCATAACCTATGTAGACGAGACCCAGCACGACCGCCGCTACCAGGTAGGGCCAGGCGCTCATGCGCGCGGCGTAGGGCAGCAGCGAGACGCCGAACAGGATCAGCGTATAGAGCAGCACCTGCAGCCGCGTGTAGTCCTTGCCGTGGGTCACCGGCAGCATCGGCACGCCCGCGCGCGCGTAGTCCTCGGTACGGTACAGGGCCAGCGACCAGAAATGCGGCGGCGTCCAGGCGAAGATGATGAGGAACAGCAGCATCGCCTCGGTCGTCACCTCGCCCGTCACCGCGGCCCAACCCAGCACCGGCGGCATCGCCCCGGAGGCGCCGCCGATGACGATGTTCTGCGGCGTGAGGGGCTTCAGAATCAGCGTGTAGACCACCGCGTAGCCGACGAAGGTGCCGAGCGTCAGCCACATCGTGAGCGGATTGACGAAATGCGCGAGGACCCAGAGGCCGAAACCGCCGATGGCACCGGCGAACACCACCGTCTCGAGCGGCGTCAGTTCGCCGCGCGGCAGCGGCCGCCAGCTGGTGCGCTGCATGCGCGCGTCGATCTTCTGCTCGACCAGGCAATTGACGGCAGCCGCGGCACCCGCCACCAGCGCGATGCCGGCGGTGGCGGCGAGCAGGATCTGCGGCGGCACCATGCCGGGCGTCGCGAGCAGCATGCCGATCACCGCTGTGAACACGATCAGCGACACCACGCGCGGCTTGGTCAGCGCGTAGTAACTGCGCACACGGGCGAGCAGGGTGCGGGAGGCGGAGACGGTAAGGAAATCACTCGGCAACGCGTGAAATTTTATCACGGAGTAAAATGGCATTTGCCGCTCTTTCCATCCCTTGGAGACGAAAATGAAGCAAAACCGCATCAATATCGGCCGTCGCGATTTCATGAAAGCTGGTTCGCTGGCGGTGGTCTCGGCCACGATCGCAGGCAGTGCCGGCAAGGCCGCCGCGCAGGCCGCCAGGGTGGACGAGAAAGATGCGCAGGCGCAAAGCCTCGGCTACAAACACGACGCAACAAAGGTGGACAAAGCAAAGTTCCCGAAATACGTGGCCGTACAGACCTGTGCGAACTGCACCTTGTATCAGGGCAAAGCCACCGACGCATGGGCCGGCTGTCCGATCTTCCCGGGCAAGCAAGTGGCCGGGAAGGGCTGGTGTTCGGCGTACGTGAAGAAGGCTTAAATCAGAATATCCCTCAAATTCGGCCTGATGGTAACCAGCGTCGCGCTGGCCGCGATGCTTGCCGGCGTGTGGCTCGCTGAAATATATCGGCAACACGATTCACGGGCCGTGTTGCTGCCGAATCAGGTGATCACCTTGTTTCCCGGGCCGAAGCCGCTGACGGCCTTTGCGCTCACCGATCATAGGGATCGGCTATTCGATCTTGCGAGCTTGAAGGGTAAATGGTCATTTCTCTTTTTCGGCTTCACCCATTGCCCGGACGTCTGCCCGACGACACTGGCGGTACTGGCCCGCGCGCGCGACAACATCGCCAAGAATACGGTCGGCGCCGAAGATATCCAATTCGTCTTCATCTCAGTGGATCCGAATCGCGATACCGCTGGCAAGCTCAGGCAATACGTGGACCACTTTGAACCAAGCTTTCTCGGCGTGAAGGGAGTCGACGCGCAGATCGGCAACCTGGCCGGGCAACTGGGCGCCCCGTATCAGGTTACGATCACACCGGGGTTGGAAAACTATCCCGTCACTCACAGCACGGCAGTGTTCCTGTTGGATCCGCGAGCCCGATATCATGCCGTGTTCACGCCGCCCCATGATGCGGAGGCTATCGGCAAGCGTTTCAAAGTGGTGCGGGAGCTTGAAGCAGGCGATGCGGTTGCCGTAGGCGATGCCTGGATCCGAGAAACGCCGCCCGGCATGAGCATGATGGCGGGATACATGGAGTTGCGGAACAACACCTCACGGCCGCAAGTACTCGTGGCCGCAAGCAGTGCCGGGTTCGAGAGCGCGATGATTCACCGCACGATCGTCAAGGACGGCATGGCGGGCATGGTGCACGCGCCGCGGATCGAGCTTGCAGCCAACGCGAGTTTGATCTTTGCGCCGGGAGGCTACCATCTGATGCTGATGAACCCGAAACGGGCACTGCGCGCCGGCGACCCGGTTGTCATCAACCTGGAATTCCGCGGCGGCCTTGTGTTACCTGTCGTCTTCGAGGTCCGCAAGTGAGAACCGGCGAACGGCGGTATCGGTAACCGCTTTGGGAGACTTATTTCCCGTCGCGGTTGGGCGGCGGCGCAGCCACCGTTTTTTTTGCAGGCTCCCGCCGGGTATCCGCCGAAGGGACGCTGACCTGGCCAGCGGGTTTGATCCGCTCGGCCGCACTCGAAGCGGTGGAGCGCAACGCGCTGCTATCCAGTCGGACGCGGTCGGGGATGCCGCGGTGATGGGTCACCAGAATGAATATGAACAGCATCAACACTACACTGACGCCAAGAATGGTCGCAATGTTTACCGCGTAGCTTTTTTGGGTCATTGCTACAACAATCCCTTGAGGAAAAAGACACCGCGCGTAAAGAAAGTGTAGTCCGCCTCAAGCGCCCCGATGCCCAGAAGCACCATCAGCAACAGCGTTGGGACGACGATGGCGTACATGAGGGCCAGCCGCTCCCACATCATGTGCATGAAGACGGCAACGATCAGCCCGGCCTTCAACAACATGAACACGATGATCAGAAACCACCTCAGGTAGCCCTGAAAGTGGAAGTAGTCGACCGCATAAGACATGGCACTGAGAATGAAGAGCAATCCCCAGATCTTGAGATATATGCCGATCGGATGTTGCTGGCCCTGTGCGTGTGCCGCGACAGCCGGTTGTTGCCCCTGTGCGTGTTCCAAGATATCCCTTACCAAAGATAGAAGAGTGCGAAGATGAAGACCCACACCAGATCGACGAAGTGCCAGTACAGACCCATGATCTCGACGATCTCGTAGTTGCCCTTGCGGCCGGTGAGGAAGCCCGGCCTCTGGTGATCCAGATCGCCGCGCAACACCTTTACCGCCACGATGATCAGGAAAATCACGCCGATCGACACGTGCGTGCCATGAAAACCCGTGATCATGAAAAAGGCCGAGCCAAACTGGGCCGCGCCCATCGGGTTGCCCCAGGGGCGCACCCCCTCGGCGATCAGCTTGCTCCACTCGAAGGCC
>CAZTSJ010000165.1:0-16493 GCA_964616875.1 uncultured Bordetella sp. | reverse complement strand
GCAGGCGACTGGCTCGCGGTGCTGGGTGAGTGCCCGGTGAGCATGGACGATCTGCCGCGTCGCCGGAAGGCGCCCGCGAGGCGCCGCCGGATTTGAACTGGCTGCTGGATACCGACGTCATCTGCCAGCCGGCCAAGCGCCTTGGGGACGCCCGCGTGGTCGCGTGGCTGCACCATGAGCGCGACCGGTGCTACACGAGCGCCATCGTCATCGCTCAGCTTGCTTACTGGGTGCGGTCGAAGGAGGGTCGGCAGCGCCGCGATTTGCAGGACGGGCTGAAAAGGCTGGTGGATGCGCTCGGCGGCCGCATTCTCGGCTTCAACGTCTCGGTTGCCCACGTCTGGGCCGATCAGGAGCCCCTGCTGGAAAAGAATGGGCAGCGCATGCCCGTGGAGGACGGCTACATCGCCGCCACCGCACGGCGCCACAGTCTGACGATCGTCACTGGAAACGACAAAGATTTCCGCCGGCCCGGCCTGCAGGTCTTCAATCCGTTCAAGGAACTTCCGCCGCTCTGAAGGAGCAGATCAACCGAACGGTGTGGCCCTCAGTGTACCAAGCCGCCGGTTTCCCCTATGAAGTCGGTCCAGTCCATCATGGGGGCCGTGCACAGGCGGTGAGCGCTCGTTGGTTCGCTCACTCTAGTTGAATGGATTGACGAGCGTCAGGCCCAGGCCGGAGAAGTGCGCGGTATTGCGGGTGACCAGCGTGAGGCCATGGGTCAGAGCGGTCGCTCCAATCTGTTTGTCGATCGCGTTCTCCGGATGTGGAACGCGCAAGCGGCCCCACACCTGGGCCTCGTCGTGCGAGAAATCCAGGATTTTGTCGCCGAAGTCTTTAAGCACCGCGGTCAACCACGTCTCGAGTTGTTTCGCCTGCCTGGCGTCGCCACGGTGGCGGATCGCTTCGACTCCGCGCCGGATCTCGCCGAGGGTGATGACGCTCAGATAGAGCGCATCGCCCTTGTTTCGCGCCTCTGCGAAGAAGCGCCTGACGCCTGGGTTTGCCCTGGCGCGCTTGCGTACTTCGCTGACCACATCCGTATCAACCAAGTACATTCGGGCTGGCGTCGTCGTCAATTCTGGCAAAGTCGGCGTCCTCGCCGACGTTCGGAATCGAGGCGAGTATCTCCGCGAACGACTTCGTCCTCGACTTCAGCAACACGGCAGCGAGCAGTTCCCGGTGCTCGGCCTCGGCGCTGCGGCCGTGCTTCCCAGCGCGGGATTTCAGCGCGCGAACGATGCGTTCGTCGACATTGCGGACGATCAGATTAGCCATGATACGTATCCCTCAGCGACGATGTGCGGTGTGGATGATAGCATTGATAGCGGCGATGCGCTGTGCAGCCGACAGCCTGCCGGGAATCAGGGGCGGACAAAATATCGGGGTGCTCCACGGTGTACCACGTCCGATATTTCCCCTATGAAGTCGGTCCAGTCCATCATCGGCGCGACGCAGAGGCGGTGGGGATTCGCTGTTTTCTCCACGGGTGGATGTATATTCTACTGACCCAAACAAGGAATCCTCATGAGTCTCAAAGGCCAGACATTGTTCATCACCGGCGGCAGCCGCGGCATCGGGCTGGCGATCGCGGTGCGCGCCGCGCGCGACGGCGCCAACGTGGTGATCGCCGCCAAGACCAGCGATCCGCATCCGAAGCTGCCAGGCACCATCCACAGCGCGGTGGCAGAAATCGAAAAAGCCGGCGGCAAGGGGTTGGGCGTGCAGTGCGACATCCGCGAGGAGGCGCAGTTGATCGCGGCGGTGGAAAAGGCCGTTGCCACTTTCGGCGGCATCGACATCCTGGTGAACAACGCCAGCGCCATCCAGCTTACCGGCACGCTCGCCTGCGACATGAAGCGCTACGACCTGATGAACGGCGTCGACGCGCGCGGCACCTACCTCGCGGGGCGGACCTGCATCCCGCACCTGAAGAAGTCGCGCAATCCCCACATCCTCACGCTCAGCCCGCCACTTGATATGTCGGCGAAGTGGTTTGCGCCGCACGTCGCCTACTCGATGGCCAAGTACGGCATGAGCATGTGCACGCTGGCCTGGGCCGAGGAGTTCAGGCAGGACGGCATCGCCGCCAATTCGCTCTGGCCGCGCACCACCATCGCCACCGCCGCGGTGCACATGCTGGGCGGCGATGCGATGATGCAGCAATCGCGCAAGCCCGAGATCATGGCCGACGCGGCGCACGCCATATTCTGCAAGCCGAGCCGCGAATTCACCGGCAACTTCTGCATCGACGACCTGGTGCTGCACGCCGCGGGCGTGCGCGATTTTTCGGTCTACGCGGCGGTGCCGGGGACGACGAGGTTCCTGCCCGACTTCTTCGTGCCGCAGGACACGCCGGCGCTGCCGAGCTAGGCTCACGCCGCAGCCTTTCGGCTACTTCACCGGTACTGGCCGGTGGATTCCGCGCGCAGGCGGGCGAGGCCCGCCAGGCTTTGGGTGTAGGGCGCGGCGACGCCGGCCTTGCGGGCGATTTCAAGCGTGCCGGTCAGCAGGCCGTCGATTTCGAGGCTCTTGCCGGCTTCGAGGTCCTGCAGCGTCGAGGGCTTGAAAGCGCCGAGGTGGCGCGCCATGTCGAGGCGCGCCTCCGGATCGATGTCCGCGTCCACGCCCACGGCGCGCCCGATGGCGAGGCACTCGCGCATGATCGCGATCATGTAGGCCTTGGCGTACGGGTCGAGGAGCAGCCGGTCGCAGGTTGCGAGGGTCAGCGCGGCGACCGGGTTGACGCTGAGGTTGCCGAGCAGCTTGACCCAGAAGTCCTTCTCGATGAAGCCGCTCGCTTCGGCCGCGAAGCCCGCGTCCTTCAGCGCGGCGACGATGGTCTGCGTGCGCGCGGTGTTCTCGCCGCCGGGCTCGCCGAGGATCAGGCGTGAGCCGATGCTGTGGCGGATGAGGCCAGGTTCGGGCGTGGAAGCGGCGAGATGGACCACGCAGCCGACGATGCGTTCGGTCGGCATGGCAGCCGAAATCGTGCCGCCCGGGTCGAGCGATTCGAGCCTAAGCTTGCCGCCGCCGCCGGGAGGTCTTTCGCTCGCGAAAGGGAGGCGGTCGAAGAACCACCACGGCACCCCGTTCATCGCAGTGACGATCGAGGTGTCCGGACCGAGCAGCGGCGCGATCGTGTCGGCGACCTGCGCCATGCCCTGGCCTTTCACCGCGACGAGCACGGCGTCTTGCGGTCCAAGCTTTGCAGGGTCGGAATCAGCCCTGATTTTTACTGCAACTTCATTGCCTTCAAAAGAAATCCGCAGGCCCATTGCGCGGATTGCCGTAAGGTTGGCGCCCCGGGCGACGACGGAAATTTCGTGGCCCGCCTGCGCGAGCCGGCCGGCAATCAGGCCGCCGATCGCGCCGGCGCCGTAAACGCATATTTTCATGGTGCTATTCTAGCGTTCGACGCAGTTTCAACCCACACCTGGAGCCGCCGCCCATGTTCGCGTTCATGAAGAAAATGAAGTCCCTGTTGCCCGCCAGTAGCACGCTACCGGGTCGCGAACAGAAAATGCCGGTGCCGGCGAAGCACGCCGTCAACGGCAACCGCATCGTGCCGCCGTTTCCGGCAGGCGTGGAGCAGGCGGTATTCGGGCTGGGTTGCTTCTGGGGCGCGGAGAAGCTGTTCTGGAATATTCCCGGCGTCTACAGCACCTCGGTCGGCTACGCCGGCGGCGAAACGAAGAATCCGAGCTACGACGAAGTGTGTTCCGGATTCACCAACCACACCGAGGTGGTGCTGGTGGTGTTCGATCCGAAGAAAGTCGCCTACGAGACGCTGCTCAAGGCGTTCTGGGAAGGCCACGATCCGACGCAGGGCATGCGCCAGGGCAACGACTCGGGGTCGCAGTACCGGTCGGCCGTCTACGCATACGGGGACGAGCAACTCGAGAAAGCTCTTGCATCGAAGGAAGTTTTTGAACGGGCATTGAAAAATAAAAAATTTCCCTCCATCACCACCGAGATCCGTCCCGCGCCGGAGTTCTACTACGCCGAGGACTACCACCAGCAGTACCTGGCCAAGAACCCGAACGGCTACTGCGGGCTGGGCGGCACCGGCGTTTCCTGTCCCGTAGGAACGCTGGCAAAAGCCTGAGCCGCACGGATGCGGCTGGACAAATGGTTGTGGGCCGCGCGCTTCTTCAAGACGCGCAGCCTGGCGCAGCACGCCGTCGTCGGCGGCCGCGTGAAACTGAACGGCGAACGCATCAAGCCCGCGCACGCGGTGAAGGCGGGCGACGCGCTTGCCGTCCGGATCGATGAGTTCGAGTGGCAAGTCACCGTTCGCGGCCTTGCCGAACGGCGCGGGCCCGCGACGCAAGCCAGGCAGCTCTACGAGGAAAGCGCCGCCGGGCTGGCGGAACGCCAGCGGCTCAGGGACCTTCGCCGCTGGGGCACCGAACCGGCCTCGCGCCTGAGGGGCAGGCCCACCAAGCGAAATCGCCGCCTATTGGAGAAGTTCGCGGATTCTGCCGACGAAGGTTAGCCCTGGCGCGTAAGCGGGACGCGAGGTGGGTGGCGATGCGGGCAGGTCGCGTCCCACGGGCAGAGGCGCGCGGCCGAGCAGCAGCGGCAGGAGGTTCGGGCGCGGCGCGTTGTCCCGCCGCAGCAGTTCCAGGTGGCCGAACGAAAACGGCGAGAAGTGCGCGAGGTCGCACAAGTGCGCCGTGATGCGCGCGATGAAGCGCGGCACTCCGATGCGCAGGGCAGGGCGCTCGTCGTGCAGGGCGCGCAGCGACGCAAGGTACTGCGCCATCGTGCGCAGTGCGCTGCCGCCCAGCTCCACCTCGCGCCAATCGGGCCGCGCACGCATCTCGCACAGCACGGCAATCGCTTCGCCCAGGTCGCGCACGTCCAGCGGCGCCATCCTGCCCAGGGCTTCCACGGGGATGAAGTGCACCGGCCAGCGCGCGACGCGCCTGAGCCATTCAGAGCCGAAGCCGCCCTCGCCGTCGAGCAGCGAAGGCCGCACGATCGAGTAGTCGGCGCCGCCGGCGGCGATGGCGCGTTCGGCGAGGATTTTCGAGTGGATGAAGCGGCTCAGCGCCTGCTTGCGCAGGCCGAGCGCGGAGACGTGGATCAGGCGCAGCTGCATGCGCTCGCAGGCCGCGGCGAGCGCCGTGGGCGCCATGTTGTGCACGCGGTCGTAAGTCTCGCGGCCGCGCTCGCGCAGGATGCCGACCGCGTTGACGACCACGTCGACGCCGGCGAGCAGCGGCTTCCAGGCATAACAGGTGGTGAGGAACTCGAGGTGGGTTTCGCGCAGCTCGCAGTCGCGCAGGGCCGGGGGCAGCTTCGCCAGGGCGCGCTTCGGGCGGCGCGTGCCGATGACCACCGCGTGCCCGCGGGCGCGCAGCGCCGCGGCGACGTTGCGGCCGATGAACCCGGTGCCGCCCAAGACCATTACTCTCATGTTCTTGTCCTTCGGTAATTTCAGTCTTGACAGAATAATAAGACAAGACTAGCCTTGCGTCAAGTCATGGCCGCCGTCGATACCGCAGAAGACGCCCTGACCGGGGCGGTGGGCGCCCTGGGGGCGCGTTTCGTCCTGCACTGGGGCGAGATGGGCACGCGCTGGGGCGTGAGCCGCACCGTGTCGCAGATCCACGCGCTGCTGTTCCTGCTCGGGCGGCCGCTGCACGCCGAGGAGATCGCGGCGGTGCTGCAGGTGGCCCGGTCGAATGTCAGCACCAGCATCCGCGAGCTGCAGAACTGGGACCTCGTCAAGGTCACGCACCTGGCGGGCGACCGGCGCGACCATTTCGAGTCCGCGCTGGACCCCTGGGAGCTCATGCGCATCATCGTGCGCGAGCGCAAGGAACGCGAGTTCGACCCGACCACGGCCTTCCTGCGCGGCTGCGTCGAGAGCAGGGAGTTCGCACGCGAGGAACCGCAGACGCAGAAGCGCCTGCGCGAGACGCTCGCGCTCATGGAAGCGCTCGCGAGCTGGGCCGAGCAGATGCTGCGGCTGGATACCGCGGTGCTGAAAAAGCTGCTGAAACTAGGCGCCCGGGTACTGCGCTAGGGCTGCAGGCTGTCCCAGTCGGCGTGCCGGATGCGCGCCACGGTTTCGAAGCGCGCAGGTCCACCGGGACGAACGACCGCGATTTCCCCTTCGGCGAGGTAGGGCGGCCCGAACACGGCGAAGAACGGATTGCCGTGGCTGGATATGACGTTATTTGCGCGCTTCGCAGGCGGTGTTGCAAGCAGTTTTCTTAGCGCGTCGTAGCGCTTGGGATCGTCGGATTTCACCGGGCCGCCGCGCGCTTCGTTGGTCTTCTTCGCCCTGCCGAACGCGAGCATCGCGGTCTCGACCGTGCGGCAGAACGGGCTCGCGTACACCTTGCCGATGGGGATGCCGAGGCGCTTGAGATGGCCGGCGATGGCGCGCGCCTCGTCGCGGCCCTTGTCCGTGAGGGGTCGCTGGCTGGCGCAGTCCTCGAACGAGGTCATGCCGGCGTCGTTCCTGCTGAAATCCGTCGAGGTGTGGCGGAGGTAGAGCACGTAGCCACCCTTGCGCAGCTCGGCCACGAGCTGCGGGCCGGCGAGCTCTTCAGCCTGGACTGAAAGGCTGAAGGCCGCGAAAACAAAGAACAGCCAACTACGCAGCTTTTACCCTCGCCGGGCCGGCCTTCGAAATCAATTCGCGCAGCACGTAAGGCAGGATGCCGCCGTGCTTGTAGTAGTCGACTTCAATTGCCGTGTCGATCCGCGACTTGACCTTGATTTGCTGTTTCGTTCCGTCCGTCCTTTTTATTTCAAGGGTCAATTCCTGTTGCGGGTGAATGTCATCCAGGCCGGAAATGGAGATTTCCTCATCGCCCTTGAGCCCCAGGCTGTTGACGCTGTCATCGCCCAGGAACTGCAGCGGCAGCACCCCCATGCCGACCAGGTTGGAGCGGTGGATGCGCTCGAAGCTGCGCGTGATCACGGCCTTGACGCCGAGCAGCTGGGTGCCCTTGGCCGCCCAGTCGCGCGAGGAGCCGGTGCCGTATTCCTCGCCGCCGAATATCACCGTGGGCGTGCCATCCGCGATGTAGCGCATCGCCGCGTCGTAAATGGGTAATTTTTCATTCTTATATAAAGTAACCCCACCTTCGCTGCCGGGAATCATCAGGTTCTTGATGCGCACGTTGGCAAACGTCCCCCGCATCATGACGTCGTGGTTGCCGCGGCGCGCGCCGTAGCTGTTGAAATCGGCCACCGCGATGTCGTGTTCCTGCAGGTAGATGCCGGCGGGCGAGGTCGGCTTGATCGAGCCGGCCGGGCTGATGTGGTCGGTGGTGACCGAGTCGCCGAACACGCCGAGCACCTTGGCGCCCGAAATGTTGCCCGGGCGCCCGGGCTGCATGCTGAAATCCTTGAAGAAAGGCGGCTCGGCGATGTAGCTCGATTTCGGCCAGCTGTACACCTGCCCGGAGGGCGCCGAGATTTTCTTGAACATCGGGCTCGCATTGGCGAGATCGCCGTACAGGCGCCGGAAAGTGGCCGCGTCCATCGCCAGCTTCATTAGCGACTGGATTTCATCACTGCTTGGCCAGATATGTCCGATGTAAACGTCCTGTCCATCCTTTGATTTTCCAATTGGTTGATTTTTAAAATCAACCAGAACAGACCCGGCGATCGCATAGGCGACCACGAGCGGCGGCGAGGCGAGGAAGTTGGCGCGGATGTTGGGATGGATGCGCGCTTCGAAGTTGCGGTTGCCCGAGAGCACCGCGGCGCACACCAGCTCGTTCTTGACGATGGTTTCCTCGATCGGCGGCGACAGCGGACCCGCGTTGCCGATGCAGGTAGTGCAGCCGTAGCCGGCAAGGTAGAAGCCGAGTTTCTCCAGGTAGGGCAGCAGGCCCGCGCGCGTGAGGTAATCGGTGACCACGCGCGAACCCGGCGCGAGCGATGTCTTGATGTGCGGCTTCACCGTCAGGCCGAGCTCGACCGCCTTCTTCGCCAGCAGTCCGGCGGCCAGCAGCACGCCGGGGTTGGAGGTGTTGGTGCAGGAGGTGATCGCCGCGATCAGCACGTCGCCGTTGCTGATTTCGAGGCCGTCATATGTTTTATATTTTTTATATAAATCAGAAGAATTTTTTGCAAAACCGTTCTCTTTCACCGGCGCGGAGAAGAGGCTCGTGAACGAGCTCTTCATCTTGTCCAGGTTGATGCGGTCCTGCGGGCGCTTCGGACCCGCCAGCGATGACATCACGGTCGAGAGATCGAGCTCCAGGCTCTCGCTGTAGTCGATCGAGCCGGCCTTGGGCACGCCGAACATCTGCTGCGCCTTGTAGTAGGCCTCGAAGGCGGCGATTTCGGCGTCCGTGCGGCCGGTGCCCCTGAAATAGTCGATGGTCTTGTCGTACACCGGGAAGACGCCTATCGTCGCGCCGTACTCGGGCGCCATGTTGGCGATGGTGGCGCGGTCCGTCACCGACAGCGAGGCGCAGCCTGCGCCGAAGAATTCGACGAACTTGCCCACCACCTTGGCTTTGCGCAGCATCTCGGTGACAGTGAGCACGAGATCGGTCGCGGTGCAAGCGGGATGCAGCTTGCCTTTGAGGTTAACTCCCACTACGTCCGGCGTGAGGAAATACACCGGCTGGCCGAGCATGCCGGCCTCGGCCTCGATGCCGCCCACGCCCCAGCCAACCACGCCGATGCCGTTGATCATGGTGGTGTGGCTGTCGGTGCCGACGAGGGTGTCAGGGTAATAGATGCCGTCTTTCTGGTGCACGCCGCGCGCGAGGAATTCCAGGTTCACCTGGTGCACGATGCCGATGCCCGGGGGCACGACCTTGAAGGTGTCGAACGCCTGCATGCCCCATTTCATGAACTGGTAGCGCTCCTCGTTGCGCTTGAATTCGAGCTTCATGTTGAGATCGAGCGCGTTCTTGTTGCCGTAGTGGTCGATCTGCACCGAGTGGTCCACCACCAGGTCAACCGGCACCAGCGGCTCGATCACCTTGGCGTCCTTGCCCATCTTGTGCGCCACGTTGCGCATCGCGGCGAGGTCGCACAAGAGCGGCACGCCGGTGAAGTCCTGCAGCACGATCCTCGCCAGCACGAAGGGGATCTCGTCCGTGCGCACAGCCGTGGGCTTCCAGTTGGCGAGCTGCCGGACGTGCTCCTCGGTGACTTTCTTGCCGTCGCAGTTGCGCAGCACCGACTCGAGCACGATGCGGATCGAAATGGGCAGCCTTTCAATTTTCAGGCCCAAAGATTTACCCAGCTGAGGCAGCGAGTAGAACTTGCCGCCCTTGAGCGGCTGGAGGGTGTTGTGCAGGTTGTGCGGCATGATCAGCTTCCTCGTTTGTGCTTCGATTGCTTGTAAGCATTGAAACTCACGTTCCGGTAGTCGCCGCTGGCGACGTACTCGCCCAGCAGCATGAACTCGGCGGGATCGTAGATGGCGCCGGCGTGCGTGGCGAGCAGCCTGCCATCCGTGGCGTAGAACTGGAATGTCGGCGTGGCGCGCACACTGCGCGCGCGAGCGAAATCCCGCTCCAGCAGTGCGCGGCCATCGAAGCCAGTGATCTCCTGCGCACCCCGGGTGTCGATGGAGATCGCGCGGAAGCGCTCGCGGTAATAGGCCTGCACCTCGGGCCGCGACAGGACCTCGCGCTTCATGCGCGCGCAATACGGGCAGTCGTCGAAGTGGTACATGACCACCAGGCCCTGCTTGCCGGCCTTCTGCGCGTCCACGGCTTCGGCACGCAGATCGCCGAACGAGAGTTCGAAGAAGCGCTCCCAGCCCACGGCGGCCAGCGCCGGGGCAAGTGCAAGCGCGAACAGCAGCGCGGTGAAGGCACGCCTCACGGCTTTTTTGCCTGTAACGCTTTTTTCATTTCATCCAGCAAACGCGAACGTTCCTCGATCAGCGCCGTCAGCTGCTCGTCGCAGCGCGCGATCGGCGTCGGGTAGCGGCGGATCTCCTCGGACAGCTCGTCGATGCGGCGCTTGGTGTTCACATCCATATGCTCATATCACCATCAGATCAACGAATTCGTTCACGGGAGTGTCTTGAAGTTTCTTTTCATCCAGGAACAAGTCAAGAATGGCGCGGGATCGATTGGCCGGAAAGCGCCGCGCGAGATTGGTCTTGAACTTCTCCACCAGCACCGGCATGCCTTCCTTGCGGCGGCGCTTGTGGCCGATGGGGTACTCGCAGAGCACTTCCTTGAGCTTGCTGCCGTCCTTGAACTCCACCGTGAGCGCGTTGGCGATCGAGCGTTTGGCCGGCGCGTGGTAGTCGCGCGTGAATTTCTTGTCTTCCACGCAATACATCTTCGCCCGCAGGGCATCGATTCTCGGATCCTTGGCAATCACGTCTTCATAGTCCGCCGCGGTCAGGCGGCCGAATATCAACGGCACGGCAACCATGTACTGGATGCAGTGGTCGCGGTCGGCGGGATTGTTCAAGGGGCCCTTCTTGTCGATTATGCGGATCGCCGCCTCGTGCGTCCTAATGCGGATTTTCTTAATGTCTTCAGCCGTTTTGCCGAGGGATTCCATATCCTGAAAGATCTGCATCGCGCATTCCACCGCGGTCTGCGAGTGGAATTCGGCCGGGAAGGAAATCTTGAATAGCACGTTTTCCATCACGTAGCTGCCAAACGGGCGCTGGAATTTGAACGGCTTGCCCTTGAACAGCACGTCGTAGAAGCCCCAACCCTTGGCGGTGAGCACGGACGGATAGCCCATTTCGCCGGTTTGCGTGATGAGCGCGAGGCGCACTGCGCGCGCCGTGGCATCGCCCGCCGCCCAGCTCTTCCTCGAACCGGTGTTGGGCGTGTGGCGGTAGGTGCGCAGCGACTGGCCATCGACCCAGGCCTGGGACACCGCATTTATTGTTTCTTCTTTCGTTAAATTCAAAAGATTGGACACAACGGCGGTGGAGGCCACCTTCACCAGCACGACGTGGTCGAGGCCGACGCGGTTGAAGCTGTTCTCCAGCGCCAGCACGCCCTGGATTTCGTGCGCCTTGATCATCGCAGCAAGCACGTCTCTTACTTTCAGTGCTTTTCCGTTCCTCGATAACCAATCCGCGGTCGCGAGAATGCCGCCCAGGTTGTCGGAGGGATGCCCCCACTCGGCGGCGAGCCAGGTGTCGTTGAAATCGAGCCAGCGGATCATGGCGCCGATGTTGAACGCGGCCTGGACCGGATCGAGCTGGTATTGCGTGCCCGGCACCCTGGCGCCGTTGGGGACCACCGTGCCCTTGACCACCGGCCCGAGCAGCTTGGTGCAGGCCGGGTATTCGAGCGCCTCGAAGCCGCAGCCCAGCGTGTCCATCAGGCAATAGCGGGCAGTGGTGTACGCGTCCTGGCTTTTAATCTCAAAATCTTTTACATAAGAAGAAATTAATTCCAACACCTTGTCGGGCTTCGGCCGGACGTTGGAAACGTGGCCCGACACTATTTCTTGTCCTGTTCTTTGTCCGAGAGCGGTTTGAAGAGGTATTCGTTGCCGCCCGCCTTGGGCGAGTGGAGCACCGGATCGGGCGGGGTGCGCTCGTTGCCGGCGTGATCCCACCAGACCGCGCGGCCTTTCTTCTGCGATTCGCGCTCCTCGGGATGCTGCTCGAGGTATGCGCGCATGAATTTGGTCAGTTCGGATTCGTACATGCTCAGTTCCTTTCCGCGAGCGGCAGCCACTTGCGGTTCTCGGGGCCGGTGTAATTGGCGCCGGGCCGGATGATCTTGCCGTCGATGCGCTGCTCGATGACGTGCGCCGCCCAGCCGCTGGTGCGCGAAATCACGAACAGCGGCGTGAAATGCAGCGTCGGCACGCCCATCTTGCTGTAGGACACGGCGCTGAACCAGTCCAGGTTGGCGAACATCTTCTTGTCCCGCCACATCACCGCCTCGATGCGCTCGGCGATCTGGTACTGCGTCATGTCCTTCGCTTCCTGCGAAAGCTGCTCGGCCACCGCCTTGATCACCTTGTTGCGCGGGTCGCCCGTGGTGTAGACCGGGTGGCCGAAGCCGATGACGATTTCCTTCGCCGCCATGCGCCGGTGGATGTCGGCTTCGGCCGCGTCGGCGGACTTGTAGCGCTTCTGGATTTCGTCCGACACTTCGTTCGCGCCGCCGTGCTTGGGGCCGCGCAGCGCGCCGATGCCGCCGGTGATCGCCGAGTACATGTCGGCGCCGGTGCCGGTGATGACGCGGCAGGTGAAGGTGCTGGCGTTGAATTCGTGCTCGGCGTAGAGGATGAGCGAGGTGTGCATGGCGCGCACCCAGGAATCGCTCGGTTTCTTGCCATGCAATAGATGTAGGTAGTGCCCACCGATCGAGTCATCGTCGGTCTGGGTTTCGATCCGTTTGCCTGAATTCTGGAAATGAAACCAGTACAGCAGCATCGAGCCGAAGCTCGCCATCAGCCGGTCAGCGATCTGGCGCGCGCCTTCGATGGGGTGCGAATCCTTTTCGGGTTCGAGGGTGCCCAGGACCGAGCAGCCAGTGCGCAGCACGTCCATGGGATGGGCCGTTTTTGGAATTTGTTCAAGAACTGTCTTTAACTGGGGCGGCAGAGAACGAAGCGCTTTGAGCTTGTTTTTATAGTCTGAAAGTTCTTTCCTGTTCGGTAACTTCTCATGCACCAAGAGGTAGGCCACTTCCTCGAACTCGGCAAGGTCGGCGAAATCGAGGATGTCGTAGCCGCGGTAATGCAGGTCGTTGCCGGTGCGCCCTACGGTGCACAAGGCGGTATTGCCGGCCGGGACGCCGGACAGCGCAACCGACTTCTTCGGCCTAGGAGCGTTCTCGGGTAAAGAGCTCATCGAGTTTCTGTTCGTAGGAGTGGTAGTTCAGGTAGTCGTAGAGCTCCTCGCGCGTCTGCATGGAGCTCAGGACGTTTTTCTGCGTGCCTTCAGTTCTTATTTTTTTGTATGCATTCAAGGCAGTCTGGTTCATCGCCCGGAAAACCGAGAGCGGGTAGAGCACCATGGACACGTTCGCCGAGCGCAGCTCATCCACGGTGAACAGCGGCGTCTGGCCGAATTCGGTGATGTTGGCGAGCACCGGGACTTTGATTTCCGCAGTTATCTTTTTATAGGAATTTAGATCTGTTACGGCTTCAGGAAATACCATGTCGGCGCCCGCTGCGATGTATTTCTGAATTCTTTCCAGGGCACGCTCGAAACCCTCATTTGCCAGCGCATCGGTGCGCGCCATGATGACGAAGGAAGAGTCGGTGCGCCCGTCCACCGCTGCCTTGATGCGGTCGCACATTTCTTCTGCCGAGACGAGTTCCTTCCCCGGCCGGTGGCCGCAGCGCTTGGCGCCGACCTGGTCTTCCATGTGCATGGCGCCGGCGCCCGCCTTGATGAGCGAACGGGTGGTGCGCGCGACGTTGAAGGCGCTGGAGCCGAAACCGGTGTCCACGTCCACCAGCAACGGCAGGTCGCAGACATCGGTGATGCGGCGCACGTCAATGAGGACATCGTCGAGGTTGGAAATGCCGAGGTCCGGCATACCCAGCGAACCGGCGGCGACGCCGCCGCCCGAGAGGTAGATTGCCTTGTAGCCCGTGCGCTTGGCCAGAAGCGCGTGATAGGCGCAGATGGTGCCGATGACCTGAAGCGGCTTTTCCTCCTTCAGGGAGGTCCTGAATTTTTCTCCGGGTGTCATCAGCCGAGCAGGTGTTTCACGCCATCGCGTTCCTCGTGCAACTCTTTCAACGTTGCATCCATGCGCTTGCGGCTGAAATCGCTCACTTCGAGGCCCTTGACGATCTCGTATTTGCCGCCCTTGCAGGTGACCGGATAGCCGTAGAGCACGCCTTCTGCGATGCCGTAGCTGCCGTCCGAAGGCACGCCCATCGAAACCCAGTCGCCCTCCCGGGATCCGAGCGACCAGTCGTGCACGTGGTCGATGGCCGCGTTGGCCGCGCTTGCCGCCGACGACAGGCCGCGCGCTTCGATGATCGCGGCGCCGCGCTTTTGCACCGTCGGGATAAAGGTGGACTCGAGCCAGGCCTGGTCGTTGATCATGGGCCAGACTTTTTTTCCCGCATTTTCCTCCACGACCTCGGCCTGGAACAGATCGGGGTACTGAGTGGCAGAGTGGTTGCCCCAGATGGTCATTTTTTTAATCGAGGTAACGGCCTTGCCCACTTTTTGCGCGACCTGGGACGTGGCCCGGTTGTGGTCCAGGCGCATCATCGCGGTGAACTGCGAGGGTTTCAGGCTCGGCGCGTTCTTCATCGCGATCAGGCAGTTGGTGTTGGCCGGGTTGCCGACCACCAGCACCTTGACGTTTCTGTCAGCAACCTTGTCCAGCGCCTGGCCCTGGGGGCCGAATATCTTGCCGTTGGCTTCGAGCAGATCCTTGCGTTCCATGCCAGGACCGCGCGGCCGCGCACCCACCAGCAGGGCAACGCCGACATCCTTGAACGCCACCATGGGGTCCGCAGCCGGAATCATCCCGTGCAGCAGGGGAAAGGCGCAGTCGTCGAGCTCCATCATCACGCCCTTGAGCGCTTTTTGCGCTTTCTCGTCGGCAATCTCGAGCATCTGCAGGATCACCGGCTGGTCCTTGCCGAGCATTTCGCCGCTGGCAATGCGAAACAGGAGCGCATAGCCGATCTGGCCCGCGGCGCCAGTGACGGCCACACGGATGGGGGCTTTGGACATTGATAACTCCGGGGAAGCTGCAGCGAATTTGGGATTCTACCGCACCGCCGCAGCTATATAATTCCTGCATCCATGTCTGACGCAGCGGCCAAGACGCAGGCGAGCCGGGTTCGCCCGAAATACCTCAACCTGCAGGCGCTGCTATTTGAAATCCGCTTGCCGCTGCCGGGCTGGATCTCGATCCTGCACCGCATCAGCGGCGCGCTGCTGTTCGTCGCGCTGGTCTGGCTGCTCTGGATGCTGGACCGCAGCCTGGCCTCCGAATCCGCGTTCAACAAGATCAGGCATTACGCGGGCCTCTGGCCGGTGAAACTCTCGCTGCTGGTGCTGGTATGGGCCTATTGCCACCATTTTTTCGCCGGCATCCGCTACCTGTTCCTGGACCTGGACAAGGGCATCGACCTGGCGACCGCGCGCCTCACCAGCTGGCTGGTGCTCGCCGCGAGCCTCCTGCTGACCGCGTTTTTCGGTTGGAAAATCTGGTGAGGAGCCGGAAGTGACCCAGCGAATCGTTACCGGTGCGCATTACGGCTTGCGCGATTGGCTGGCGCAGCGGATTACCGCCGTCATCATGGCGATCTATTCCATCATTGCCGTTGTTGTTTTTCTTTCGAGTAAAAATATTACTTATTCGGTCTGGCGCGATCTTTTCTCCCAGGGCTGGATGCGCGTGGCGACGCTGCTGTTCATCGCCAGCCTCGCCTGGCACGCCTGGGTCGGCGTGCGCGACATCCTGATGGATTACATCAAGGCCGCGGGGTTGCGCCTGGCGCTGGAAGTGCTGGTGCTGCTCACGATTGCAGCCTATGTCGGCTGGACCATACAGATACTCTGGAGATGAGCTTGGGGCTGCCCATACGCAGATTCGACGCGATTGTGGTGGGGGCAGGCGGCTCCGGCATGCGCGCGGCGCTGGAGCTGGCGCGCGCTGATGTGAAGGTAGCGGTGCTCAGCAAGGTGTTTCCGACCCGCTCGCACACCGTCGCGGCGCAGGGCGGCATCGCCGCGCCGCTCGCCAATTCGTCGGAGGACAACTGGCACTGGCACATGTACGACACGGTCAAGGGCTCGGATTATCTGGGCGACCAGGACGCGATCGAATACATGTGCCGCCGCGCCAACGAAGTGGTGGTCGAACTCGAGCACATGGGCATGCCGTTCGACCGGCTCGAAAACGGCAAGATCTACCAGCGGCCCTTCGGCGGGCACACCCAGGACTACGGCAGCGCCAAGATGGCGATGCGCGCCTGCGCCGCGGCCGACCGCACCGGCCACGCCATGCTGCATACCCTTTACCAGCAGAACGTGCGCACCAACACGCAGTTCTTCGTCGAGTGGATGGCGCTCGACATCATCCGCGACCCGCAGGATGGCGCGGTGCTCGGCGTCACGGCGCTGGAAATGGAGACGGGCGAAGTCAGCATCTTCCAGGCCAAGGCCACGCTGTTCGCCACCGGCGGCTCGGGACGGATTTTCTACGCCAGCACCAACGCCTTCATCAATACCGGCGACGGCCTGGGCATGGTGGCGCGCGCCGGACTGCCGCTGGAGGACATGGAGTTCTACCAGGTCCATCCGACCGGCGGGTACGGCGCGGGCGTGCTGATCACCGAAGGCGTGCGCGGCGAGGGCGGTTACCTGCTGAACAAGGACGGCGAGCGTTTCATGGAGCGCTACGCGCCCAACGCCAAGGACCTCGCCAGCCGCGACCTCGTGTCGCGCGCCATGACCACCGAGATCAAGGAAGGCCGCGGCTGCGGTCCTGAGAAAGACCACGTCATGCTCAAGCTCGATCACCTGGGCGCCGAGGTGATCAACCATCGCCTGCCGGGCATCCGCGAGATTGCCATCA
>CAZTSJ010000164.1:0-5310 GCA_964616875.1 uncultured Bordetella sp. | reverse complement strand
CCGCGGTAGGGAATGTGCACGGCGAACACCTTCGCGTCGCTTTTCAGCAACTCCATGGTCAGATGCGCGGCGCTGCCACCGCCGACCGATCCGTAGGACAGGCGCCCCGGGTTGGCGCGCAAGTATGCGATGAGCGCCTTGAAGTCGTTCGCTTCGAGCGTAGGAGCGACGACAAGCATCTGCGGCGCGGAAGCGAGCAGCGAAACCGGCGCAAGGTCCCGGTCGGAGTCGTAGGCGAGGTCCTTATAGAGGAACTTGTTGATCGCGGCCGGCCCGTTGATGCCGATCAGCAGCGTGTAGCCATCCGGCGGAGATTTGGCGACGGCCTCGGCGCCGATGTTGCCGCCTGCGCCGGTACGGTTCTCGACGATGAACGGCTGGCCGAGGCTTTCCTGCAGCTTGGCGGACAGCGTCCTGCCGACGATGTCGGGCGTCGAGCCGGGCGGATAGGGAATGATGACCTTGACGGGTTTGCTCGGGTATTGCTGGGCTTGAAGCGAAGAGCAGAAAGCCAGCAAAACAACAATCAAAAACTGTCTCACGTTCAGATCCTTTCTGTTTCGCCGCTGCGCGGCTGCCAGACCATGAGTTTCCGTTCCACCAGCGAGACGATGCCGTCGAGCACCAGTGCGAACGCAGTCAGCACCATTATTCCCGCAAACACGGTGTTGATGTCGAATACGCCTTCGGCCTGCAGGATCAGGTAGCCCACGCCTTCCGAAGAGCCGAGGTATTCGCCGACCACCGCGCCGACGAACGCGAGGCCGACCGAATTGTGCAAGCTGGCGAACACCCAGCTCATCGCCGACGGCAGGTAGACGTGCCGCAGCAGTTGCCGGGGGGATGCGCCCAGCATGCGTGCATTGGCCAGCACGACCGGGCTGACTTCGCGCACGCCCTGGTAGACGTTGAAAAAAACGATGAAGAATACCAGCGTCACGCCCAGCGCCACCTTGGAAGCCATGCCAAGGCCGAACCAGACAGTGAAGATCGGCGCCAGAATGACGCGCGGCATGGCGTTGAGCGCCTTGATGTACGGGTCGAAGATCGCCGAGGCAGTGGGCGCGAGCGCCAGCCAGATGCCGATGCCGATGCCGAGCACCGTGCCGATGAAGAACGCCAGCATGGTCTCGACCAGCGTGACCCAGAGGTGGCGGTAAATGTCGCCGCCGGCGAACCAGTCCCACATCCGGCTGAGCACCTTGAGCGGCTCGCCGAAGAAGAACGGCGCCTTGTGCGGGTCGCCGAAATAGAACGACGGCAGGAGCCCCGGCACGGTGAGCACGTGCCAGAGTGCGAACACCGCCAGCAGCATCCCGAACTGCCACAGTCGCAGCACGAACTTACTGTTGCTGCTGCGCATAGCCCTTCAGCACTTCGTCCTTCATCGCGTGCCAGATCTCGGCGTGAATCTCGACGAAGCGCGGCGTCAGCCGGATCTCCGCCACGTCGCGCGGCCGGGGCAGGTCGATGCGGTACTCGCCGATCGGGCGCGAGGCGGGGCCCGCCGACAGCACCACCACCCGGTCCGAAAGCGCAATCGCCTCTTCCAGGTCATGCGTGATGAACACCACTGACTTGCGGTTGGACGACCAGAGTTCGAGCAACTCGTTTTCCATCAACTGGCGCGTCTGCACGTCGAGCGCGGAGAACGGCTCGTCCATGAGCAGAATCTCCGGATTGAGGATCAGGGTCTGCGCCAGCGACACGCGCTTGCGCATGCCGCCGGAGAGCTGGTGCGGATAGCGGTCGCCGAAGCCGCCCAATCCGACGCGCCGCAGCCACTCGGCGCCGAGCTCAAGACGCGGCTTGCGCTCCATGCCCCGGAACTGCAGGCCGGCGACGATGTTCTCGAGCGCATTGCGCCAGGGCATCAGCGCTTCGGACTGGAACAGGTAGCCCGCCTTGCGGTTGAGTCCGCTGAGCGCTGCGCCGGCGACCCGCACCGATCCTGACGAGGGTTCCAGCAGCCCGGCGGCGACGTTGAGCAGCGTCGATTTGCCACAGCCCGTCGGCCCGACCACCGAGACGAACTCTCCCGGCGCGACGACCAGGGTGGTATCGCGGACCGCGGTGTAGCGCTGGCCCGGATTGTCGCGCGAGACGAACGTGCAGGTAATGTTCTCCAGCGCGAGCGCGGCATTCACCGGTACTTCTGGTTGGCCTTTTTCGTGAATTCGTTGGTGTAGGTCCTTGTCAGGTCGACCTCGATGCTCTTGACGCCCGGATCGAACTCGCGCAGGGCCGCGAGGGTCGCTTTCGCGCCCGCATCCGGGATCAATCCGTCGGGCGAAATCGCCTGCTTGACCTTGTCGTACGCAAACAGGTACAGCGCCCTGTCGCCGAGGAGATAGCTCTCCGGCACGACTCTGGCGACATCCGTGGCGCTCGCCTTCTGGATCCACTTGTCGGCGCGCACGATGGCGCTCGCCAGCGCCAGCGCCACGTTCGGATACTTCGTGAGGAACTCCTCCGACGCGTACAGACAGCCCGCAGGCAACGCCGCGCCCCATACCTCCTGAGTGCCCTTCAGGCTGCGCGTGTCGGCGACGATCCTGATGTCGCCGTCCAGTTCAAGCTTGGTGATCATCGGGTCGACATTCGAGACCGCGTCGATCTGCCCGCTTTTCATCGCCGCGATGACGCCGGCGCCGACGCCGACGCCGACGATCGAAACGTCCTTGTTCGGATCCAGCCCTGCCTTCGAAAGCAGCTGCTTGACCAGATTGTGCGTGCTTGAGCCCGGCGCCGAGACACCGATCTTCATGCCCTTCAGGTCCTTGAAGGACTTGAAGGACCCGGCTCTCGCCTTGCTCACGCCCAGGGCGATCTGGGGCAGCCGGCCCTGCAGCGCGAAAGCGCGGAAATACTGCTTCTTGCCCTGCAGGCTGATGGTGTGCTCGTAGGCGCCGGACACGACCTCGGCGCTGCCGCCGACCACCGCGCGCAACGCGGCCGAACCGCCGGCGAAGTCGCTGATCTTCACCTCCAGACCTTCGGCCTTGAAATAGCCCTGCTGCTCGGCGATGGTGAGCGGCAGGTAGTAGAAGGCGCTCTTGCCGCCCACGGCGATGTGGACGTCACGCTTCTCCAGTTGCCCCTGTACCGAAAAAGCTGCGAAAAAAAGTGCAATGCCGATGAACTTCCTCATGTCCTGCCTCCTGTAGTCCGACTATACCCCGCGCCGGTCGAGTAATGCCTGCGAAATGGTGCCGACATCGACATACTCGAGTTCGCCGCCAAGCGGCACGCCGCGCGCTATGCGCGTCGCGCGCACGCCTCGCGCACGCAGCATCTCGGCGATGTAGTGCGCCGTGGCCTCGCCCTCGTTGGTGAAATTGGTCGCCAGGATCACTTCCTGCACTACGCCGTCGGTGGCGCGCTCCAGCAGCCGGTCCAGGCCGATGTCGCGCGGTCCGATGCCGTCGAGCGGGGAGAGCCGGCCCATCAGCACGAAATACATCCCGGAGAAGCTGAGCGTCTGCTCGACCATCGCCAGGTCCGCGGGCGTCTCGACCACGCACAGCAGCGCGGGATCGCGCCGCGGCGAGCGGCAAAGCGCGCACAGCTCCTCCTCGGTGAAGCTGTTGCAGCGGCCGCAGTGGCGCACCGTGCGCAGGGCTTCAGCGAGCGATTGCGCCAGCGCTTCCGCGCCCGCGCGGTCGTGCTGCATCAGGTAATACGCCATCCGCTGCGCCGAGCGCGGCCCGACGCCCGGCAGCACGCGCAGGGTTTCGATCAGCCGGTCGAGGCCTGCGGAGCTGGCGACAGCATCTCGTTTCATTTTTTTAATAGAAAAATTCTTTTTAGATTAAAAAGGCAATTTCAAGCCTGCGGGCAAGCCCATGCCCGCGGTCAGGCTGCTCATCTTCTCGGCCACGGTGGCCTCGACCTTCCGCGCGGCATCGTTGAATGCCGCCACCAGCAGGTCCTCGAGCATTTCGCGGTCGGAAGTGAGCGACGGATCGATGCTGACCCGCCGTACCTCGTGCTTGCAGCTGATGACGATTTTCACCATGCCGGAACCCGACTGGCCCTCGACTTCCATGGTGCCCAGCTGCTCCTGCATGCGGCGCATGTTCTCCTGCATCATCTGCGCCTGCTTCATCATCTGGCCGATATTGCCTTTCATCGCTGTTTTTCCCGGATAGTCGAATCGACGACCCTGCCGTCGAAGAGTTTGACGAGGTCCTGCACGAAACTGTCGCCTTTCACCGCGCGCGCTGCCTCCGCCTGGCGCGCGCCGCGGTCTGCCGCATCTAGCGCAGACGCAGTCGTGCCGCGCAGTTCCCCCGGCGTCACGCGCAGCTTCACAGAACTGCCCAGGTGTGCTGTGAGCGCGGCTTGAAGTTTTTCGCGATAGCTGTCGCCCGCAAGGTGCGCCATCGTCTTCAGCACTACCAGTTCGAAAACGCCGCCGGCATTGCTTCTGAGTTCACTGTTGCGCGCCAACTCCTTCGGGCCACCCGAGAGCGGCAGCTGCTGCACCAGTGCGGGCCAGTTGCCGTCGAACGCGATTTCTTTCCGATTCTCAACTTTTTTTACTTCAATTTTTTTTTCAGGAACGGAAATTCCAGCGCCATCCGGGCGAAAAACCAGCATGCGCAACAGCGTCATGAGGAATCCGGCGTGCTCGTCGGGCGCGAGCGGCAGGTCGTCCCGTCCCTGGAGCGCGATCTGGTAGCACAGCTGCACCAGTTCCGGATCGAGCACACGCGCCAGCGCCATGACGCGCTCGCGCTCGGGCATGTCGTCTTCGAGCGCCGCAGGCACCGTCTGCGCCAGTGTCAGGCGCAGCAGCAGGCTGGCGAGGTCCTGCAGCGCACCATCGAAGGAGAGACTGCGCGCCTGCATTTCGCCGGCGATCGCAGCCAGCGCCGGCCCGTCGCCCGCGGCAACCGCTTCCAGCAGCCGCAACAGGTAAGTTTCATCCACCGTGCCGAGCATCTCGCGCACGCCGGCGGCCTTCAGGCCGCCCTCGCCGTGCGCGATCGCCTGGTCGAGCAGCGAGAGCGCGTCGCGCATGCTGCCCGCCGCGGCGCGCGCGATCAGCGTCAGCGCTTCGGCATCGAAAGCGACCTTCTCCTCGGGCAGGATCTTTTCGAGCCGTTCGACGATCAAGGCGCGCGGCATCTGCTTCAGGTTGAACTGCAGGCAGCGCGAGAGCACGGTGACGGGAATCTTCTGCGGGTCCGTGGTCGCAAGGATGAATTTAAGGTGCGCCGGCGGTTCCTCGAGCGTCTTGAGCATCGAATTGAAGGCCGGTTTGGAAAGCATGTGGACTTCGTCGATGACGAACACCTTGAAGCG
>CAZTSJ010000163.1:0-9026 GCA_964616875.1 uncultured Bordetella sp. | reverse complement strand
CGCGCAGCGTCGCTGTTCTCGGCGACGAAGAGCTCGATGCTGTAGCTCGCGTCCGGTTCGTTCTCGAGTTTTTCGCGCGCGGCGGCGAGCCGCTCGCGCAGCAGGGGATTGCGGCCGGCGCTATAGCCTTCCAGGCGGCGTAGTTGCTCGGGTGAAAGGCCCGGCGCAGGCGCCTGCGCGGGAATCTGCGCGCTCGGTGCCATTGGCGCCGCTTCCGGCGCAGGCGGCTTGGGTTCGCCCGCCAAGGCCGTCGGCGTTGTTGCAGCTGCGGGTGCGGGTGCGGCCGGCACGGCGGCCACGGGGGTGCTGCTGCCCCGCTCGAACCAGTAGAACGCGCTCGCCCCGGCGATGGCGCCGGCGGCCAGCAGGGCGGCTGCCGCCAGGCTGCGCGCGACGCGGAATTCGCTCCCTGGAACGGGGGCGAAATCGGAGTCGGCGACGGCCGCACGCACCTGGCGCGGCGTTACCGCATGCGTGTTGGCGGCGAAGGCCGCGAGCAGCGATTTGTCGCACAGCACATTGATGCGCCGGGTGAGGCCTCTGGAGGCGCGCGCGATGGCGGCGACCGCCGCGGGCGTGAAGACCTCCCGGCCCCTGTAGCCGGCCGCGTGCATGCGGAACGCGATGTAGCTCCCCGTTTCGTCGACTTTCAGCGGGCGGGTGCGAAAGCTGTGCGTGATGCGGTCCTTCAACTGGCGCATCGTGGGCTTGTTGAGCGCCAAGTCCAGTTCGGGCTGGCCGAAGAGCACGATCTGCAGCAGCTTGTGGCGGCTCGTCTCCAGATTCGACAGCAGGCGCACCTGTTCCAGCGTGTCCTCGGGCATCGCGTGTGCCTCGTCGATCATCACCACCACGCGCCTGCCGCTTGCATAGAGTTCGATGAGTTTCGCCTGCAGGTCGCGCAGCGCGAAGGCCGCGGGATGGTCGTTGGCGGGCCGCCCGAGCTCCTCGGCGATGGCGTGCAGAATCTCGCTGCGCGAATAGGAGGGGTTGGCGAGGAACACGGTCTCGACCTCAGGCGGCAGGCGCTCCATGAGCACGCGGCAAAGCGTGGTCTTGCCGCTGCCGATTTCGCCGCTGACCTTGACGATGCCCTCGTCGTGCAGGATCGCGTACTGCAGGCCTTCGAGTGTGGCGCCGCGGTCGGCGCCGTCGAAAAAGAAATCGGCGTGCGGCGTGATGCGAAACGGCGGCTCTTGCAGGCCGAAGTGCTCGAGGTACAGGGCCACCGGCTATTTTTCCTTGTCTTCCGGATGGTTCATCCGGCTGTAGAGCGTGGTGCGGTTGACGCCGAGCAGCTTGGCGGCCTGGCTGACATTGCCGCGTGTGAGCTTGAGCGCGGCCTCGATATAGCCGCGCTCGAGCGATTGGAGCATTTCGTCCAGGCGCACGCCGCGGCTGCGCTCCAGATGGCGCAGCGCCTGCTCGATCATGTCTCCCTCGCCGGAAGGCGCTTCGCGCCGCGTGCCGGTAGCAAGGTCGAACTCGGGCTCGAGATCCGCGCGGCTCAGCCGCTGCCCGGCGTGCTTGGTGGTGAGGCGGATCACGATATTGCGCAGTTCGCGCACGTTGCCGGGGAACGCATACGCAAGCCAGCGCCGCTCGGCGGCAGCGTCCAGCGAAAACGGCTGTACGCCGGACTGCTCGGCGTAGAAGCGCCTGAAATGCTCCAGCAGCAGGAGCTTGTCGCTTTCCATGTCGCGCAGCGCCGGCACGCCGAGCGTGAACACCGAGAGGCGGTGGTAGAGGTCGGCGCGAAACGCGCCGTTGCGCACTTCCTGGCGCAGGTCGCGGTTGCTCGCGGCGATCACGCGGGCGCGCGAAACGTGGCTGCTGGTTTCGCCGACGCGCTGGTATTCGCCGTTTTCGAGCACCCGCAGCAGCTTGGCCTGCATCTCGACGGGCAGCTCGCCGATTTCGTCGAGAAACAGGGTGCCGTCGCGCGCGTCCTCGAAATAGCCCGTCTTGTTGGCGACCGCGCCGGTGAAGGCGCCCTTGGCATAACCGAACAGCGTCGGCTCGACCAGCGTGGGCGCGATCGCGGCGCAGTTGAGCGCGAAGTACGGCTTGTCCGCGCGCGCCGAGAGCCAGTGCAGGCTGCGCGCGACCAGTTCCTTGCCGCTGCCGGATTCGCCTTCGATCAATACCGGGTAGGGCGAACCGGCAAACTGCGCCAGCTGGCTCTTGAGCTTCATGAGCGCCGGGCTTTGTCCGATCAGTTCCTGCGCGCTGCGCTCGTGGCTCAGTTCCGCATCCCGCACCGCGAGCGCGCGCGTCAGGATCTTCTTCAGCGTGGCCGGGTCGCAGGGCTTGGCGACGAATTCGGCCGCGCCCAGCGCCCGCGCATGGCGCGCGTGCGCGGCTTCGTTCTGCCCCGAGAGCACGAAGATGCGCATCCCCGGTGCATGCGCGAGCAGGTCCGCGATCAGCCTGAAGCCCTCGTCGGGCGCGTGCGGCGTTGGCGGCAGCCCCAGGTCCACCAGCGCGAGTTGCGGCGGCTCGGGCAGCTGGCGCAGCAGTTCGACCGCGTGCAGCCGTGATTCGCAGGCGTGCACCTCGAATTCGGCGCCCAGCGCGAACGAAAGCGTGTCGGCGATCAGCGCGTCGTCGTCGACGATGAGCAGCCGGGGACGGCCTTCAGGCGCTGAGCGCAGCGGCATCGGTTCGAATGCATCGCAGGAAGGCGAGCTCCAGATTTTGTTCGCCGTAGCGCCGGCACAACTCCGCGGGCGTGCCGCGAAAGCGCAGCGCGCCGCGTTCGAGCACCGCGATCGTCGAGCACAGCTCTTCGACGTCGGAGAGCACGTGCGATGTAAATAGCAGCGCGCTGCCGCCGCGGTGCAATCGTCGCAGCACCGATTTCACGGCCACGCGGCCGGCCGGGTCGAGCCCGCTCATCGGCTCGTCGAGCACGTAGAGATCCCTGGGCAGCAGAAAGCAGGCGGCCAGGCCGAGCTTCTGCGTCATGCCCTTCGACAGTTGCCGCACCGGGTGGTCGAGCGCCTGGGGATCGAGCTCGAGCTCCGCGGCAAGCGCCTGCGCGCGTGTGCGGTCATATACGGCGCCCGCGAGTTCGAGCGTCATGGCAAGAAACTCGCGGCCGAGCAGATAGTAGGGCGGCACGAAGCGTTCGGGCAGGTAGGCGAGCCGTGCGCGCGCCGCGGCCTGCCGGCTGTCGCGGCCGTATATTTCAACCCGGCCCGCGTCAGCGGCGCACAGATCGAGCGCGCATTTGATGAACGTGGTCTTGCCGGCGCCGTTTGCGCCGACCAGGCCCAGCGCGGCGCCGGGCGCGACTTCCAGGTCCACGCCGTCAAGGGCCCGCCGCGCGCCGAAGCACTTGACGAGCCCCTCGGCACGAAAGGCGGCAGAGGTCGCAGCGGCTGGCGTGTCAGGGGCTACCATGCGGCGGGGACTAGCATGCGGCGGGGGCTACCATGCGGCGGGGGCTACCATGCGGGCGATACTATAATCCCGCCTTCCGTTGCGCATCCTTCCAGCCGTGGCCAGAGCCCCCGTCGTCGAGATCGACCGTGTTTCGTTCGGCTATGCCGCCGCGCGGCCGGTGCTGCATGGCGTGAGCCTGCGGATCGAGCCGGGCAGCGTGGTCGGGATCATGGGCCAGTCGGGCTGCGGCAAGACGACGCTGCTGCGCATCATCGCCGGCTGGCTTAAGCCCAGCGCCGGCAGCGTGCGCGTGCTGGGCCAGCCCGTGAGCGCCCTGGACAGCGACGGCGTTTTTGCCCTGCGCCGGAAAATGGGCATGCTGTTCCAGTTCGGGGCCCTGTTTACCGACATGACGGTGTTTGACAACGTCGCTTTCCAGATGCGCGAGCATACCGACCTGCCTCCCGATGTGGTAAGCGATCTGGTGATGATGAAACTGGAAGCGGTCGGCTTGCGCGGCGCGGCGCAAATGATGCCCTCGGAGCTCTCGGGCGGCATGGCGCGGCGCGTGGCGCTGGCGCGCGCGGTGGCCCTCGACCCGCGCCTCATGCTCTACGACGAGCCCTTCACGGGCCTCGACCCGATTTCGCTGGGCGTGATCGCGCGGCTGATCCGCACTTTGAACGACGCGCTGGGACAGACCTCGATTGTCGTCAGTCACGACGTCGAGGAGTGCTTCAGCATCGTCGACTACGTCTATTTCGTTTCCGCGGGAAAGGTCGTGGGCGAGGGTACGCCGGACGAATTGCGGCGCTCCGGGGAGCCCTTTGTGAGCCAGTTCGTGCGCGGCGAGCCCGACGGCCCGATCCCGTTCCATTACCCGGCGCCCGACTACGAGGCGGACATAGACGGGGGAGGGGCCCTGTCGTCCCTCCCGGTCGCAGAGGCCGCCCGTGGCTGAGCGCAGCGTGCTTGCCGGCCTGCTCGAGGGCCTTGAGCGCCTGGGCCGGGGGGCCGGCGCCAAGATCTGGCGGCTCGGTTTTGCCGCGCGCTTTTTCGCCTACATGCTGGTGCACTCGGGCACGGCGCTGCGGCGCTTCCACCTGACGATCCGCGAAATCTATTTCGCGGGCGTGCTCTCCATGGTCATCATTCTGGTGTCGGGCCTGTTCGTCGGCATGGTCCTCGCTTTGCAGGGCTACGAGACGCTGCAGCGCTACGGCTCGAGCGAGGCCCTCGGCGTCCTGGTCGCCCTGTCACTGGTGCGCGAGCTCGGCCCGGTGATCGCCGGGCTGCTGTTCGCGAGCCGCGCCGGATCGGCGATCACGGCCGAGATCGGCCTCATGAAAGCGACCGAGCAGATTGCCGCCATGGAAATGATGGCCGTGGATCCGATCGCCCGCGTGGTTGCGCCGCGCTTCTGGGCGGGCGTGATATCGATGCCGCTGCTCGCGGCCCTCTTTTCGGCGATGGGCATTTTTGGCGGCTACCTGGTCGGAGTGAAGCTGATAGGCGTCGACGAGGGGGCGTTCTGGTCCCAGATGCAGGCTTCCGTGGACGTGCGCGAGGACATCCTGAACGGGGTCATCAAGAGCGTGGTCTTCGGCATCGCAGTGACCTGGATCGCGGTGTTCGAGGGCTATGATGCCCCCCCCACTGCGGAAGGCGTCTCGGGGGCGACGACGCGCACCGTGGTGACCTCCTCGCTGGCCATCCTCGCCCTCGATTTCGTGCTCACGGCGCTCATGTTTACCGGAGGAACTGGGAAATGAAACGCTCCACCAT
Source organism: uncultured Bordetella sp. (assembly GCA_964616875.1). Lineage (GTDB taxonomy): Bacteria > Pseudomonadota > Gammaproteobacteria > Burkholderiales > SG8-39 > RBG-16-66-20. Next base: position 3,854 of record CAZTSJ010000163.1, on the reverse strand, counting down.
CGACATCTGGGTCGGCGCCTTCGTCGCCGCGGGCTTCGCCGGACTGTTGTTTCTTGCGTTAAAGGTTGGCAATTTGGCCTCCTTTTCCACCGCCGAGACATACCAGGTCCAGGCCAAGTTTGCTAACATTGGCGGCCTGAAGGTTCGGGCCCCGATCAAGAGCGCGGGGGTGGTCGTGGGGCGCGTGTCGAACGTCATGTTCGACAACGAAAGCTACGAGGCCATCGTCACGTTCAATGTGGACGCGCATTACAGGTTTCCGCGCGATACGTCGGCGAAAATCCTCACCTCGGGTCTGCTCGGTGAGCAGTACGTGGGGCTGGAAGCGGGTGGTGACGGGGTGATGCTCAAGCAGGGGGACCGGTTGCGGTTGACGCAATCGGCTGTGGTGCTGGAAAACCTGATCAGCCAGTTCCTGTTCAACAAGGCGGCTGAGAGCAAGGACGGCAAGTGACGATGATGCGGATGTTGCGGGATTGCCTTCTGGTGCTGCTCCTCGCGGGCGCGGCAGGCTGCGCGACGACCGGCGGCGACAGCCGCGATCCGGCCGAAGGCTTCAACCGCGCGATGTATTCGTTCAACGACGGCTTTGACGAGGCGATCGGCAAGCCGGTATCCACCGCCTACCGCAACGTGCTGCCAAGCCCGGTGCGCAGCGCGGTGCGCAATTTCTTCGCCAACATCGCCGATCTGTGGATCGGCGCCAACAATCTGCTGCAGGGAAAGCCCGCCGATACCGTCACCGACTGGGCGCGTTTCGCGTTCAATTCGACCATCGGCCTGTTCGGCCTGATCGACGTCGCGAGCGAGATCGGCCTCGAGAAGCATGACGAGGATTTCGGCCAGACCTTCGGCCGCTGGGGCGCCGCCGATGGCGCGTACCTGGTCTGGCCGCTGCTCGGCTCGAGCAGCGTGCGCGATACCTTCGGTCTGATCCTCGACGTCAGCCTCGACCCGGTGTTGCAGCACGAACCGGTGCGCGTGCGCAACGCCATGACCATATTGCGCGCCACCAGCAAGCGCGCCGACCTGCTCGATGCAAGCCGCATCCTCGAGGAAGCCGCCCTCGACAAGTACGTTTTCCAGCGCGACGCCTATCTGCAACGCCGCCGCAGCCTGGTTTACGACGGCAACCCGCCGCGCGCTGCGCGCGAAGTACCGCGCGCCGAGACGATCGAGCCCACGCCCGCAGTGCAGCCCGCAGCGCAGGCGGCCGCGCGCCCCGATCCGGCGGCGATGGCAGCGGGGGTGCGCGTGCTCGAGCAGCCGGCGTCCTCCGCGGCCAGTTCCGGAGGCTAGGATGTTGCCGAGGTTTGTACGGCTCGCGACGGCGGCCGCGGCGGCGGCCCTCGTGCTTGCCGCAGGGGCGCGCGCGCAAGAGAAGGAAATGCCGCCGGACCTGCTCGTGAAGTCCGTGACCCTGGATGTCGTGGATCTGATCCAGAAGGACAAGGACATCCAGAAGGGCGACCGCAGGAAGCTGATCGCCCTCATCGAGGCCAAGGTCCTGCCGCATTTCAATTTTCAGGCCATGACCTCGAGCGCGGCGGGCCGCAACTGGGACAAGGCCACCGCCGAGCAGAAAGCGCGCCTGACGGATGAATTCACGACCCTGCTGGTGCGTACCTACTCCAGCGCGCTTGCCTCCTACAGCAACCAGAAATTCGATTTCCGCCCGTTGCGCGCCAAGCCGACCGACACCGATGTCACGGTGAACGTGCGCATCATGCAGTCGGGCGACCAGCCCGTGACGATCGACTACGACATGGAGAAGCGGCCCGGCGGATGGAAGGTCTGGGACGTGCGCGTCGGCGGCATCAGCCTGGTGGCCAACTACCGCACCGAGTTCGACAACCAGATCCGCGAAAACGGCGTCGAGGGCCTGATCAAGACCCTCAACGCGAAGAACAACCCGCAGGCGCGGCCTGCGGTCGCGGGAGTGCCGAAAAAATGATCCGGCGCGAAGGCGATCGCATGGTGGTGAGCGGCGCGCTGACGCTCGCCAATGTCGCAGCGGTCTTGCGCGAAGGCAACGCCGCCATCGGCGAGGGCGTGCGCACTGTCGACCTGGGCGAAGTGGGCGAGCTGGATTCATCCGCGCTCGCGCTGCTGCTCGCCTGGCTGCGCGAGGCCAGGCAGCACAGCCGCAGCCTGTCCTTCGCCAATCTTCCGCAAGGCCTCACCGCGATCGCCCGCCTCTACGGCGTGGCCGAGCTGCTGCCCGCCGCTCCGGCGTCCGCCCACCACTGAGCTGAACGCCCGCGCGAGCGTGCGCTCGGAGAATGCGCGCAGCACGCGGTCGCGGGCATGCCGCCATGACATTCGCCATTGAAGCCCTGAACGTCGAGAAGCGCTACGGCGCGCTGCAAGCGCTCGCCGGGGTGAGTCTCGCCGTCGCCGAAGGTGAATTTTTCGGACTGCTCGGGCCCAATGGCGCCGGCAAGACGACCCTCATCAGCATCATCGCGGGTCTCGTGCGCGCCAGCGCGGGCCAGGTGCGCGTGATGGGCGCCGACGTGATCACGGATTACCGCAGGGCGCGGCGCCTGCTCGGCGTGGGGCCGCAGGAACTGGTGTTCGACCCGTTCTTTTCGGTGCGCGAGACGCTGCGCATCCAGTCCGGCTACTACGGGCTGCGCAACAACGACGCCTGGATCGACGAGGTGATCCATCACCTCGACCTCGGCGCCAAGGCCGACGCCAACATGCGCACGCTTTCGGGTGGCATGAAACGCCGGGTGCTGGTCGCCCAGGCGCTGGTGCATCGCCCGCCGGTGATCGTGCTTGATGAGCCGACCGCGGGGGTGGATGTCGAATTGCGCCAGGGACTGTGGCAGTTCATCCGGCGCCTGAACCGCGACGGTCACACCATTGTGCTCACCACGCACTACCTCGAAGAGGCGGAGGAACTGTGCGACCGCATCGCCATGCTCAAGGGGGGAAAGCTGGTGGCGCTCGATTCGACGCGCAATCTGCTCGAGAATTTCTCCGGCCTCGTCCTCAGGCTGCGGCTCGACCGCGAGACGCTGCCCGAGGGACTGGCGGCGGAGCTGCTCTCAAGCGAAGGCGGACACTTCGTGCTGCGACTGCGCGACTACGCCGCGCTCGAGCAGGTGCTGCACCGCCTGCGCGAGGCGGGCGCGACGATCTGGGAACTGGATCTCGAGCCGCCCGACCTGGAGGAGGTTTTCCTGCGCGTGATGGGAACAGGGGAAACCGACGTTTCCCCCGTACCCCCTGTGGAGGAACACTGATGGGCGGTTTCCCGACACTGCTGTACAAGGAACTGCTGCGCTTCTGGAAGGTGAGCTTCCAGACCGTCGCCGCGCCGATCCTGACCGCGCTCATGTACCTCGTCGTCTTTGCCTATGCGCTGGGCGACCGCGTGCGCATGTTCGAACAGGTGAGCTACGCCCAGTTCCTGGTGCCGGGGCTGGTCATGATGAGCGTGCTGCAGAACGCGTTTGCCAACGGCTCTTCCAGCCTGATCCAGTCCAAGATCAGCGGCAACCTCGTGTTCATGCTGCTGCCGCCGATCTCCTATCTGGAATTCTTCGGCGCCTACGTGCTCGCTTCCATGATCCGCGGCCTGGTGGTCGGGGCGGGCGTGCTCGCTGCGACGGTGTGGTTCGTGGACCTGCACCTGGCGGCGCCGGCCTGGGTGTTCGCATTTGCGCTGCTGGGTTCCGCGCTGCTCGGTACGCTTGGCCTCGTCGCCGGGATCTGGGCCGACAAGTTCGAGCAGATCGCGGCGTTCCAGAATTTCGTCATCCTGCCGCTGACCTTTCTCTCGGGCGTGTTCTATTCGATTCGCTCGCTGCCCGAGTTCTGGCAGACGGTGACGCACCTGAATC
>CAZTSJ010000162.1:0-17230 GCA_964616875.1 uncultured Bordetella sp. | reverse complement strand
GCCCTTCAGTTCCGCCAGGCGCCGGCGCCGCTCGGCCTCATCCGGGTACTCGATCAGCATGGTCGCCTTCCAGTTGCCGCCATCGGGAATGAGCGGGTTGTAGGCCTCGAGCTCGCCGCGGATGCCTTCGGCCTCGAAAATGCGCTCGATGCGCAGCATCTCCTGCACCTGGTAGCGGATCGTGAGCTCGTCCTCGAAGATGAGCGTGACGTGCTCGCCCGCGTGCACCGTGCGCAGCTTCTTGTGGGCGATCACCCGGGAGCGGTAGGCATTGCGCTCCCGCGCATACACCTCCAGCGGCAGCAGGCTCTCGGCTGCGATCTGCATTACTCGACTAACTGATCGAGGGCTTTCTGAAAGCGATTGGCGTGCGAACGCTCGGCCTTGGCGAGCGTCTCGAACCAGTCGGCGATCTCGGTGAAGCCTTCGCCGCGCGCGGTTTTCGCCATGCCCGGGTACATGTCGGTGTACTCGTGGGTCTCGCCCGCGACCGCGGCCTGGAGATTGAGCTTGGTCGGGCCGATCGGCTTGTCGGTGGCCGGATCGCCTACCGGCTCCATGTACTCGAGGTGGCCGTGCGCGTGCCCGGTCTCGCCTTCGGCCGTCGAGCGGAACAGCGCCGCGACGTCGTTCTGGCCTTCGACGTCGGCCTTGGCCGCAAAGTACAGGTAGCGGCGGTTGGCCTGCGATTCGCCGGCAAACGCCGCTTTCAGATTGTCGTGGGTCTTGGAACCTTTGAGTTGCATACAGCCTCCTTGGAAAGGGCAATGTGGGAAACGTGGCCACGCTACGACCGGCGCCGCGCCGCGGCAAATTGTTTGTTGCAATGAATACTATAGACGCACTCTATCGCCCTACCGCGCTCTCGATTTCCGAGAAGGTGCGGGCCACCTCGCCTGCGGTCTGCAGCACGATGCCGAGCTGGCGTGCCAGCTGCGAGAGGGAGAGAATGCCGCGTACCATGGTGCGCTTGACGGGCGCATCGATCAAGCTTTTCGGCGCAATGGCGTCGAAATCGACCACCAGGGCGTGCTGGCGCCCGGCGCGGCGCAGCGTTTCGAGCACATGGCCGACCCGCGCGCCTTCGATGTCGCTGTAGGCGATCACCTCGACCTGGCGCGCCGGCGTCATGATGTCGCCCACCGTCAGCTCGGCGCGCTTCATGCCGCGGTCGGTGGCAATGCGCATCGCCTTCTCGCCCAGCACGTCGGTGGCGGTCACCACGCCGAGCACCGTCTCGCGCTCATCGACCACCAGCAGCAGGCGCACGCCGCGGCTGATCATGAACTGGTTGGCGCCCTCGATCGGCGCCTGCGGCCGGATGGTGGCCGGGCTGCTGCGGCACAGATCGGTCATCACCTCCAGTGCCGGGGATTCGACCGTGACGCGCGCTGCCTGCGGCTGCATGGGGCGTCGAAAGCCGGCCTCTTCGCCCAGTTCCCGGATCGGAAGCGACTGAAATTGACGGTCCATGAGCCCTCCTTGGGCCAATGCAAACGTGCTGGTGCTACGCTGCGCCCCTAGCTTGCGGGCGTCGCGGCCTGATCGGTTTTCGGCCGGCGGCGCCGGTCGGCGTTCTGGAAACGGTGCAATTCGGTCAGCGCCTGGTGGTAGACCTCGCGCTTGAACTCGATCACCGCCTCCACCGGCACCCAGTAGTCGTGCCAGCGCCAGGCGTCGAATTCGGGCTTGCCGTTGCCGCGCAGCTTGACGTCGCAATCGCGCGCGAGCATGCGCAGCAGGTACCAGATCTGCTTCTGCCCGCGGTAGGTGCCGCGCCAGTCGCGCCGGATCCATTTTTCGGGCACCTCGTAGCGCAGCCAGTGGCGCGTGCGGCCGAGGATGCGCACATGTTCGGGCTTGAGGCCGACTTCCTCTTCGAGCTCGCGGAACATCGCCTGTTCCGGGGATTCGCCCGACTTGATGCCGCCCTGGGGAAACTGCCACGCGTGCTGGTTGACCCTCTTGCCCCAGAACACGTCGTTGTGCGTGTTCAGGAGGAGGATGCCCACGTTGGGTCGGTAGCCGTCCCGGTCGAGCATGGCGATACCACCTAAGCTAAAATTCCCTGCTGCATTTTTCCACAGCCTCAGCGTAAGTTCAACGCCGAAATTGCCCGCCGATGCGCGCTTCGCGACATTTCATCTCGACCATCAAGGAGGCGCCCTCCGAGGCCGAACTGGTCAGCCACCGGCTCATGATCCGCGCCGGCATGATCCGGCGCCTCGCCGCGGGCATCTACACCTGGATGCCGGTCGGCCTGCGCGTGGTCCGCAAGATCGAGGCCATCGTGCGCGAGGAGATGAACCGCGCCGGCGCGGTGGAGCTCTCGATGCCGGTGGTGCAGCCGGCCGAGCCCTGGCAGGACTCCGGCCGCTGGGGCGCCTACGGCCCGGAGCTGCTGCGCTTCAAGGACCGGCACGAGCGCGATTTCGTGCTGCAGCCGACCTCCGAAGAGGTGATCACCGAGATCGCGCGCGCCGAACTGCGCAGCTACCGCAAGCTGCCGGTGCACTTCTACCAGATCCAGACCAAGTTCCGCGACGAGCGCCGGCCGCGCTTCGGTGTCATGCGCGGGCGCGAGTTCGTGATGAAGGACGGCTACTCCTTTCACGCCGATTACGCCGATCTGGAACGCGAGTACCGCAACATGCACGACACCTACACGCGCATCTTCACGCGCCTGGGACTGAAGTTTCGTGCGGTGGCCGCCGACCCGGGCGCCATCGGCGGCACCGGCTCTCAGGAGTTCCAGGTGCTGGCCGACTCCGGCGAGGATGCCGTCGCCTACAGTTCGGGCTCGGACTACGCGGCGAATCTCGAGCTGGCCGAGGCTGTTGCTCCAGGTTCTCTTCGTTCAAAACCAAAAGAAGAAATGAAGAAAATCCCCACACCGGGGAAAACGACCTGCGCAGAAGTCGCAGCGCTGCTGCAACTGCCGCTCCAGCGCACGGTCAAAGCGATCGCGGTGATGAACGAGGATAAATTCGTGCTGCTCCTGGTGCGCGGCGACCACAGTCTGAACGAGATCAAGACGCAAAAGGTTCTTGGCGCGTTCCGCTTCGCGACCGAAGCGGAAATACAAAAGAATCTGCATTGCAGGGCGGGCTACATTGGTCCTGTCGCAGCCAAGGTGCGCGTCCTTGCCGATCGCACGGTCGCGGCAATGTCAGATTTCGTTTGCGGCGCGAACGAAGAGGGATTTCACCTCACCGGCGTGAACTGGGGCCGCGATGCCGGCGAACCCGAGGTCGCGGACATACGCCATGTCGTGGAGGGCGACCCGAGCCCGGACGGCAAGGGCACGCTCAAGATCCAGCGCGGCATCGAAGTCGGCCACATTTTCCAGCTGCGCACCAAGTACTCCGAGGCGCTCAAGGCGGTGTACCTGGACGAAAAAAGCGCCACCCGGCCAATGGAGATGGGCTGCTATGGCATCGGCATCACGCGCATTGCAGCGGCCGCCATCGAGCAGAACCACGACGAGCGCGGCATCGTGTTTCCGCGCCCGATCGCGCCCTTCGAGTCCTGCTTGGTGCCCATCGGCTTTCACAAAAGCGCGGCAGTGCGCGAGGCGGCGGAGAAGCTGTACGCGGAGCTGCTCGCCGCGGGCATCGACGTGCTGCTCGACGATCGCGACGAGCGCCCCGGGGTGCTGTTCGCCGACATGGACCTGCTCGGCATCCCGCACCGTTTGGTGATTTCGGAGCGCGGCCTCGCCGCCGGCACGATCGAATACAAGGGCCGCAGCCAGGCCACGGCGGAAAACGCGCCGCTCGCTTCAGCCCTGCAGTTGCTCAAGGACAGATTCGCCGCGGCATGAAAATTGTCCTCGCACTCGCCATGCTGCTCGCCCCTCTGCCTTCGCTGGCCGGCAACCAGGCCGAGGAAGCGCTCGCCGACAGCGTGCGCTCCTCGATGCAGGCCTCGATCGCGGACCGCGCCGTCCCGTTCCTCAACTTCAAGAGCGGCGCCGAGAACGGGCACAAGTGGTTATTCGAGATGTCCAAGCGCTTGGAGCAACGAATACCCGACCGCAAGCAACGCACCGAGTTCCTGAAGACCGTGCAGTACGAAGCGGTACGCGCCGGCCTGGACCCCCAAATGGTGCTTGGACTGATTCAGATCGAGTCGGGATTCCGCAAGTACGCGGTATCGAGTGCCGGCGCGCGCGGCTACATGCAGGTGATGCCGTTCTGGATCAAGCTGATCGGCGAGCCGCACCACAACATCTTTTTGCTTCGCACCAACCTGCGCTACGGCTGCGTCATTTTTCGCCACTACCTCGATGTCGAGAAGGGCGATTTCTTCCGCGCGCTCGGCCGCTACAACGGCAGCCTCGGCCGCCCCGAGTACCCCGACGCGGTGCACGCCGCCTGGCGCGGGCGCTGGAAATACGACGGCGCCACGAGCTGACAGCGGCGCGTGCGCAATTTTTCCCACTCCATCCTGCGCTTCTGGCCGCAGTTCGCGCGCTGGTTCCAGGGCAGCGCCACGCCCGGGCACGGCGACATCCTGATCGCGCACCGGCGTGTGTACATCGTGCCAAGCCGGCTCGGCCTGTATTTCGGCGGCACGCTCGCGATCCTGCTGGTGGGCTCGATCAACTACGTCCTGTCGCTGGGCTTCGCCCTCACCTTCCTGCTCGCGGGCATGGGCCTCGCCGCCATGGTGCACACCACGCGCAACCTGGCGCGGCTCCTGGTGCGCGCGGGCCGCAGCGACCCGGTGTTCGCCGGCGATGCGGCGCGCTTCCGCCTCGCGCTCGCGAATCCGGGCAGCCATGACCGGCCCGAAATCCTGGTGCGCCACCAGGCATCGGGCGCGCAGCAAAGCATCGATATCGCGCCGGCGGACACGGCCGAAGCGGTGCTCGCGGTGCCCACGGTGCGGCGCGGCTGGCTGCCGCTGGGGCGCGTCATGCTCGAAACGCGGTTCCCGGTCGGCCTGTTTCGCGCCTGGAGCTATGTTGAACCCGCAAGCAGGTGCCTGGTCTATCCACGGCCCGAGGCGAGCGCCCTGCCGCCGCTCGCACCGAGCGACCGCGCGGGCGGCGCGCGCGCCCACGCGCAGGGCAGCGACGATTTCTCCGGCTTGCGTGCCTACCAGCCTTCCGATTCGCCGCGCCACGTCGCCTGGAAGTCAGTGGCGCGAAGCGACACCCAGCACGCGCGTAGCGACGACATGCTCACCAAGCAGTTCGCCGGCGATGCGGTCGCCGAACTGTGGTTGGATCTGGGCGACCTGCCGGCCTCGCTTGGGTTGGAAGCGCGCGTTTCGCGGCTCACCGGCTGGGTCCTCGCTGCCGAGCGCGCCGGCGCGATCTACGGCCTGCGCCTGCCCGGCGTGAGGATCGAGCCCGGCCGCGGCGACGCGCAGCGCGCCGCCTGCCTCGAAGCGCTCGCCTTGTACCAGGCGCCATGAGCCGGGCCGAAGCCGTCCTACCCGCGATGCGGCCGATCGGCTGGCAGGAATTCGCGCTGCTTCTTGCCGGCCTGCTGCTCGTGGCCGCGCCGCACGCGCTCAACGCGCCCTGGTGGCTGATCCTGCTCACCGTGTTGCTCTACGTCTGGCGCGGCGCGGGCATCTGGAACCGCAGCCTGCTGCCCTCGCGCTGGATGCTGATCGTCATCGTCGCGCTCGGCACCGCGGGCATCTGGCTGGAGTTCCGCGCCATCTTCGGCCGCCTGCCCGGGGTGATGCTGCTGTTCATGTTCTCGGGGCTCAAGCTGCTCGAATCGCGCGGTCAGCGCGATGCGGCGGCGGTGGTGTTCCTCACCTGGTTCCTCGCCATCACCAATTTCCTCTACACGCAGACGATCCCGACCGCGCTCGGCATGTGCGTCGCGGTCGCCACCAGCATTGCCGCGCTGGTGACCTGCGCCGCGCCGCGCCGCGCGCCGCGCGCCAACCTGCGCACCGCCGGTCTGCTGCTCGGGCAGGCGGTGCCGGCGGCGCTGGTGCTGTTCCTGCTCTTCCCGCGCATCCAGGGTCCGCTCTGGGGTCTGCCGCAGGACTCCTTTTCCGGCGTGACCGGGCTCTCGGACACGATGTCGCCCGGCAGCCTGTCGCAGCTCTCGCTCTCAGATGCGATCGCCTTCCGGGTCGAATTCAAGGGACAGACGCCGCAGCGGCGTGCGTTGTACTGGCGCGGGCCGGTGCTGATGGACTTCGACGGCCGCACCTGGCGGCTCGGCTACCCGAGCTTCGCCGAGCTGGAACCGCCGACCACCGGCAGGCGCGTCGAATACGCAGTGCTGCTCGAACCGCACAACCGCAACTGGCTCTTCGCGCTGGAGCGCGCCGCAAGCCTGCCCGAGAACGCGCGCCACCTCGAGGATGGCCAACTCATCAGCCTGATCCCGGTGCGCACCCGCATGCGCTACGAGATGGTCTCGGCGGTCGAGGCCGAGCCCAGGCCCGGCGAGCTGCGCCGCGTGCTGGAGCGCGCGCGCCGGTTGCCGCAGGGCTTCAACCCGCGCGCGCGCGCCCTGGCCGAGAGCTGGCGCGCCAGCGCGGCCAGCGACACCGAGGTGCTCACGCGCGCGATCGGGCATTTCCAGCGCGAGCGGCTGCAGTACACCCTCGAACCGCCGCTGCTCGGGCGCGACTCGGTGGACGAATTTCTCTACGACACGCGGCAGGGCTTCTGCGAGCATTTTTCTTCCGCCTTCGTGTTCCTGATGCGCGCCGCAGGCGTGCCGGCGCGCGTGGTGACGGGCTACCAGGGCGGCGACACGAATCCAGTGGACGGAACCTACACCGTGCGCCAGTCCGACGCGCACGCCTGGACCGAGGTGTACATCGGCGGCACCGGCTGGGTGCGCGTCGACCCGACCGCGCTGTCGGTGCCGGGGCGCGTGGATGCCGGCCTCGCGCGCGCGATCGCCGTGGGCGACACGCTGCCGCTGCTGCTGCGGCCCGAGCTGGCGTGGCTGCGCACGCTGCGCTACAACTGGGAAGCCATGGCCCACCAGTGGAACCTGCTGGTGCTGGGCTACAACCCGGACCGCCAGCGCGAGCTGCTGTCGTACTTCGGCATCAAGGATGCCGACTGGCTCGACCTCGCCTCGAGCCTGCTCGCGCTGCTGGGGGTGTTCATCCTCGGCCTCTTCGCCTGGATGCTGCGCCACATGGTGCGGCCCGATCCGGTACAAGCATCATGGAACGAATTCTGCGGCAAGCTGGGGGCCAAGGGCGTGGCGCGCTCGCCGCACGAAGGTCCGCGCGACTTTTCCGAGCGCGCCGCGCGCAATCTGCCATCCGCGGGCGAGCCGATCAGAACCATTGCGGAACTCTATATCGCGCTGCGCTACGGCAGGCATGCTGCGGCGGAGAAAGTAACGGAACTGCGCCGGCGCGTCAGGGACCTGGAATTCGGGTGAAGCGGATTTCTCTTCTGGCACTGGTTTTCCTGTCGTTCGCCGCGCTATCCGCGCCGCCCGCCGCATCTCTCTCCTCGAAGCCCTACGGCAAGCGCGACGACGTCCATGGCTTCGTGCGCCAGATGGCCGAGCGGCACGGCTTCGTCGAGCACGAACTGCGCTTCCTTTTTTCGCGCGCGCGGCGCGAAGCGGCGATCCTCGCCGCGATCGTGCCGCCGAAGGACCCGGTGGCACGCTCCTGGCTCGCCTACCGCGCGCGCTTCGTCACCGAGCCGCGCATCGCCGAGGGCGTGGAGTTCTGGCGCCGCCATGGCGCGGCGCTGCAACGCGCCGCCGCGGAACACGGCGTGCCCGAGGAAATCATCGTCGCCATCATCGGCGTGGAAACGGCCTACGGCCGCCAGATGGGCACCTGGCGCGTGATCGACGCGCTCTCGACGCTGGCCTTCGACTATCCGCCGCGCGCCGAATTCTTTCGCGCCGAGCTCGAGCAGTACCTGCTCTACGCGCGCGACGCCGGCATCGACGTCTTCAGCGTGCGCGGCTCCTACGCCGGCGCGATCGGCATTCCGCAGTTCATGCCGGGCAGCTACCGGCGCTATGCGGTCGACTTCGACGGCGACGGCGCCATCGACCTGCGCGCGAGCCCCACCGACGCCGTCGGCAGCGTCGCCAACTTCCTCGTCAAGCACGGCTGGCGGCGCGGCGAGCGCGTGCACCTGCCGGCGCGCGTGGCAGGAGGCAACGCAGGCGAAGCGCCGCACCGCGCGCTCGTGGAGGCCGGGATCGAGCCCAGGACCGCTCTGGCGGAGATGAAACGCTACGGCGTGGAGACGCGCACCGATCTCGCGCTGGAGACGCCGGTGGCGCTGATCGAACTCGAGAGCCCGGGCGCGGCGACCGAGTACCGCCTCGGCCTGCGCAATTTTTATGTCCTCACCCGCTACAACCGGAGTGTCTTATACGCTTCGGCTGTCTACGATCTTGCCCAGGAGATAAAAGGCAGGCGCTAAAAACGGGGCTTGTACCCGTTTCCCCTCACGAAGGAGGCAAGTATCTGGCCGGGTCGACCGGTTTGCCGGACTTGCGGATCTCGAAGTGCAGCTTGGGCGTATCGGCGTCGGTGTCGCCCAGTTCGGCGATGCGCTGGCCGCGCGCGACGTTCTGGCCTTCCTTCACCAGGATCTCGCGGTTGTGCGCGTAGACGCTGTTGAAATTGTTGTCGTGCTTGATCACGATCAGCTTGCCGTAGCCGCGGATCCCGGTGCCGGTGTACATCACGCGGCCGCCTGCCGCAGCGAGCACCGGGTCGCCCGGCTTGCCGGCAATGTCGAGGCCCTTACTGTTCGGTTCGGCGAATCCCTGCAGCACGCGGCCGCGCGCCGGCCAGGCGAACTCGATCGCCTCCGGATCGCGTTCCACGGCCGGTTTGGCGGGCTCCGGTCTTGGTTCGGGTTTTAGTTCAGTTCGAATTTCCGATTTCGAAAGCGCAGCCAGATTCTGCTCCGAGTACGGCAGACGCAAGGCCTTGGGCGCAGTCTTCATGGATCCATCGGCTGCAAGCGGGGCGGAACCGGATGAGGCGCCCGAATCGAGCGGCCGCGATTCGATCTCCCGCGGCGCGCGCGCGGCGCCGACCTGCGCCGTCGAACGCGGCGCCTCCGGCGCGGCAAGGCGCAGCTCCTGGCCGATGCGGATCCTGGCGGGATCCTCGAGCTGGTTCAACTGCGCGAGCTCGCGGTAGTCGGCGCCGTGCTCCAGCGCGATCGAATAAAGCGTATCGCCGCGCTTGACGACATACATGCCCGGCGCGGGAGCGCCGATCGGCGTGGCGCCGGCCGGCGGCACGGGCTGCAGCACCGGCAGCCTGGGCTGTGCGGTGGGCGCGGGCCGGCGATCGTCCACCGGCGCCGGCGGGCGCGAGGCGCAGCCCTGCGCGAGGAGGACGGCGCTGCATACGGCAATCATCGCGAGCGTTCGCATCATGCCTTTCCTGCGCGCAGCGGAACGAAGCGCACCGGGTCCAGTGCAGTCTCGGTATAGCCGCGCGCACCGCGCTCGACCAGGACCAGCCGCTGCGCGTCCGCCGCGCCCTCGCGCAGCGGCAAGATCATTCTGCCACCGCGGGCGAGCTGCCGTAAGAGGGCCTGCGGCAGCTCCGGTGCCGCGGCGGCGACGATGATGGAGTCGAACGGCGCGGCCTTCTCGAGGCCCGCCGCGCCGTCGCCGTAGGCGAGGCGCAGGTTCTTCAGGCGCATCTCGCGCAGGTTGGCGCGCGCGCGATCCAGCAACTCGCGGATGCGCTCGATGGAAAACACTTCACTCGCAAGCTGCGCCAGCACCGCGGCCTGGTAGCCGCAGCCGGTGCCGACTTCAAGCACCCTGCCCGCTGCGCGTTCCTGGACGAGCAGTTCGATCATGCGCGCGACCACGTAGGGCTGCGAGATGGTCTGGCCGAAGCCGATCGGCAGGGCGCTGTCCTCGTAGGCGCGGCTGGCAAGCGCCTCCTCGACGAACAGGTGGCGCGGCACGCCGGCCATCGCTTCGAGCACGCGCACATCCGCAATGCCCTGCTCGCGCAGCCGCTCGATCATGCGCGCGCGCGTGCGCTGCGAGGTCATGCCGATGCCGGCGAGGTTGCGGCCGGGGCGCGCAGTACTCATACGAAGCTCATTTGGCGAGCCACTCCCGCAGCGCCGGCAGCTGCTCGTGCTGGCTCAGGTCGACCTGCAGTGGCGTCACCGAGACGCGGCCGGCGGCGACGGCGTGGAAATCCGTGCCCGGGCCGGCGTCCTGCTCGCCGCCCGCTGGCCCGATCCAGTAGGCGGTTTCGCCGCGCGGCGTCTGCATCGTCACCACCGGCTCGGCCTTGTGCCGGCGCCCGAGCCGCGTCGCCTCAATCGGGCCGAGCGCGGAGAGCGGCAGGTCGGGCACGTTGACGTTGAGCAGCAGCGGTCCGGCAATCGGCGTACGCGCGCAGCGCTCGACCAGCTGCAGCGCCACCGCGGCCGCGGTCTCGAAGTGCTTGCCCGCCTTGCTCGCGAGTGAAACCGCGATCGAGGGGATGCCGAACAGATAGCCTTCGGTCGCCGCGGCCACGGTGCCGGAGTAGATCGTGTCGTCGCCCATGTTGGCGCCGAAGTTGATGCCCGAAACCACCACGTCGGGCCGCGTCTCGAGCAGCCCGGTGAGCGCGAGGTGCACGCAGTCGGTCGGCGTGCCGTTGACGTAGCGAAAGCCGTTGCCCGCCAGGCGCACCGTGAGCGGCCGGTCCAGGGTCAGCGAGTTGGAGGCGCCCGAGCGGTCGCGCTCCGGGGCGACCACGGTGACCTCGCCCAGCGCGGCGAGGCTTTGCGCCAGAATCGCGATGCCAGGGGAAAAGTAGCCGTCGTCATTCGAAACAAGGATGCGCATCGCCGGGATTCATTCTATATGACCGCTAGAATCGGCCGATGACCGTTGCCGTTGCGCCGTCCACGCCCGAATCGCCCTACGCGTGGCTGCGCCTGAGCGCGTCGCTGGCGCTCATGACCATCAGCGGCGTTGGCATGTACGCGGTTGCCGTTGCGCTACCCGCGGTGCAGAGCGAGTTCGGCATCACGCGCTCGGACGCATCGCTGCCCTATGCCGCGACCATGATCGGCTTCGGCCTGGGCGGCATCCTCATGGGACGCCTCTCGGATCGGTTCGGCGTCATGGTGCCGGTGCTGATCGGCGCCGTGTGCCTCGGCCTGGGTTTCGCTGCCGCGGGCGCGGCCAGCGGCGTCTGGCAGTTCTCGCTTGCGCAAGGACTGCTGATCGGCCTGCTGGGCATCTCCTCGGCCTTCGCGCCGCTGGTAGCCGATACCTCGATGTGGTTTACGCGCCGCAGGGGAATCGCGGTGGCGATCTGCGCCAGCGGCAATTACCTCGGCGGCGCGATCTGGCCGCCGATCTTGCAGCACTATTTCGATGCGGTCGGCTGGCGAACGACCTTTACGGGCGTAGGCCTGTTCTGCGTCGCGACCATGATCCCGCTGGCATTCGTGTTGCGGCGCAAGCCCCCGGTCTTGAATTTGTCCGAGGACAGCAAGACGACGGAGCGAAAGACAATCGACATGCCGCGCAGCACCCTGTTCGTGCTGCTTTGCGTCGCCGGGCTTGGTTGTTGCGTGGCCATGTCGATGCCGCAGGTCCACATCGTCGCCTACTGCGGCGACCTGGGTTTCGCGGCCGCGCGCGGCGCGGAGATGCTCTCCGTGATGCTCGGTTTCGGCATCGTCAGCCGCCTCGCCTCGGGCTGGATCTGCGACCGCATCGGCGGCCTGCGCACGCTGCTGCTCGGTTCGGGCCTGCAGGGAGTGGCGCTGTTGCTTTTTCTGCCGTTCGACGGCCTGGCGTCGCTTTACATCGTCTCGGCGATGTTCGGCCTGTTCCAGGGCGGCATCGTGCCCTCCTACGCCATCATCGTGCGCGAATACTTCCCGCAGCGCGAAGCGGGTGCCCGTGTCGGCACCGTATTGATGTCGACGCTGCTCGGCATGGCGCTGGGCGGCTGGATGACGGGCGCGATTTTCGACTTCACCGGCTCCTACCGCATCGCGTTTCTCCACGGCATCGGCTGGAACCTGCTCAACTTCGCGATCGCGTTCTACCTGCTGCGCCACAGCTTGCCGAAGAATACGCTGGTGCCGAAATACCTATGAATTCCGTCAGCGAACTCGAGACCCCCGCCGTCACGATTCTCATTGACGTCATGGAGGACAACATCGAGCGCGTCCAGGCGCAGCTGGCGAAGCACGGCATCGCCAACCGCCCCCACATCAAGACGCACAAGATTCCGGCGCTGGGCAAGCTGCAGATGCAGGCGGGCGCCACCGGCATCACCTGCCAGAAGCTGGGCGAGGTGGAAGTGTTCACCGACGCCGGCGTCGCCGACGACGTGCTGCTCACCTTCAACATCGTCGGCGGCGCGAAAACCGACCGGCTCATGACGCTCTCCAGGCGCCTGCGGCGCCTCGCCGTGGTGCTCGACAACGAGGTCGTGGCGAAGGGCCTGTCCGAGGCCGCCGCGCGCCACGGCGTGGATGTGCCCTTCCTCATCGAGTGCGATACCGGCATGGGCCGCAACGGCGTGCAGACGCCGCAGGCCGCCTTCGACCTCGCGCGCGCCGCGATGCGCCTGCCGCGCATGCGCTTCGAAGGCATCATGACCTTTCCGCTGCGCCCGCCCGGCGCCAGCCTGACCAACCCCAAGATGAGCGCGCCTGGATCCCTGGTTTTTTTCAAGGAAGCATTGAGGCTGTTCAAGCAGGCCGGGGTTCCGGTCCCGGTCGTCTCGGGCGGCGGCACGCCGGCGATTTTCAGCGTGCAGGATTACCCCATGCTGACCGAGCACCGCGCCGGCACCTACCTCTACAACGACGTCATGACGGTGGCTTCGGGCACCGCGACCTGGGACAACTGCGCCATGCGCGTGCGCGCCACCGTGGTGAGCCGGCCGACCGAGACCCGCGCGGTGTTCGATTGCGGCACCAAAGTCCTGACCTCAGACACCTACACAGTGACCGGCCATGGCCACGTCATGGAATACCCGGATGCGGTGATCCCGCACCTCTCGGAGGAGCATGGGGTTATTGATTTGAGCCAATCCAGGAAAAAACCGGAAGTCGGCGAAGTGATCCATATCGTGCCGAACCACTGCTGCGTGGTGAGCAACATGGTGGACGAGGTCTACGGCGTGCGCGGCGGGACAGTGGAGATCGTCTGGCCGGTGGCCGCCCGCGGCACCGTCAGGTAGGCCTTACTTCTTCAGGATCTGTTTCTTCCACAGCTCCCAGGGCCGTTCATGGGTGCCACGGTTGCTCGCGGTGGCGCGCCGCCCCTCTTCATCCGAGAGAAACTCGATCGGGCCTTCGAGCAGCGTCGCCTGCAATTGCATGCGCGCGTTCATCTCGGTGTAGATCGCCCGGTACACGGCCTCGGGCACGCTTTCGCCGACCACCGTCATGCCGTGGCCGCGCATCAGCACGCACGCGCACGCGCCCAGCGATGCGGCAAGCGCCTCCCCCAGGCTGCGGTCGCGGATCAGCAAATCATTTTCTTTTCTTATGTTCCGAATTTCAAAAACAGGGGCACCGGACCAGAGGAACGAGCCCATGTGATAGACGGGCCTGAGCCTCGTGCGCGTGACGCCGAACGGGATCACCGAGGCCGAATGGCTGTGCACGATCGACATCACCTCGGGGCGCTTGCGGTAGATCTCGCCGTGGATGTAGCGCTCGATGAAGCCCTTGCGCGCGTCGCCGGCCAGCGCTTCGCTATCGGCGCCGTGCTCCATCAGGTCGGCGGCCGTCACGAGCGCCGGGGCGAGCGCGCGCGACATGAGGAATCGCTCCGGCCGGCGGTCGCTGCGCGCGCTGACGTGGCCGTACGCGTCGAGCACCTCGTGCTGCGCGAGGATGCGGCTCGCGGCGACCAGGTCTTCCATCAGGCCGCGGCTGGCGGAGATTCTTCGCTTCGCTTTTTTCATTTCGGCAGCGCCTTTTCCATGATTTCGCGCAACGGGGATGGCATCTTCAATCTGAGCGCCGCGGCTTGTCCCTGCGGCGACATCTTTGCCCAGGTCTTGCGCAGGATGTCGACGAGCATCGCTTCCTCGTGCTTGGGGGCGAAAGCGGCGAATTCATGCTCGAGAAATACCAGACAGGCGACGTCTTCCAGCAACTGCGCTTCCGGATCGTGCTTGATGCGCTCCTTCTTGACCAGAGATTGGACGCGTTTCACTGCGTCCGCGTCATATCCCGCCTGCCCCAGAATTTCTCCAGCGAGCGCTGCGTGCGCCAGCGCTTCCTCCTTGCGCCAGCGCAGGTAACCGACTTTGCCCTCGGGATAGGCGCTTCGGGCAATCGCCCATCGGCGCAGGTGCTGGCAGCGCGTCGCCAGGCGCAACGATTCGGAGGCCTGCGGCGCGAGTTTCTCCAGCCAGGCGCTCATGCGCTCGGCGTAGACGAGCTCCTTCGGCCGGTCGCCCTCCTGTTCCGGATCTTCGGCATGCGCCGCGTCGATGCGCGCGAGCGCCTTGCCGAAGCGGTCCGTCACCAGGCTTCCATCCAGGGGCGCAGGTCGAGTTCGTGCGTCCAGGCGCTGCGCGGCTGCAGGTGCAGCTGCCAGTAGTTTTCCGCGATCGCCTCCGGGTCGAGGATGCCCGCCTTTTCCTTCAGTGCGTAACGTTCGGGGAAGGTTTCGCGGATGAAGGGGGTGTCGATCGCGCCGTCCACCACCACGTGCGCGACGTGGATGCCCTCGGGTCCGAGCTCGCGCGCCATGCTCTGCGCGAGCGCGCGCAAGGCGTGCTTGGCGCCCGCGAACGCGGCGAAACCCTTGCCGCCGCGCAGGCTGGCGGTGGCGCCGGTGAAAAGGATCGTGCCGCGATTGCGCGGCACCATCACCTTGGCGACTTCGCGCCCGGCGAGAAAACCCGCCAGCGCCGCCATCTCCCAGACCTTGGTGTAAACGCGGGCCGTCATCTCGCGGATCGGGAAGCGCACGTTGCCGCCGACGTTGAAGACGCAGACTTCGATCGGCCCAATGTCGCGCTCGATCGTCTGCACCAGCTCCACGACCTGCTCTTCCCGGCGCGCATCCGAGCCGAAAGCGCGCGCGCGGCCGCCCGCCTTTTCGATGCTCTCCACCAGCGGCTGCAGCTTGTCGGCGTTGCGCCGCGTGACGCAGGCCGTGAAGCCTTCTCGCGCGAAGCGCCGCGCGATCGCGCCCCCGGTCGCCTCCCCGGCGCCGACCACCAGCGCGACCTTGGCGTTCGCCATGCGCCGCTTACCTGATCTTGGAATAGCTGGTGGGCGCGAGAATCCGGCTGACGATATTCGCGACGATGGCGCCGTTCTTTTCCGTCTCCGCGCGCGCCTTGAGCCAGTCCGCATCGCTCATGAACCCGGCCCAGACGCGCTCGCGCTCGGCCAGGTCCTTCCATTCGAGCAGGTAGGTCAGGTCCTGGTTGCTTTCGCCGATCACCGTGGTCCAGAAGCCGACCGGGCGAAAGCCGTGCTTCTCCCACAGTTTCAGCGTCACGGTCTCGAAGCGCTTGTTCAGATCGGGCAAGCGGCCTGGGACACAGCGGTAGATGCGCAATTCGTGAATCACGGTTTTCTTCTCCAGGTTGACTGCATGAACTCGATACCGAGCCCGGATATTAAACTGTCGGGATGTCCGGTTCCCGCGTGTCCGCTTTTCTTCTGCTCGCGCTCGCCAACCTGTTCTGGTCCGGCAACTGGATCGCCGGCCGGGCGCTGCGCGATGCCTTCGACCCGGTGTCGCTCAATTTCTGGCGCTGGGTGGTCGCCGCCGTGGCGCTGGCGCCCTTTGCGCTGCCCGCCCTGCGCGGCAAGTGGCCGCTCATTCGCCGCCACGCGGGGATCCTCGCCTTGCTCGCCTTCACCGGTGTCGCCCTGTTCCAAAGCCTGGTCTATCTCGGTTTGCAAAGCACGCTCGCGGTCAACGCGGTGCTGCTCAATTCGTCGCTGCCGCTGTTCATGTTGCTGTGCTCCTGGGCGATCGAGCGCGAGCGCGCCTCGCCGCGCCAGATCGCCGGCATGCTGATCTCGCTCGCGGGCATTCTTGTCATCCTGTCGCGCGGCGATCCGGGCGCCCTGCTGCAGCTCGAATTGCACGGCGGCGACGCCTGGATCCTGCTCGCGATGCCGGTCTGGGGCATCTACTCCGTGCTTCTCAAGCGCCGGCCATCCGGGCTGGGAGGCCTGGAATTCCTTTTTGTCATCTCGCTCGCGGGCGTCTTCATGCTGGCCCCTGCCGCGGCGTTGAGTGCGCTGCAGGCGCCGCCGCGCATGCCGAGCCTGAACGAGGCGCTCGCCGTCCTCTACATGGGGCTCGCCGCTTCGGTGCTCGCCTTCATCTGCTGGAACCGCGGCGTGGCGGTGATCGGCGCGAACGCGGCCGGCTTCACGGTGCACCTGCTGCCGGCCTTCGGCACGCTGCTGGCGATCGTGATTCTCGGCGAAGCCTTCGCCGGCTTCCACGCCATCGGCATCGCGACGATCCTAGCCGGCGTGCTGCTCGCCACGCTCGCCGCGAAACCGAAGATTTGAAGGAAGGATCTGGTCGGGGCGAGAGGATTTGAACCTCCGACCACCTGCCCCCCAGGCAGGTGCGCTACCAGGCTGCGCTACGCCCCGAAACGACGAATTTTAACAGGCGGCCTTGCGGCTAGCGCAGGGAATCCAGCAGCTCGCGCAGCTCGCGCTTGAGGGCGGAAGTGTCGGCAGCGGAACCCGCATGCGCTGCGGCGCGCGCCTCGTGCCGGTCTTCGCCCGTGATCGCGTTGTCCAGGCGATTGCGCGCCCCGCTGATGGTGAAGCCTTCTTCGTAGAGCAGTTCGCGGATGCGCCGGATCAGCAGCACTTCGTGGTGCTGGTAGTAGCGCCGGTTGCCGCGGCGCTTGACCGGTTTCAACTGCGTGAACTCCTGCTCCCAATAGCGCAGGACGTGCGGCTTCACCCCGCAGAGCTCGCTTACCTCACCGATGGTGAAGTAGCGCTTGGCAGGGATCGGCGGAAGATCAACTTTCCTGCGGCTTGGCTCCATGGCGCGACTTCTCGACCATGGCTTTCAGCTTCTGGCTGGCGTGGAAGGTAACCACGCGGCGGGCGCTGATGGGGATCTCCTCGCCGGTCTTCGGGTTGCGGCCCGGGCGCTGCGGCTTGTCGCGCAGCTGGAAATTGCCGAAGCCCGAGAGCTTGACGCTCTCGCCACGTTCCAGCGCTCCTCGAATTTCCTCGAAGAACGCTTCCACCATGTCCTTTGCCTCGCGCTTGTTCAGCCCGACCTTTTCG
>CAZTSJ010000161.1:0-2111 GCA_964616875.1 uncultured Bordetella sp. | reverse complement strand
CGATCCTGCCTTTCACCTTCTACCCGGTATTCGCCGACGCCGGCTGGCTCGGGCCGCTGAAGGGAACCGAGTCCTCGATGGCGCAGGCGAGCGCCTACCACATGCTGTCCTCCGAAAGCCTGCTCGGCATCCCGGTGCAGGCGTTTGCCGAGGTCGTGATCGGCTTCCTTGTCTTCGGCACCGCGCTGATGATGACCGGCGCGGGCAAGTTTTTCATCAACCTCGCGTTCGGCCTTTGCGGCACCTTCCGCGGCGGCGCGGCCAAGGTCGGCATCTTCGCCAGCGCGCTGCTCGGGATGATGTCGGGCAGCGTGGTCTCCAACGTGCTCACTGCGGGAACCATGACCATCCCGACGATGAAGAAGACCGGCTTCACCGCCTCCTACGCCGCGGCGATCGAGGCTTGTGCCTCGACCGGCGCGGTGCTCGCGCCCCCGGTGATGGGCGCGACCGCGTTCGTGATGGCGCAGTTCCTCAACATCAGCTATGCCGAGGTTGCCCTCGCGGCCGCGATTCCCGCAGCGCTCTATTACTTCGGCCTGTTTATGCAAGTGGACGCCTATGCGGCGCGCCATAGCTTGAAGGGAATTCCGCGCGCCGAGCTGCCACGCCTCGCCCAGACCCTGAAGGAAGGCTGGTACTACGTATTCGTCATCGTGCTGCTGATCTACATGATGCTGGTCATGAAGCGCGAAAGCCACGCGCCGTTCTACGCCACGCTGCTGCTGCTGGTCCTCAACCAGCTGTTCAACAAGGAAAAATGGGGCTGGGGCACGGTGGCGAAGTTCTTCGAGACCAACGGCAGGACCTTCGCCGAGCTGGTTGGCATCCTCGCCGGCTGCGGACTGCTGATCGGCGCGTTCTCGCTGACCGGCGTGATCTCGAGCCTCGCCAACGACCTGCTGCGCATCGCCGGTGGCAATGCGCTGTTGTTGCTGGCGATGACTGCAGTGACCAGCCTGGTGCTGGGCCTCGGCCTCACCACCACCGCCTGCTATATCTTCCTCGCGATCCTGGTGGGGCCGGCGCTGGAGAAGGCGGGGCTCAACAAGATGGCGGTGCACATGTTCGTGTTCTACTGGGGCATGCTCTCGGCGATCACGCCGCCGGTGGCGATCGCCTCGTTCGCCGCGGCGGGCATCGCCGGCGCGCCGCCGATGAAGACCGGCTGGGAATCGATGCGCGTGGGATCGATCATCTATTTCATCCCGTTCTTCTTCGTCATGAACCCGGCGCTCGTGCTGCAGGGGCCGTTCACCGAAACGCTCTACCTCACGCTTTGCGCTGCGGTCGGCATCGTGTTCATCTGCGGCGGCATCCAGGGCTACCAGATGTTCGTCGGCGACTTGCGGCGCGCCGGCGCGCTGCAATGGCCACTACGCGTGCTGTTCATGCTTGGCGGCGTGGTGCTCGCCACGCCCGGCGGCGGCATCCTGCCGTTCAGCAGCGCGCGCATGGCCATGTTGGCCGCGGCAGTCTTGCTGCCCTCGATTGTCCTGACGGTGTGGGCGTTGAGACGATCGCGGACCTGAGGGGCTTTAGCCCCGGCCGAGCGCGCTGGCGAGCCGCTCCGACGGTTCAAGCCCGGGCAGGCTGCGCAGCCAGGTGAGCTGGCGTTTGGCGAGCTGCCGCGTGGCGGCGATTCCCGCCTCGCGCAATCGTGCAGGTTCGCATTTGCCGTCGAGAAACTCCCAGCACTGCCGGTAACCGACGCAGCGCATGCTGGGGAGGTCCGGTTCGAGCGCGTATTTTCCCCGCAGGCCTTTCAATTCTTCCACCAGGCCCGCTTTCAGCATGGCGTCGAAGCGCTCCGCGATGCGGCGATGCAGTTCCGCCCGGTCTGCAGGAAGAAGAGCGAACGCTTTTAGTTCGAAGGGCAGTTCCGCTCTTGTATTGCCCTGAAATGTGGAAATTGGCTTGCCGCTTACGCGAAATACCTCCAATGCACGTTGTATGCGCTGGGCGTCGCCTGGCTTGAGGCGGGCAGCGCTCAGGGGATCCACTTTTGCCAGTTCAGCATGCAGTGCCGGCCAGCCCAGCTTCCCAGCCTCGGCGTTGATGCGCGCGCGCAGCGCGGGATCGGCAGGCGGCAACGCATCCAGCCCCTGCGC
>CAZTSJ010000160.1:0-3055 GCA_964616875.1 uncultured Bordetella sp. | reverse complement strand
GAACGTTAGACCCTGAAGAATGAGATGAGCGACTCACTCGAAAAGCGATTCGAAAAACAGATCGCCTGGTTTCGGTCGGATAGTGATGCGCCAAACAGACCGTCAAAACCATTCGAAAAACTGTGGCGTAACCTCACACTTGTGTGCTTTGCCGTCGTGATGCTCGCTCTTTTCTCCAAAGGCTGGTGGGGGTGGAGCATCCCGGATCGTTTTGTAGTTTCTGCATTTGGTCTTGTAATCGTCTCTTTTGGATTATTGGCTATATATACGGGAGTGGCGTGGTTCAGAATCCCGTGTTACCGGAGCAAGACCTCTGTGGCATTTTGGGTGCTTGTCTCCATGTATCTTCTTTTAGGCATTTCCTTTTTTCTGGGCGGTATCGGTGTCATTGGGCAATGAGCACGCGCGAGGGTCTAACTTTAGGTGGAACGGACGGGCCGCCAGCGTTTTCCTGTTTTCCTACACCGCGCCGGCCCGCCGTTCACCACGACGTTCGGTGGCACGCATGCGCTTCTTGATTTCCGTCCTCTGGCTTTGTGCGATCTGTTACAGCGCGACGTCCGCTTACGCGCAACCGGTCAGGATCGGCATCCTGGCGCTCTTCACCTGCGACCGAAGTGCACCGTTCTACCCGGCAATGCGCGAGCTTGGATATGTCGAAGGCAAGAACATCGAGTACGACTGCGTGGTGACACATGAGCGCCTGGACGAAGCACAGCGTCTTGCAACGGAGATGGCGGCACGCAAGCCGGCACTGATGATGGTGAGTTCGACACCGCTCATCCTCGCAGCGCAGCGCGCGACTTCGAGCATTCCAATCGTGATGTTCTCCAGCCCCGACGCGGTGCGCGAAGGGTTGGTGAAGAGCCTGTCGCGGCCTGGTGGCAACACGACCGGCCTGACGAGCATCTCGATAGATCTCCTCGGCAAGCGGCTGGAGTTGGCCCGGGAAATGATGCCCCGGGCACGCCGGCTCGGCGTGCTGCACAGGCGGGGCGGCCCGCCCGAATTCATCCGGACTTTCGTGTCGGACTTGGAGGCACAAGCGGTGCGGACGCGCTTCGAGACCAAGCTCTACGCAGCCGCCAGCGCAAGCGAAGCGGCGACGGTCATCAAGCAGATTGCCGCGGACGGCAACGATCTGCTCTATGTCGTAGAAAGCCCTGTGTTCACCGGGCCGAATGCCGGCGAAATCGCCCGGCTGGCGCTCGCACATCGGCTGCCGATCATCACGGCCTCGCCCAGGCTCGCGGACGCGGGAGCGCTGCTCGCCTACGGGCCTGATCTGACGCACACCGCCCGGCGCGCCGCGCGTTACGCCGACCAGATCCTGAAAGGAGCTCATCCTTCCAAGCTGCCGGTGGAACAGCCGACGGTGTTCAACCTGACGCTAAACCTCCGGAGCGCGCGGGCGTTGAACATCGGCATTCCGCAGACGATCCTCATACGCGCAGACCGCTTGATCGAATGACCGGCCGACCGCAGCCATTCAAGACAGAGAATTTCAAGTGTACGTGCCACCGAACAGCCGTTTGCAGGGCGACGCGCCGCAACCGGCGCGCGCCTGAAGCCGGACGTTCGGCGGCACGATGACGGCACCAGGTTGCCTGCTTCGACCCATGTCTGCTCTTCAAGCGTAGACTGCCGTTGGCTCGCGTACCTTGGGAGGAGGATCGATGCATAACGTTCAACGAAGGAGACTTCTGGTCGCCGCCGGTGCCTCGCTTGCGGCGCCGCTATGCAGCTTTGCACAGCCGAAAAAGCGGGTGGCGCGCGTCGGTTGGCTCGGTCTGAGCGCGGCGGCGGGAGCAACGGGTGCATCGATTCCGCTGGAGGGACTTCGCGCCGGGCTGCGCGAGCGCGGCTGGATCGAAGGCGACAATCTCATCCTTGAGATGCGCAATGGAAATTTCGGTAATGCGCATCAGCTAGCCACCGAGCTGGTCCAGTCGAAGATCGAGGTCCTGGTGGCGGAGGGCGGCTTGGTATTCCGTGTGCGCGAAGCCGCAGGCACGACGCCTTTGGTGTTCCATATCAACGGCGATCCAGTGGAGGCGAAGCTCGTGGCGAGCTACCCGCGTCCGGGCGGCAACATGACGGGCCTGACCGCACTGTCGGCCGAACTCTCAGGCAAACGCGTCGAGCTGCTGCGTGAGGCACTGCCGCATTTGACGCGATTCGCAGCAATTGCCAATCAGGGCCATCCGGGTTGGCAAGTGGAGCATAAAGCGACGCTCGCCGCGGCGGAGAAGCTCGGTTTGCCGGTGACCTGGCTTCCTGTGTTCGCGCAGCCAGATTTCGGCCCCGCGCTGGACGCTGTCGCGCGGGCCGGCGCGCAGGGCGTCATTGCCGTGCCCGACAATCTGACCCTCGGCCAGGCAAGAGCGTTCGCCGATTTCACCGCGCGCCACAAGGTGCCGGCGGTCTCCGGATATGCCGAGTTCACCAGCGCCGGGAACTTCATGAGCTATGGTCCGGTGCTGCGCGACTCCTATGCTCGCATGGCGAGCTACGTCGACCGGCTTCTCAAGGGTGCGAGCCCGGGCGACCTGCCGGTGGAAAACCCTACAAGGTTCGAGCTCGTGGTGAATATGGGAATTGCAAGGGCGCATGCCCTCAAGGTTTCTCAGTCGATCCTTCTGCGTGCCGACCGAGTGATCGAATAGCGGCCCCGTGCGTGACAGCTTCTAGCCTTTTTCTGCCGTTGGAGTCGTTGCACTTCAGGAATTGGTGTCACCGAACAACGGCTCGCAGAGCGGCGCGCGCCTGAAGCCGGACGTTGTGCCGCAGACTACAGGTGAAGCCATGATCACTCGTCGTTCATTCTTATCCGGGCTGGGCACGGTTCTTGTCGCGAGTGCCGGGGCGAGCATCGCGCAGCAGGCCGGACGCATCTATCGCATCGGCATCGTCTCTTCTAGCGTCAAGCCTAGCGAAAATCACATCGTCACCCTGGAAAGACTGCGAGCGCTTGGATGGATTGAGGGCAGAAATCTCGTCATCGAAACGCGATTCGTGGGCCCCGACAGGGAACGGTTGAGCGCTGCGGTAAAGG
>CAZTSJ010000159.1:0-5495 GCA_964616875.1 uncultured Bordetella sp. | reverse complement strand
GACGCGCACCAGCACTTCTGGGATCCGCGGGTCAACTACCACCCGTGGCTCTGCGACGAGCCGCCGATCCCGTTCCGGTACGGCGACTACCGTCCGCTGCGACGGCCGTACCTGCCCCCACACTATGTATCGGATGCCGGGCCGCATCGCATCATCGCGACGGTCTACGTCGAAACGGAGTGGGACCCGCGCTCTCCCGTAGACGAGATGACCTACGTCGAACGGCTGCGCCGGGACTACGGGCTGCCGACGGTCGCGGTCGGGCAGGCGTGGCTCGACCGCGACGACGTCGCCGCAGTGCTCGAACGCGTGGCGGCGTTTCCGTTCGTCCGCAGCATTCGTCACAAGCCGCGCGCCAACCTTTCGCCCGCCGACGGTGCGCCGGGCGGATTGACCGACCCGCGATGGGGCGCGGGCTACGCACTGCTCGCACGGCACGGTCTGCGCTTCGACCTCCAGACGCCGTGGTGGCACCTGCACGAAGCGGCCGCGCTCGCGGCGCGGTATCCGCAAACGACGATCATTCTCAATCACACCGGGCTGCCGGTCGACCGCGGTCCCGAGGGCATCGCCGGGTGGCGGCGCGGGATGACGGCGCTCGCGGCCTGCCCCAATGCCGCGGTGAAGATCTCGGGGCTGGGCGTGCCGGGCAAGGCGTGGACGGCGGCGGCCAACCGGGAGATCGTCCTCACCACGATCGAGCTCTTCGGCGCGGACCGCTGCATGTTCGCGAGCAACTTCCCGGTCGACTGCCTGTGCGGCTCGTTCGACGCGATCTTCTCGGGGTTCCGCGAGATCGTGCGGGATTTCACGCCCGGCGAGCAGCGCCGGCTCTTCCACGACAACGCCCGGCACATTTACGGCATGGAGTGACGAATGGCGTCCCAACCCCGCCTCGGTTACGTCGGCGTCGGCCTGATGGGCATGCCCATGGCGAAGCGCCTGCTTTCCCTGGGCTACGCCGTTCGCGCATACGACATCTCTGCGCAGCGGATGGCAGAGGGAAAAGAGGCAGGGGCGGCCGCGGCCTCGTCTGCCGCCGACGCAGCGAAAAGTGCGGATCTGGTCCTCGTCAACCTGCCGACCCCGGAGGCAGTGGAAGCAGCGGTATTCGGAGAGAACGGCGTCGCCTCGGCTTTGCGACCGCCGCAGCTCCTGGTCGATTTCTCCACCAACAAGGTCACCCAGTGCAAGGCATTCGCGCAGCGGCTGCGCGAGACGACCGGCGCGGGCTGGATCGACGCCCCGGTTTCCGGAGGCCCGCCTGCTTCGGGCAGCGGCACGCTGACGGTCATGGCAGGCGGCGAGACCGCCGACATCGAACGCGCGCGGCCGCTGTTTGCCGATGTCGCCGGGCGTTTCACCCACATGGGGCCTTCGGGTGCCGGCATGGCCGCCAAGATGCTCAATCAGCTGATCGTGGGCGCCGGCCATGCCGTCATGGCCGAAGCCGTGGTGCTTGCGGAGGCCGCGGGGATCGACCCCGCGCGCCTGCCAGAGTGCCTCGCGGGCGGCCTCGCCGACAGCCTGCTGCTGCAGCGCCTGTATCCGCGCATGGTCAAGCGAGACTTCGCGCCGCAGGGCTATGTGCGCCAGCTGCTCAAGGACCTGGAGATGGTGAACGAATTCGCCGGCGCCCTGAAGGCACCGACGCCGATGATGAGCGAGGCGCTGACGCTGTACCGGATGCTCGCGCACCTCGGCCATACAGAACTGGACACCGCGGCCTTGCTCAAGCTCTATGAGCGCTAGTCCAGGGCTGGTCGTCGTAGACGAAGCGGAACGCATTGCCGGCACGCACCACGCGCCCGGCCGAGGGGAGCGGAAAGTGCGCGGTGCAGACGAGCGTTGGCGTGTCGCAATAGCGCTCGAGAAACGCGCGCCGGGTGCGGCTGGCGAGTTCCGCGTCCCAGTCCGGCCAAGGCACCCATTCCGGATGCAGGCATTGCACCGGGGAATGCATCAGGTCGCCGCACATCACCGCGCTCTCGCCGGCGGATTCGAACGCGATCGCCACGTGATCCGGCGTATGGCCGGGCGTCGACTCCAGCCGGATCTGATCGTCGAGCGCGAAATCGTTCGCGACGAGATCAGCGCGGCCGGCCGCAACGATCGGCAACACGCTGTCTTCGAGTGGCGTACGGGCAAAATTCTTGTGCCCCACGTCGCGCCAGGATTCGAGCTCCTTCCTGGAAAAAATGTAGCGTGCATTCGGAAAAGTCGGTACCCAGCGCCCGCTCTCGAGCCGGGTGTTCCAGCCGACGTGATCGGCATGCAAATGGGTACAGAAAACGTAGTCGATGTCGGCCGGGCCGATGCCGAGCGATTCGAGCCCGCGCAGATAGGTATCGTCGGTCTTGAGGTGCCAGGGTGCCCGGTTGGGTCGATGCTTGTCGTTGCCGACGCAGGAATCGATCAGCACCGTGTGGTGCGCGGTGCGCACGACGTAACTCTGCATGGGGAAAAGAAGTGCATCCGACTTCGGGTCGAGCGCGTCCGGTTCCAGCCATGACCGGTGCGGCGCCCAGTCCTCGTCGCTGGTGTCGGGAAAGAACGCGCGCCGGTCGAAGGGCATGACCATCTCGAGCACGCGATGGATCTCGATCTCCCCGATGCGCCTGCCGCTCGTCTTCACCATGGACGGATGATGCGCGCGTGACGGAAGAATTTCCAGTCATCGATGCGCACCACCACCTCTGGCAACTCTCGGACGGGCCGCTTTACTACCCCTGGCTGCAGGACCCGCAGGCGCACGAGTTCTTCCTCGGCGAATATGCCGCACTGAAACGCGACTACCTGCCGCCCGACTTCCGGCGCGACGCCACCAGCCACCATGTAGTCAAGACCGTCCACGTCGAGGCGGAGTGCCGCCGCGACCAGCAGGTCGCGGAAACGCGCTGGCTTACCGGGCTCAATGCGCAGTACGGCATGCCGCACGCCATCGTCGCGCACGCCTGGTTCCACACCGTAGACGCGGAACAAATCCTCGCGCAGCAGAGGGCATTTCCCCTGGTCCGCGGCATCCGCTCCAAACCTGCCGATGAAGCAATGATGCGCGATCCGAAATGGCTCGCGGGACTGCGACTCTTTAGGAAGTTCGACCTGTCATGGGATCTGCGGGTGCCGACCTGGCATCTCGAGGAAGCCGCGCTGGTGGCGCGCGCCAACCCCGACATTGCCGTGGTCCTGAACCACACCGGTTTTCCCTGGGACCGCAGCGATGCGGGCCTCGCCCTGTGGCGGCGGGGAATGCAGGCGCTGGCCGCCTGCGAGCAGGTCTGCTGCAAACTTTCCTGCCTGTGCCTGCGCGATAACCCCTGGGACTACGAAAGCAATCGCCGCATCGTGCTGGAGACGATCGAAATTTTCGGCATCGAGCGCTGCATGTTCGCCTCCAATTTCCCTGTGGACGGCCTGCGCGTTACCTACGGCCGGATGTTCGAGGACTTCAAACGCATGACTGCGTCGCTATCCGCGTCAGACCGGCGCAAGCTGTTTCACGACAACGCAGCCAGGTTTTACCGCATCTAGGCGGGCGTCAACCCGCCGCCATCGGCCATGATGGCGGTTGCCGTCACGTAGCTTGCCTCGTCGGAGGCAAGCCAGAGGATCGGCCAGGCGATCTCGCGGGGCGCCGCCCAGCGTTGCAACAGGCAGGCGCGCACCGCAATGGCGTCGATCTCTTCTTGGGTGCGGCCGTCCGCGGCGAAGCGCTTCTTGTGAAAAGGCGTGAAGGTTGCGCCGGGGCATACCGCGTTGACGCGCACGCCGTGTTGCGCTTCCTCGAAGGCGAGCGTGCGCGTCATCGACACGATGCCCGCTTTCGTGACGTCGTACTGCCCCATGCCGGCACGCGGAATGAAGGCGTGCTGGGAGGACACATTGACGATGCTGCCGCGGCCGCAGGCGCGCAACGCGGGCAGCGCTTCGCGGCTGAGATAGGCGTAGCTGAGCAGATTGACAGCGAGAATCCGCTCCCAGGTCTCGCGCCTCGCTTCAGCGAGCGGCTCGTAGGCGCGGATGCCGGCGTTGTTGACGAGCACGTCGATGCGGCCGAAGGCGCGCTTCGACTCGGCGACGATCTGCGCCGCGGATTCCTCCATACCAAGGTCCGCGATTACCTCGCAAACCTCGGCGCCGGTCACCTGGCTGCGGATATCAGCGCAGGCTGCCGCCATGGCCTCGACGTCCCGGTCAACAAGCACCACGCGCGCGCCTTCTGCGCAGAACAGGCGCCCGGTCGCCGCGCCGATACCACCCGCGCCGCCCGTGATGATCGCCACCTTGCCGTCAAGTCGCGCCACGCGGATACCCTACGTTTCACATATTTATGGTGCGCAAGGGTATCACTCGCGCGCTCGCCGCCATGCCACTTCGCTTATGATCTGGCCTGCAAAGGAGCGACATGAACCAATTGGATTTCAAGGGCAAGACCGCGGTCGTCACCGGCGGCGTGCAGGGCATCGGTGCGGCCATCGTCAAACGCCTGGAGGCCTCCGGCGCCAAGGTCGCGGTCTGGGATCTGGATGGGCCCGGCAAAGTGGACGTTGCCAATAACGAATCGATTCTGGCTGCCTTGCAGAGCACGCTCAAGCAACTGGGCAAGATCGACATCCTCGTCAACAACGCCGGCATCGCCGGCCCCACCGCGCCCGTGGTCGACTACCCGATCGACCAATGGGAGCGCGTCATCCGCATCGATCTGAACGGCCCGTTCCTCTGCTGCCGCGCCGTCGTGCCGCACATGGTGAAGGCGGGTTACGGCCGCATCGTCAACATCGCCTCGGTCGCCGGCAAGGAGGGCAACCCGAATGCAGCGGCCTACGCCGCCGCCAAGGGCGGCCTGATCGCCTTCACCAAGGCGCTCGGCAAGGAGCTCGCGCAAACCGGGGTGCTCGTGAACTGCGTGACGCCGGCAGCGGCGCAGACCGCGATCCTCGACCAGGTGACGCCGGAATTCGCCAAGTTCATGCTCTCCAAGATCCCCATGGGGCGCTTCGTCAAGGTGGAGGAGATCGCGGCGATGGCCTGCTGGCTCGCCTCCGAGGACTGCTCGTTCTCCACCGGCGGCGTGTTCGACATCTCCGGCGGAAGGGCGACCTACTGACATGAAAAAGAAAATCATTCCCCTGCGTAGCGTGCAATGGTTCGGCCGCCAGGACATCTACGGCTTCATCTACCGCAGCTGGACCAAGAACCGCGGCGTGCCGCAGGACCAGTTCGACGGCCGTCCGGTGATCGGCATCTGCAACACCTATTCCGAGCTGGTGCCCTGCAACTCGCACTTCCGCATCCTCGCCGAGCACGTCAAGGCCGGCGTGCTCGAAGCGGGCGGCTTTCCGCAGGAGTTTCCGGTGATGTCGCTCGGCGAAACGCTGCTGCGCCCGACCGCCATGCTCTACCGCAACCTCGCCTCGATGGACGTGGAGGAGTCGCTGCGCGCCAACCCGATCGACGGCACCGTGCTGCTGGTGGGCTGCGACAAGACCACGCCG
>CAZTSJ010000158.1:0-13155 GCA_964616875.1 uncultured Bordetella sp. | reverse complement strand
CGGCGCCGGGTTAGCGCTCAACCGTGCGCCGCGAGTTCTTCTCGCACGATCTTGCGCACGAGATCCTGCGTGACGGGTTGCTCCGCGAGACCCAGGTGGGCCTTTAGAGCTTCGTTGATCAGCGTCTGATAGCCCTTGCCGGTCTTCTCCGATTGTGCCTTGAATCGGCTGACGATTGCGTCGTCCATGTAGATGGTGATACGCGTCTTCCCTGTCGTGGGAATTACCGCGCCACGCTTTCCTTTCGAGAAGTCATACACCTTTTTCATAGTTTCTCCGTTCCTTGGGGTCGGCCTTCCGCACAGAGATCGTCCGCGATCCACTGCTTCGAGGAGTGTGAACCACGACCATCAACGACCCGAACGCGTTCATCCCGATGGTGACAAACCGCTGCTCGCCCTCAGCAGCGTCATCCTCGACGGTGAGCGCGAGAGGGTCATTCAGCACCCCGTCGCCCTCGGAAAGCGACACGCCATGCTTCTTGAGGTTTGCCGCATCCTTTTTCGGGTCGAATTCGGCGGACACACTTACAATATATGCACGTTATGCATACCTGTCAAATTCGACTGCATTTGGTGTGCGCTCAGGCCGTTGAGCGCTAACGTCCGGCTTCAGGCGCGCGCCGCCCGCGGCGCGTCGCTCTGCGAGCCGTTGTTCGGTGGCACGCGCACGTGAATCGCACTGCCTTGTAAGGCTGCAAACGGCCGATAGCGCTCACTCAATCACCTGATCAGCCCGTGCCAGCAGCGATTGCGGGATCTTGTAGCCGATCGTGCGCGCCGTTTTTGCGTTCACGACGAGCTCGTATTTGGTTGGCAGTTCCACTGGAAGGTCGGCAGGCTTGGCGCCCCGCAGGATTCGATCCACATAGCTGGCCGTTCTGTCGGCTATCGCAGTTAGATCGGGCGAATAACAGAAGACCAAACCTTCGCGTACAGCCTGTGTCGTCGTTCCAACCGTCACCAGTTTGCGCGCGTTGGCAAATGCGACAATTGGTGGGTAGCGTGACGTAAACACAGTGTTGTGCGCCACGACCAGCGCATCGGGCCGGGCTGTATGGATTCGATCAAGCTCCGCCTCCACGTCCTCGGGTCGAGTGACGAAGAAATACTGAATTTTCATCCCGAGCGCTCGTGCCGCACGATCATAGGCGTCCATGTAGAGCCGCGCGTCAGGCGTTGACGGGTTCCGCATGACCGCGATCCGGGTCGCGGTTGGTATCGCTTCTCTGAGGATCTGGAACAGCTTTTCCACGATTTCGACGCCAGCCCACGACGTCCCGGTGACGTTGCCCCCAGGCCGCGCCAGGCTTTCGATCAAGCCTGCCTCCACCGGCGTGGTTGCAGCATGCATGACGATGGGGATCGTGCGGGTCGCACGCTTTGCGGCTAGCGCGGGAATCTGCCCTCCAATAGCTACGATCAACTCGACATTCGCGCCGACGAGATCCTTGGCGAGCGCATCGAGGCGCTCAGGATATCCGTCAGCGTAACGCCATTCAATCCTGAGGTTCCCTCCCTCCAGGTAGCCATGACGCCGCAGTCCTTCAAGCAGGTCCCGCCGCAGGTCTTGCGCCGTTCCGGAATCGGCGCGCCCGGGCCCAAGCATCCCGATATGGCGCCCCTTGCTCGGCGTTTGCGAGAGCGCAGCACGCGGCGCGGCAAGAAGTGCCCCTGCAACTACCAAGAACTGCCTGCGTCGGAATCGGTCCATGCATCCCCCTCGGACGAGCCTGCCGACTATCCGTGCTGCCTTCGTGCCACCGAACGTAATGTGACCTCCCTAAATGGAGGTCAATTCGACACCCTACCATCTCGGTCTGTCATTCGCCTTTCCGAAACAGACACTTGGCAAATGGCATGCATTGCGCGGGCTCGATTTCTTGCCCTGTTGAGGCGGATATCAGGAGAGATAGGCTGCGCAGGAAGGGAAGAATCGTTGCGGATTCAGACAGGCGGGGTCAAAAGCCGAACGCCGGGATAGGCGGCTGAGAGCCAGGCGCGTGGCTTAAGGTTCAAGTGAAAAGATTCAGCACCCCATCAAGGCCGGAATAGTTGAGGCTGTGCGTGGCCTTCGCGCGCACGACCGGCTTGGCGCGGTATGCGACCGATACTCCCGCCTCGGCCATCATTTTCAGGTCGTTGGCGCCGTCGCCGATGGCCACCGTCTGCTCGCGCGTGGCGCCGAGGCGCTGCGCCATCAGCTTGAACTTCGCGGCCTTGGCGTCGGCGTCGACGATGGTGCCGAGCACGCGCCCGCTCAACTTGCCGTTGTCGATTTCCAGCACGTTGGACAGGGTTTCGTCGAGTCCAAGGCGTTCCCTCAGGCGCTCGGTGAAAAAAGTGAAGCCGCCGGAAACGAGCAGGAGCTTGATGCCCTGGCGCTTGCATCTCGCCACGAGCTGCTCGGCGCCGGGAGAAAGGCGCAGCTTCTCGTCGTAGACGTCCTGCAGGATCTCTTCGTCCAGCCCGGCGAGCAGCGCCACGCGCTGGCGCAGGCTTGCCGGGTAGTCGATCTCGCCGCGCATGGCCTGCGCGGTGATCGCGGCAATTTCATTCTGCTTGCCGATGCAAGCGCCGATTTCATCGATGCACTCGATGGTGATGAGCGTGGAGTCCATGTCCATGGCGAGGAGCTTGAGGCTGGCGAAGCGCCTGTCTTCTGGCACCCAGGCGTGATCGAGATGGTGCTCGTTGCACCACGCC
Source organism: uncultured Bordetella sp. (assembly GCA_964616875.1). GTDB lineage: Bacteria > Pseudomonadota > Gammaproteobacteria > Burkholderiales > SG8-39 > RBG-16-66-20. The sequence continues at coordinate 10,450 of CAZTSJ010000158.1, read as the reverse complement.
GCGACAGCGTCGCGACGCGTGGCGCCACGCAAGCGCCAGGCACGGGTGTTCCGAACGTCGCCCGAATGTGTACCGACGGGCTCGTGCGCAACCGCGCCGCTCAGTTCGGCGAGCGCGTCCACGTCACGCGCAGTGGCCTCAGGGCCTTGGACGACGAGGATCGGCACGCTGATCGCTGCGGGACTCATCGGCGCCCTTGCGGCCGGCGGCCTCCGGCACTGCCTTGGCGCGCTCGAGCCACTGCTTCGACAGCGCCGGATCGGCGCTGACCCCCAGCCCGAGCTCGTAGGCTTTGGCCAGTTCCGCCATCGCGATCCGGTTGCCCCGGTCGGCGGCCCTGCGGAACCAGGCGGTCGCGGCTTCCAGATCGCGTGGGCTGCCGATTCCCCTCTGCAACATGATGGCGAGGAAAAGTGCCGCGTCGTCGTTATCTTGCGCCGCGGCGGAGCGGAACCACTTCATGGCTTCTGCAGCGTTCGCCGCTACGCCCTCGCCGTCGAGATACATGCGCCCGAGATGCGCCTGCGCGCGAGGCTCTCCCGCTTCGGCGGCTTTGCGCAGCAGTTGCGCCATTTCCGTCATGTCCTGCTCGACGCCCAGGCCCATGCCGTACATCAGTGCGAGATTGGTCTGCGCCCGCGGGTGCCCCTGGTCGGCGGCCAGCCGATACCAGCGCGCCGCTTCGATGAAATTCCTCAGCGCGCCGCGGCCGTCGTAATGCATTGCGCCCAGGTTGTTCTGCGCGGCGGCGTGGCCAGCCTCGCCCGCGCGCAGGTACCAGGCGTAGGCGGCTCCCAGGTCGCGCAAGGGCGGCGGCGCGGTTTCGAGCACCGTGCCCAGGGCGTACTGTGCCTCGACCGTGCCGTCCGCGGCGAGGGGTTTGAGCGAGTCGATCGCCTGCGCGTAATCGCCGCGCTCGAGCGCTCCCATCGCGGGCATGAGCCGGTCGAAGTTTTCCTTCTCCTGCTGCGCAAGGGCGGGCGCGAGGAAAAGTAAAAGCATCAGCACGAAAAACCTCATACCGCCAGCGCTCCAAGAAGCTCTTTAGCAGCCTGCACCCGCAGCGGCCACTCCGCCATCTTGGCTTCCAGGCGCAGGCGGTCGGGCCCCGCGAGGCGCAGGTTCTTTCTCTTTTGCAGCAGCACGACGATCCGGTCGCGATCGACCGGCGCATCCTTCTGGAACTGGAGCTGCAGCGCTTCGTGCGTCGCATCGACGCGCGCGATGCCGAGCGGTGCGGCGAGCAGGCGCAGCAGGTGGGATTCGAGCAGCACTTTCGCGGCATCGGGCAGCAGTCCGAAGCGGTCGACGAGTTCCTCCCGCATGTGCTCGAGATCCTCGCGCGTGCCGCAGTTCGCGAGGCGCTTGTACAGGGTCAAGCGCTCATGCACGTCGTGGCAGTAGATTTCCGGCAGCAGCGCCGGGACGTGCAGCTTGATCTCGGTCGCCACGGCCAGCGGCTGGTCGAGGTCGATGGCCTTGCCGTCCTGCAGCGAGCGCACCGCGCGCTCGAGCATGCGCGTGTAGAGGTCGAAGCCGACCTCCTGGATCTGGCCGGACTGCGACTCGCCCAGCACTTCGCCCGCGCCGCGGATTTCGAGGTCGTGCATTGCGAGGTAGAAGCCCGAGCCGAGCTGTTCCATCGTCTGGATGGCCTCCAGCCTTTTTTTTGCTTGTTTTCCTAAAGATTCTTCAGAAGAAATCAAAAGATACGCGTACGCCTGGTGATGGGAGCGGCCGACGCGGCCGCGCAGCTGGTGCAGTTGCGCCAGGCCGAAGCGGTCGGCTCGCTGGATCACCATGGTATTCGCGTTCGGATTGTCGATGCCGGTCTCGATGATGGTCGAGCACAGCAGCACGTTGTGCCGCTGCTGGGTGAACTCGCGCATCACGCGCTCGAGATCGCGCTCGCGCATCTGCCCGTGCGCCACGGCGAGGCGCGCCTCGGGGAGCAGGCGGGCGAGCTTGTCGTGGGCGTGTTCGATGGTGTCGACCTCATTGTGCAGGTAGTAGACCTGCCCGCCGCGGCGCAGTTCGCGCAGCACCGCCTCGCGGATCAGTCCGTCCGAATGCGGCGCGACGAAAGTCTTGATCGCGAGGCGCCGCTCGGGCGCGGTCGCGATCACGGAAAAGTCACGCAGGCCTTCGAGCGACAGCGCGAGCGTGCGCGGAATCGGGGTCGCCGTGAGCGTGAGCACGTCCACTTCCGCGCGCAGGCGCTTCAGCGTCTCCTTCTGGCGCACGCCGAAGCGGTGCTCTTCGTCGATGATCACCAGGCCGAGGCGCTCGAACTTCACGTCACTGGAAAGGAGCTTGTGCGTGCCAATCACGATATCGAGCTCGCCGGAGGATATTTTCTTCAGGACTTCGGTGGTTTGTTTGCCGGTATTGAAGCGGGACAATTCGCCGATCTTCACGGGCCAGTCGGCGAAGCGGTCGGCGAAGGTCTGGAAATGCTGCTCGACCAGCAGCGTGGTGGGGCAGAGCAGCGCGACCTGCTTGCGGTCCGCCACGGCGATGAATGCGGCGCGCAGCGCCACCTCGGTCTTGCCGAACCCGACGTCGCCGCAGATCAGGCGGTCCATGGGCTTGCCCGAGATCATGTCGGTGGCCACCGCCGTGATGGCCGCCGCCTGGTCGACGGTTTCCTCGAAACCGAAGCCGTCGGCGAAGGCATCCAGGTCGTGCTGGCTGACCTTGAACGGATGGCCTTGCCGCGCGGCGCGTTTGGCGTAGAGGTCGAGGAGTTCCGCGGCGGTATCGCGCACCTGCCTGGCGGCGCGGGTGCGCGCCTTGTCCCATTGCCCGCTGCCCAGCTTGTGCAGCGGCGCTTCCTCGGGTTGCGCGCCGGAGTAGCGTGAAATCACCTCGAGCTGCGATACCGGCACATACAGCTTGTCGCCGCCGTCGTAGGCAAGCAGCAGAAACTCCGTCATGCCTTCGCCCAGGTCGAGATTCACCAGGCCGCCGTAGCGCCCGATGCCGTGCTGCGCGTGCACCACCGGATCCCCGACCTTGAGTTCGGAGAGGTCGCGCAGCATTCCCTCGACCGAGGTCTGCGTCCTGGGGCCGCGCCCCCTGCGCCGTACCGTGCCGGCGTAGAGCTCCGCCTCGGTGACGATGGCCCAGCCCTCGGCAGCGACAACGAAGCCGTTGGAGAGAGGGGAAACGGTCAGCGCGAGCCGAGCATTTGCTTTTTGGAACTCCTCATAAGAACTAAACACTGAAAACTGCAACCCATACTCCGTCAGATACGACGCCATCGTCTCGCGCCGGCCCGGCGACTCGGCGCTGAGGAGAATGCGCAGGCCGGATGCGGCGATGAATTCTTTCAGTGCTGCGAGCGGATCCTTTGCGCGCCGGTCTACGGACAGCGGCGGGAGGACGGCCGCTGACAACGGCTGCTCACGGTCCGCGTCGGGCGTATCCAGGATGTCGGTCCTCGGATAGGCCTTGGCGCGGGTGAAGAACTCCTCGGCGGAGACGAACAGCTGCGCCGGCGGCAGCAGCGGCCGGTCGGAGTCGCCGCCCATCATCGTGTAGCGCGATTGCGCGTCGCGCCAGAAAGCCTGGATGGCGCCGGCGACGTCCCGGTGCAGGACCAGGCTGGAGGCTTCGGGCAGGTAGTCGAATACGGTGGCGAGTGCGTCGAAGAACAGCGGCAGGTAATACTCCACGCCCGCCGCCGGCACGCCGTTGGAAACGTCCTTGTAGAGCCGCCGCCTGGATGGATCGCCCTCGAAAAGCTCGCGCCAGCGGCCGCGAAACTTGCTGCGGCCCGCTTCGTCGAGGGGGAATTCCCGCGCCGGGAGCAGGCGCACATCCTTCACCGCGTACAGGGAGCGCTGCGTATCGACATCGAAAGTGCGGATGGTCTCGACCACGTCGTCGTCCAGGTCGAGCCGGTAGGGCATCGCGGCGCCCATCGGATACAGGTCCACGATGCCGCCGCGGAAACAGAACTCACCAGGCGTCATTACCTGCGCTACCGCACTGTAGCCGGCGAGCGCGAGCTGGCGGCGCAGCGCCGCCGCATCCAGCCGCTCGCCCTGGTGCAGGAAAAAAGTGTAGGCGGCGAGATACGAGGGCGGGCACAGGCGCACCAGCGCGGTCGCCACCGGCACGACGACGATATCGAAGTCGCCACGCTGTATGCGATACAGAGTCGCGAGCCGCTCCGAGACGAGGTCGTGGTGCGGCGAAAAACTGTCGTAGGGCAGCGTCTCCCAGTCCGGCAGCAGGCAGGTGCGCAGCTGCGGCGCGAACCAGGCGATCTCTTCGAGCAGACGGCCGGCGTCGAGCGCGTTCGCGCTCATTACCGCAAGCGGGCGCGACTCCACCGCCAGCCGGGACAGTGCGAGAGCGTCGGAGGAGCCGGCCAGCCCGCTGTAGCGTTTCTTACCTGGAAATGAGTCGCGATGCATGACAAGAAAGAAGCGCCATGCAATTATACGGTGTTGAAAACACAAAAGTTTTCGCAAATACGAAGGATTTCCTGATTGACGCTTTATGCGCTGATTCCCGCCGCCGGTGCCGGAACCAGGTTGCGCGGAGAGATTCCGAAGCAATTCCTGCCGCTCGCGGGCAAGCCGATGCTGTGGCACGCCGTGAACGCGCTGTGCGCGGCACCGGTCGAGAACGTGTTCGTGGTGCTGGCGCCCGGCGATAAACACTTCGCACGGTTCGACTGGAGCGCGTTTGCGGGCAAGCTCGAACCGCTCTACTGCGGCGGCGAGGCGCGGCGCGACACGGTATACAACGGCATGGTGGCGGCGATGGCGGCGGTGGACGCCGATGACTGGATGCTGGTGCACGACGCAGCACGGCCGTGCCTGCCGAAGCAGGACCTGGCGAATCTCATCCGCGAGACGGGCGATGACCGGATCGGCGGGATCCTGGCACTGCCCGTATCCGAGACCGTGAAGAAAGCAGGCAAAGATGAGGCGGGCGTGCAGCGCGTCGCGGGCAGCGAAGACCGCAGCCAGCTCTGGCTGGCGCAGACGCCCCAGATGTTTCGCTTCGGCCTGCTGATGGAGGCGCTCAAGCAGGCCAAGGCCACGGTCACCGACGAAGCGGGCGCGGTGGAACAGATGGGCCTGCGGCCGCGGCTCGTGACGGGAAGCCGCGAAAACATCAAGGTGACGTTCGCGGAAGATCTGAAGATTGCGCAAGCAATCCTGGAGAACAGATGAGGATAGGACAGGGATTCGACGTGCACGCGCTGGTCGCGGGCAGGAAGCTCGTGCTCGGCGGCGTGGAAATTCCGTACTACATGGGGCTGCAGGGCCATTCGGACGCGGACGTGCTGCTGCATGCCATTTGCGACGCGTTGCTGGGCGCCGCCGCGCTGGGCGACATCGGCTCGCACTACCCGGACAGCGATCCGCGCTACGAGGCTTCGGACAGCCGTATTCTTTTAAGGGAGACTGGAAAGAAAATCAGCGCGCAGGGTTATCGCATCGTCAACATCGACGCCACGATCATCGCGCAGGCGCCGCGCATGGCGCCGCATGTGCCGAGGATGACCGGCAATATCGCCGCCGACCTTGGCATCGAGCTCGCGGCTGTGAGCATCAAGGCGACCACGACAGAAAACCTGGGCTACATAGGGCGTGGAGAAGGCATCGCGGCCCAGGCCATCGCACTCATTGAATGAGGAATTTGCATGTACTCGCCTGCCTATAACCAGCTCGAAGACAAGGCCGAATTACTCGCCTTCCTGCGCGCGAACAATTTTCCGATCCTCGTTACCGGCACCGGAGGCATGCTGCATGCATCACACCTGCCGGTAACAATCCACGAGAACGGCGCGCAGATCGTCATCGACATGCACATGGCGAAGAACAACGCCCAATGGAAGGAGTTCTTTGACGATGAGGTGATGGTCATTTTCACCGGGCCGCACGCCTACGTTTCGCCGCGCTGGTACGCGGACGAGGAGCGCGTGCCGACCTGGAACTACACGGCGGTGCATGCCTACGGCGTGCCGGAAATAATTGCGGACCGGACAGCGAAAGCCGACTCGCAGCGGCGCCTGATCGAAAGCCTCGACCCGGGCTGGCTGCCGAAGCACGACGCGCTCAGCCGGGAGTACGTCGACAGGATGCTGGATGGCATCGTCAATTTCTCTATTCCTGTCGCGCGGCTCGAGACGCGCTGGAAGCTGTCGCAGAACCGCGGCCGGCGGGAAATGGAATTGATTGCGGCGCGACTGGAGAAGTCCGCCGATACCGGGGAGCGCGCGCTGGCTGCGCTCACCCGCAGGCACCTGGTGGAGGGGTAGGCGGAGGGATTTCGCCAGCAGCAGATTATTCGGGCTTCATGCCGGAGGCGCGCACCGTTTTTGCCCACCGTTCGATATCCCTGGCGAGGAGTTCTCCGAACTGCTCCGGACGCCCCGGCAGCGGATCGATGCCGAGCACGCTGAGGCGCTCCCTGGTGTCGTCGGCGGAAAGCAGCTTGCCCACCTCGGCGTTGAGGCGCGCGATCGTCGCGCGCGGCGTGCCGATCGGGGCGAACAGGCCGATCCAGAAGTCCGCCTCGAAACCGGGCAACCCCGACTCGTTGGCGGTCGCCACGTTCGGCAGCGCGGGCGAGCGGCGCGGGCCGTTGATCGAGAGCGCGCGCAGGCGGCCGGACTTGATGTGTCCAACGGCCGAGGCGACGCCGGTGAACATCAGGTCCGTCTCGCCCGTGATGGTCGCACTTACGCCCGGCGTGCTGCCCTTGTAGGGCACGTGCAGCAGCTCGACCCCGGTCATCAGCTTGAACATCTCGGCGGAAAGGTGCGGGGAGCTGCCGTAACCGGCGGAGGCGTACTTCAGCTGGCCGGGTCTGGCGCGTGCCTGCGCGATGAGCTCGCCGATCGTCGCCGGCGTGGTGGAGGCAGGCACGACGAGCACGCTCGTGGAATAGCCGAACAGCGCCACCGGCGCGAACTGCCGGACCGGGTCGTAGGGAAGCTTGAGGTACAGCGAGGGATTGATTGCCATCGTGCCGGTGCCGCCCACCAGCAGCGTGTAGCCGTCGGCCGGCGCCTTGGCCACCAGCTCGCAGCCGATGATGCCGTTCGCGCCAGCGCGGTTCTCGATCACCACTTGCTGGCCGAGCGCAGCCGCGAGCTTCTGGCCGACGGTACGTGCGAGAAGGTCGGTCGAGCCGCCCACGGCCTGCGGCACCATGAACTGGATGAACCGGTTCGGATAGTCCGCCTGCGCGAGGGCGGAGCCGGAGACGATCAGCGCGTAGAAAAGCAGGAGGGACCGGGTCACGCCCGCAATTCTAAGCCGGCTTGGGCGGGAATCACCAGACGCGCCGCCAGACCGCCGCCGTCGCGCGGCGCAAGCTCGAAACGTCCGCCGTGGGCGCGCGCGATCCGCTCCACGATGGCCAGGCCGAGCCCCGCGCCGCCGCTACCGCTGCGCGCCTCATTCAGGCGCGTGAAGGGCCGCTTCAGGCGCTCGAGCTCAGCCGCGGGCACGCCCGGACCGCGGTCTTTGACTTCGACCAGCACCACCGCGCCATTGCGTGCCGTCGCAACTTCGATTGCGCCGCCGGCATAGTGCAAGGCGTTATCGACCAGATTGATGACGGCGCGGCGCATGGCGAGAGGCGCGAAGCGCAGGCTCGAGAGCCGGCCGGGCATGAATGAGACCGCTTGCTCGCGCTTGCGGTAGCCGTCGACGATTTCGGCGATCAAGGTGTTCAGATCGCCTGCGGCCAGGGGTTCGTCCTCGCCGCGCGCGAAAGCGAGGAACTGGCCGATGACCTTGTCCATTTCTTCGACGTCAGCGCCCATGCCATCGGCGGTCTGCTGGTCCGCGCCGCTCATTTCAATCGCCAGCCGCAGGCGCGATAACGGCGTGCGCAAATCGTGCGAGATGCCGGCCAGCACCGTCGCGCGCTCGCGCTCCATCGCGGCAAGGTCGCCCGCCATGCGGTTGAACGCGACCGACACGGTGCGCATTTCCCTCGGTCCCGTCTCGGCAAGAGGCACGGGCAGCTGCCCGCGGCCCACGACGCGCGCGGCGGCGGCGATCGCGCCCAGCGGCCGGCTCAGGGCGGAGGCAATCAGCCACGCGCCCGCCAGTGCGAGCCCGAGCAGGGCCAGGCCGCCGCCCAGCCACTCGAGGCCAATCGGCGGCTCGAAGCGCTCGCGCGGCAGCATCACCCAGTAATCGTCGTCGTCGATGGTGAAGCTCACCCAGAAGCCCTCGACGCGGTCGCGCGCGTAGGCGAAACGCGTCTGGTTTCCCAGCGCCTGCCTGATTTTTGTCGACACCAGATCGAACAGGACCTCGTTCGGCAGCGGCTCGAGCACTTCGCCACCGGTGAGCGGCGCGAGGCGAATCCCCTCGCGTGCGTTGATTTCGATCAGCAGGTTGCGCCGCAGGACGGGGTCGGCGTTGACGAGCGCGGCGCGGGTGAGATTGACGATGCTTACCGTCTGCTGCGCCAGCTCCCGGGCGCGCGGTTCGCGCTCGTAGACTCGATACAGCTCGACGGTGGCGGCAGCCGAGGCGAGGATCAGCAGCGCGATCAACAGAAAGGAGCGCGCGAAAAGACTCATTTCCCCTCGGGCACGAAGACGTATCCAAAGCCCCACACCGTCTGGATGTGGCGCGGATGCGCGTGGTCGTCCTCGACGATCTTGCGCAGGCGCGAGATCTGCACGTCGATCGAGCGGTCGAAGACGCCGTACTCGCGGCCGCGCGCGAGTTCCATGAGCTTGTCGCGCGACAGCGGCTGGCGCGGATGCTGCACCAGCACCTTGAGCACCGAGAATTCTCCTGTAGTCAGGGAGACCGGTTTACCTTCTTTTTCCAACCGTCGGGTGGCGAGATTGAATTCGAACGCGCCGAATCGGTGGATCTCGGTGGCGGTGGCCGGCGCACCCGGCGGGCCCGACGGGGGCTTGCGGCGCAGCACGGCGTTGATGCGGGCCACCAGTTCGCGCGGATTGAACGGCTTGGGCAGGTAGTCGTCGGCGCCCATCTCCAGCCCGACGATGCGGTCGACTTCGTCGCCCTTGGCCGTGAGCATTACGATCGCGGGCGCATTGTTCTGTGCGCGCAGCCGCCGGCAGATCGCGAGCCCATCCTCGCCCGGCAGCATCAGGTCGAGCACCACCAGGTCGTAGCGCTCTCGCGCCAGCTGCTTGTCCATTCCCGCGCCGTCGGGCACCGCGCGCGCCTCGAAGCCCTGTGCGCTCAGGTAGCGCACCACCAGTTCGCGCAGGCGCTGGTCGTCGTCCACGACGAGGACTCTGGTTTTCAGGTCTGTCATAGGCCGGCAGGGTAGCTCGGGGCGCGCATCGTCATGAAACAACGTGTTACCTCAGGCAGCGGTGGACACGAATTGTTACAAAAATCGCGCTGCCGGGCTCCTGCGGCCGCCGGGCTCCACGTACCATCCCTGGGACGATGAAATCTCTGGCCGCCTGCGTGCTCGTACTCATGCTTTCTCCGGCCCTGGCGCAGCCAGGACCGGGACATCGTCATGACATGCGCCCGATGCCGCCGCCCGAGCAGCGCATGAGCTGGGAGGATCGCCAGCGACTGCGCGAGCAGGTGCGCAACGGCAGCATGTCGCGCGAACAGGCGCGCGAGCAGTGGCGCGAAGAGCGCGAGCGGCGCGGCATGGCGCCGCACCGCAGCCCTGAAGAGCGCCAGAGAATGCGGCGCGATATTCTGGAATCGAACCGCGACCTGCAAAAGCGCTGAACGCGGGCGGATCTGCGTTACGGTAACAGGTGCGCGATCGAGTTGGCGTAGTAGCGGATCAGCGGCAGTTCGATCTCGCGAACCGCAAACAGCCCGTCCTTTTCCTCCACCAGACGGCGCAGCGTGAGCATGCGCAGGCCGACGGTGACCGCGTAGTCGAGATCCTGGCGCGGGATGTAGACATGCGCGCCGGCGGCTTCCAGCTTCTCGATCAGCTGTTCCACGCCGGATTTCAGTTCCAGTTCTGATATCGGTTTTTTGTTTTCCAGGAAAACGGCAGCAATCAGCGGCACGGGAACCACCGGCACGATGCGGCCGACGGCCGCCATCAGATGGGTGCCCAGTTCGCTGATTGCGCGTCGGCGCTCCTCGCCCGAGAGCTTCTGGAAATCCAGGCCGCGCAACGCGCAGTACTCGCGCATGGATATCGGCGCGCCGAAGTTGACGCAGGCATAGCCGAAGCGCCGCCAGGAACTTCTCAGCATCAGGCGCAGGTTGTTGGCGGCGAAACCGAGCGTGTTCCAGGCCGCCCGGAAGCGCCCGGGCTTGCGCGCCTCCGGATCCACCGACAGCAGCAGCGTGCGGTCCTCGAGCACGCGGTCGTAGTTCAGGCCCAGCGGCACGAACACCAGGTCGCGCGCGCCATCCAGCCAGAAGCCGCGCAGCATGTAGTCCACCACGCCCAGGCGCGGCTCGCGCATCAGTCCGTCGCGCGTCAGGCCGCCTTC
>CAZTSJ010000157.1:0-2340 GCA_964616875.1 uncultured Bordetella sp. | reverse complement strand
CCCGAGGCTCGCCCCAACGCTGCAGCGCCAGGCCGCCGATCAGGCAATAGCGCTCGCCGCTCTCATCGAGGTGACGCTGTACCTCGATCGCCGCCCCGAGAACGAACTTTATTTCTTCGGGTGGAGTTTGGAGAACCAGCGTTGTTGCTCCACGAGCCCGGATTCAATGCGAGGAGGCAAATCGGCGGGGATGGGAACCGTGAGCAAGTCGAGCGCTGCTTCGCGTACTTGTGCTTCGGTCATCGCCTCAAGTTCGCGGCGCCGAATAGCCTCCAGAATCGGGCCCAGCTCGATCCAGTTTTGCACCCAGGCGCGAAGCTTTTCATCGCTCATAGCCCTGATTTTACTCCCTTTTTCGGCCTCACTCGAAGGTCTCGGCACCCGAGAGCGGCGTGCCGCGCCGGTCCTTGTCGGTCATGACCGGCTCGCCCGCGAGCGGCCAGGGAATGGCGAGCGCGGGGTCGTTCCAGAGCAGCGTGCGTTCGTATTCGGGCGCGTAATAGTCGGTGGTTTTGTATTGCACCTCGGCCTGCTCCGAGAGAACCAGGAAGCCGTGGCCGAAACCGGCGGGCACCCACAGCATGCGGCGCGTCTCCGCGCTCAGGGTGGTAGCCGCCCAGCGGCCGAAACTCTTCGAACTACGGCGCAGGTCCACGGCTACGTCCCAGACCTCGCCCGCGGTGACGCGCACCAGCTTCCCCTGCGGCTGGCGCAGCTGGTAGTGCAGCCCGCGCAGCACGTTTTTCGACGAGCGCGAATGATTGTCCTGGACGAACTCGATGTCCAGGCCCGTCGCCTGCGCAAATGTTTTCCGGTTGTAGCTTTCGTAGAAAAAACCGCGCGCATCGCCGAACACCCTCGGTTCCAGCACCAGCACGTCGCCAATTTCCGTGCGCTCGACCTTCACTGGTGCAGTTTTTCCGAGAGCACCCGCAGCAGGTATTCGCCATAGCCGCTTTTGGCCAGCGGCCGGGCGAGCGAGCGCAGCTGCGCCGCGCTGATGTAGCCCATGCGCCAGGCAATTTCCTCGGGGCAGGCGATTTTCAGTCCCTGCCGGCGCTCGATGGTTTCGATGAAATGCGAAGCTTCGAGCAGCGACTCGTGGGTGCCGGTATCCAGCCAGGCGTGGCCGCGCCCGAGCGGCCGCACTTCGAGCTCGCCCCACTCGAGGTACTGCCGGTTGACGTCGGTGATCTCCAGCTCGCCCCTTGCAGAGGGCTTCAGCCTGGAGGCGATGCCGACGACGCGGTTGTCGTAGAAATACAATCCCACCACCGCGTAGCGCGATTTCGGCCGTGCGGGTTTTTCTTCGATGCTTCTAACTTTATTCTTTCGGTCGAATTCAACCACACCGTAGCGCTCCGGATCCTTCACCGGGTAGGCGAATATGGTCGCGCCCTTGCGCCGCTTCACGGCCGCCTGCAGCAGCCCGACGAGATCGTGGCCGTGGAAAATGTTGTCGCCCAGCACCAGCGCCACGGAGTCTTTGCCGATGAACTTGCGTCCGATGAGAAAGGCCTGCGCGAGGCCCCCGGGCGCGGGTTGCACCGCGTAGGAGAAGCTGATGCCCCAGCGCTTGCCGTCGCCGAGCAGTTGCTTGAAGCGCGGCGTGTCCTGCGGCGTGGAGATGATGAGGATGTCGCGGATCCCCGCCAGCATCATCACCGAGAGCGGGTAATAGATCATCGGCTTGTCGTATACGGGTAACAGCTGCTTGGATACGGCGAGCGTCGCCGGGTAGAGGCGAGTGCCGGAGCCGCCGGCGAGAATTATTCCTTTCACGTGATGCCCTTCATCGGGATCCGATGCACCGACCTCAACCGACCAGCACTACAGGCTCGCCGTAGAGGCACCAGACCAGAATGTGAGTGTCGAGAAGCGGTCTCATGGCTTCGGCGCCTTGCGCTTGGGCTCGCCCTTGCCTTCGAAGAGGTCGAGCAGATCATCGGGCAATGGCGCATTGAAATCCTTGGCGACCCAGATCTTGTCTTTCAGCAGACCCATGCGCCGCGGCTGCCGCTCGTCGCCTGCTCCAGCCAGGTCGCGTTGTCCAAGGTACCAGTCCACGGTCTTTCTCATCCCGGTCTCGAAGCTTTCCCGCGGCCGCCAACCGAGTTCGCGTTCGATTTTGCTGGCGTCCATCGCGTAGCGGCGGTCGTGACCCGGCCGGTCCTTCACCAGCGCGATCAGATCCGCGTATCGGCCGCTCTTCCTTGGCCGGGCTGCATCGAGCATGGCGCAAAGCGTCTTCACCACCTCGAGGTTGGTCTTCTCGCTCGCACCACCGATATTGTAGGTCTCCCCCCCCCGCGTCCGTTGCCGGCCAGTTGGGCACCCCCG
>CAZTSJ010000156.1:0-1689 GCA_964616875.1 uncultured Bordetella sp. | reverse complement strand
GCCTGCGCGAGGCCGACCGGAAAATCGGCAGCCTCGCACTGCTGGACGTCTACGGCCGTGTCGCGCGGCTGCTGCTCGACATGTCCGAAGATGTGAACGGGCGAAAGACCGTCACCAGGCGCCTGCCCAAGCAGGACATCGCCAAGATGATCGGTGCTTCGCGCGAGATGGTGAGCCGTGTGATGAAGGACCTGCAGATGGGTGGCTACATCGAAGTGCGGGGATCCACCATCGTGCTGCGCGACACCATCCTGCTGCCGCACTGATTCGCCGGCCGTAGGCGTAGCCATGGCTGCGGCACAGAAATCCCGGGGCGGCGCACCTCTTCCGGCGAAACTCGCCGGGCTCCTGCGCGAGGCCAGGTGGCTGGCGCTGGTCGCCGCCGCAGGCTACCTGCTGCTGATCCTGCTGACATACCACGCGAGCGATCCGGGCTTTACGCGCAGCGCTACCGCCGCCGTGGTGCAGAACGCCGGCGGCCGCGTCGGCGCGATGCTGTCGGATTTCATGCTCATGTTGTTCGGCTGGTCCGCATTCTGGTGGGTGGTGTTGTGCCTTTTCTTCGTCGTGCGCGGCTATTGGCGCATCGAGAGCAACGCGAAGACTGAAACGCGGCAGTTGCTGCTTTCCATGGCGGGCTTCGGCCTGTTGCTGGTCGCAAGTTCGGCATTGGAGTCCCTTCGCATGTACAGCTACGGCCAGGGCCTGCCGCAGGGGGCGGGCGGCATCATCGGCTTTGAGCTGGGCAGGTTGCTCGGAAACCTGCTTGGTTTCGGCGCGACGCTGCTCACCCTCGCCGGGGTTGCCGTGGGCTGGAGCCTGTTCAGCGGTGTTTCGTGGCTGCGCATCGCGGAAGTCACCGGTTTCCTGCTCGAATCCGCCTCTGCGCTCGCGCTTGGCGCCTGGGATCGCCGCCGCGACGAAAAGATCGGCGTCCAGGCGCGCGTGGAGCGCGAGAGCGTGGTCCAGGCGGAGCGCAAGCGCGAGGAGGATCACGCGCCGGTGGTGATCGCGCCGCCGCCGCTCGAAATCAAGCGCTCGGAGCGCGTGCAGAAGGAAAAACAGGCGCCGCTCTTCGAGCATCTGCCCGACACGCCGCTGCCGCCGCTCAAGTTGCTCGACGAGGCGGAAAAGGACATGCAAACCGTCAGCGCCGAAACGCTCGAATTCACCTCGCGCCTGATCGAGAAGAAGCTCTCCGACTTCGGCGTCGCGGTGAAGGTGCTCGCCGCGTATCCGGGCCCCGTGATCACGCGCTACGAAATCGAGCCCGCGGTGGGCGTCAAGGGCAGCCAGATCGTCAACCTGATCAAGGATCTCGCGCGCGCCCTGTCGGTGGTCGCGATCCGCGTCGTCGAGACCATCCCTGGCAAATCCTGCATGGGGCTGGAGATTCCGAATCCACACCGGCAGATGGTGCGCCTGACCGAGATCCTCGGCTCGGAGACCTACCACAGCATGCATTCGCCGCTCGCGCTCGCGCTGGGCAAGGACATCGCCGGCAACCCGGTGGTTGCGGATCTCGCGCGCATGCCGCACCTGCTGGTGGCGGGCACCACCGGCTCGGGCAAGTCGGTGGCGATCAACGCCATGATCCTGTCGCTGCTCTACAAGTCCGAGCCGAAGCACGTGCGCTTCATCCTGATCGACCCGAAAATGCTCGAGCTCTCGGTCTACCAGGACATCCCG
>CAZTSJ010000155.1:0-1937 GCA_964616875.1 uncultured Bordetella sp. | reverse complement strand
GCTCGCGCGCATGGAGGGGCAGGTCGCGCTGCCGGCGGTGGTGCGCCACTGGAAGAAGATAGAACTTGCTATTCCCGAGGCGCGCCTCGAGTGGCTCAATTCGATGGTGTTTCGCGGCATGGCATCGCTGCCGCTGCGGGTGGAGAGCGGTTAGCTGCCCGAAACACGCCGGCTCTGACCGGCCCAGAAGGGTTCGCGCAGTTCCTTTCTCTTGATCTTGCCCACCGGTGTCTTCGGCAGCGGCTCCGTGCGCAGCACCACCTTGCCGGGACGCTTGTAGTGCCCGAGCGATGAAGCGCACAGCTCCGCCAGTTCGGCTTCGGTGACCTTCGCTCCGGGCTTCACGCAGCACACGGCGCAGGGTGTCTCGCCCCATTTTGCGTCGGGAATGCCGAACACGGCGGCTTCGATCACGTCCGGATGCCCGGCGAGCACATTCTCCAGTTCGGCCGGATAAATGTTGTAGCCGCCGGAGATGATCATGTCGTCCGAGCGGTCGAGCATGTAGAGGTAGCCGTTGGCATCCAGCATGCCGACGTCGCCGGTCTTCACCCAGCCGTTGACGATGCGCTCCGCGGTTCCTGCCGGGTCGTTCCAGAAACCCTTCATCTGGCCATCGGCCTTGGCCACGATTTCGCCCGGCGTACCCGCCGGCACCGGCTGATTGTCTTCGTCCCAGATCTCGAGTTGCGCGAAGGGCAGCGGCATGCCGCAGGCGCGCAACGGCTGCGAGCCGGGCACATCGGTCGCGAACCACTGCCGCGGCCCCATCATCGCGATCGGCAGCACCTCGGTCTGGCCGTAGCCCTGGTAGAGCACGTCGCCGAAGATGCGGTGCGCGGCGAGCGCGGTTTCGTCCGAAATCGGCGCCGCGGAGACGAGGATGCACTTGAGCGCCGGAAACGTCCTTTGCTCGATGCCGGGCGCGCGATTGATGGCATTGAGCATCGTCGGCACGAGGAAGATGTAGCCGATGCGCTCGCGCTCGATCAGGTCGAGGATGAAGCCGGGCTCGAAGCGGTCCACCATCACGTTGACGCCGCCGCCCAGCCATACCGGCACGAAGAGGTAGCCGGAGCCATGGCTGATCGGCGCGATGTGCAGGCAGGCATCGCCCGGCGCGACCGGCGGGTAGAGGTAGAACCAGTCGCGCCCGGCGGCCAGCCAGGCGCGATGCGAATAGGCCACGCCCTTGCTCTTGCCCGTGGTGCCGCCGGTGTGGCGGATGACGTAGTTGTCTTCCGGATCGATCGGTACGTCAGGATCGTTCGCGGAGTGCTTCGCGAGCCAGTTTTCATATCCAGCGCCGCGCACGATCACGTGCTCGATGGACGGGACTTCGTCGCGAATGCCTTCCAGTTCCTGGGCGTACTTCTCCGACACCACGAGCGCCCCGCAGCCGGTGTGCGAAAGCATGTGCACATGCGCTTCGCGCGAATTGCGCGGGTAGAGCGGCACGCGCACCAGGTTGGCGCTTGCCGCGCCGAGGAAGAAATCCGATGCTTCCAGGCAATTGTCTTCCAGCACGCCGACGCGGTCCTGCGGCCGGAGGCCGAGCGCGAGCAGCGCGTTCGCCATGCGCAGTCCGCGCTCCCAGGCCACCGCGAAACTCAGGCGCTTTTCGCCAGCCACGATCGCCGTGCGCTCCGCGTAACGGCCTGCCGCGCTGCGCATCTGGGTCCGCACATCCATGGCCGGATTATGCTTTAGTAAGATAGGTGCTGGAACGAACCATGCACACTCACGTCATCCGGCACGGCGCGGTCAGCGTCTATGCCGGCGAAAAATCCGGCAAGTACCCCGACGGCAACCAGGTCATGGTGCGCGGCGCGGACACGCTCGCCGCCTTCGACACGCCGCTGGTGGCCAATCGCCTCGGCAGCGAACTGCTCGATGCGGACCTGGTGGTGCTCGGCCACGTCCACGAGGACCACATG
>CAZTSJ010000154.1:0-2276 GCA_964616875.1 uncultured Bordetella sp. | reverse complement strand
AATGGACGATCACGGGATGGTTGCCGGGGCGCCCCTTGGCTTGATACAACCGCGCCACCGCGGCTGCGCTGGAAGCATCGGCTCCCAAACCGTAAACCGTTTCGGTGGGAAAAGCGACCAGCCCGCCGGCGCGCAGGATTTCCGCCGCGCGACGGACTTCCCGGCTCAAAGTCTGAGCGGCGCTGCCTCTAACACCGCTTTGGTTTGTTTCGTCCTGAATGCAGATAATTTCTTCTGCAACTTCAAATCTGAAAGCGCAAGCAGCGCCACTGCAAAAAGTGCCGCGTTCGCCGCGCCCGCTTCTCCGATGGCGAAGGTGGCGACCGGAATCCCCTTCGGCATCTGCACCGTGGAGAGCAGTGAATCGAGGCCTTTGAGGTGCTTGGAGGGCATCGGCACGCCAAGCACCGGCAGCGTCGTATGCGCCGCGACCACGCCCGCGAGATGCGCGGCGCCGCCCGCGGCCGCGATGATCGCCTGCATGCCGCGCGCCGCGGCGCCCTCGGTCCAGGCCACGACTGCCTTTGGCGTACGGTGCGCGGACATGGCCTTCGCCTCGAAGGGGATGCCGAATTCCTTCAGCATCATGGCGGCAGCCTTCATGGTCTCCCAATCGGAGGTCGAGCCCATGACGATGCCAACGATCGGTTTCATTTAAGTTTTTTCCCGGTGAGTTTTTCCAGCGCTTCGCGGTATTTCCCCGACGTACGCGCGATCACCTCGGCGGGCAGCCTGGGCGCTGGGGGCGTCTTGTCCCAGTCGAGCGTCTCGAGGTAGTCGCGCACGAACTGCTTGTCGTAGGACGGCGGCGACATGCCGATCTGGTACTTGTCCGCCGGCCAGAAGCGCGACGAGTCCGCCGTCAGGATCTCGTCGATGAGCACCAGCTCGTTTTTTTCGTCCAGGCCGAATTCGAACTTGGTGTCCGCGATGATGATTCCTTTCGTCGCCGCGAACTCGGACGCTTCCTTGTAGAGCCGGATGCTGACGTCCTTCACTTTTACGCCGATGCCCTTGCCGACGATCTCGCACATGCGTTCGAAGGAAATGTTCTCGTCATGGCCGCTGGCCGCCTTGGTGGCCGGCGTGAAAATCGGCTCCGGCAGCTTCTGCGCCTGCTTGAGGCCCTTGGGCAGCTGGATGCCGCACACCGCACCGCTCGCCTGGTAGTCCTTCCAGCCCGAGCCGATGAGATAGCCGCGCACCACCGCTTCGACCGGCAGCGGTTTCATTTTCTTCACCACGATGGCGCGGCCGCGCACCTGCGCCTTCTCGCTGGGTCCCTGGACGACGCTCTCCGGATCGATGCCGGTGAGGTGGTTCGGCACCACGTGGCCGAGCCTGGCAAACCAGAAGTTCGCGAGCTCGGTCAGCACGCGCCCCTTGTCGGGGATCGGATCGGGCAGCACCACGTCGAATGCCGAGAGCCGGTCGGTGACGACGATCATCATCTTGCTGCCGTCCACGGCGTAAATGTCCCGCACCTTGCCGCGCCCGATGCGCGCCAGGCTGCCGATATTGGATTCGAACAGCTCCATCAGGCTGCCTGCTTTTCCAGTTCCGCCTTCCATTTGCCCTGCGCCGCAAGGCCATTCATGCGCGCGCGGTGGTGAAACGCGCGCTGCGCCGCGCCGCCATTCGCGCCCTGTCCCTTCCAGGCGTTGAGCGCCGGGTTCTGCAGCGCGCGCGAATACGAGAACGTGAGCGGCCAGGGCAGGCCTTTCATCGCTGCCATCGAGTTCAGGTGCGCGGTGGCCGAGACGTCCGTCTGGCCGCCGGAAAGAAACACCACGCCCGGCTGCGAAGCCGGCACGGTGCGCTTCAATACCCGCAGCGTGCGCTCGGCCACTTCGTCCACGCCGGCCTGGCGCGAACAGCTCTTGCCCGACACCACCATGCTCGCCTTGAGGATGGTGTGCTCGAAGGAAACACCGTGCGCGGCGAGCGCGGCGTAAGTCGCGCGCAGCGTCGCCTCGCTCACTTCCTCGCAGCGCTCGATCGTGTGGCTGCCGTCGAGCAGCACTTCGGGCTCGATCATCGGCACGATGGAGGCTTCCTGGCACAGCGCCGCGTAGCGCGCCAGCGCGTGCGCGTTCGCGTACAGGCAGGTATGCGTGGGCAACGCTGGATTTCCATCGCCGATGGTGATCACCGCGCGCCATTTGGCGAAGCGCGCGCCGAGCTTGAAGTACGCCGCGAGCCGCTCGCGCAGGCCATCCAGTCCTTCAGTCACTTTCTCGCCGGGGCACAAGGCGAGGTTCTTCGCGCCGGTGTCC
>CAZTSJ010000153.1:0-8845 GCA_964616875.1 uncultured Bordetella sp. | reverse complement strand
CGCCCAGGGCGCGTTCATTCCACTTCTGGCACTCGGCATTCCATTCGCGCCAGCGTCGGCCATGCTGCTGACCGCTTTGCTCATCCACGGGGCGCAGACCGGCCCTCTGTTGATGGTGAAGAGCCCCGAGATCTTCTGGGGCGTTACCTCGAGCATGTACGTCGGCAACGTCATGTTGCTGCTGCTGAATCTTCCCATGATCGGCGTATTCGTGGCGTTGCTGCGGCTGCCGGCGTACCTGATCTCGAGCGTGGTCGCGTTGCTCTGCCTGGTCGGCACCTACGCCATTTCCAGCAGCCTGCTCGACCTGTGGGTCCTGCTTGCCAGCGGCGTCGCGGGATACGTGCTACGCAAGCTTAGGTTCGAGCCCGCGATCCTCCTGATGGCATTGGCGCTCGGTCCGATTCTCGAGCGCTCATTCCTGCAATCCCTCTATCTCACGAAGGGAAACGGGCTCGAGATCCTCGCGCGGCCGATCGCGGGATCGATGTTTGCGATCGCGCTCCTCGTCCTGCTCGTCCCGATGGTGAAGTGGTTGGTTGTCGGCAGACGCAGATAGCACGGGTATTCAGTGTTGATCCCCTAGACTGGCTCCACGGCCATCTTCAGTCCCGCGGCTTTCAAAACCGCGTGCAGTGTGGAAAAGCGCGGATTGCCGTTCGATGAAAGCGCGCGATACAGGCTTTCACGCGGCACGCCTGCCGCCTTCGCAAGCTTGGCCATGCCCTTTGCCTCGGCAACGGTTCTGAGCGCCGCAAGATAGACGCGAGGATCGCCGTCTTCTGCGGCCGCACTGAGGTACTCCGCGGCTAGCGCCGGGTCAGACCGCAGTTCGCCAACCAGCCACTCGCGGTGCGAGGCGGTCAGCGCTTTGCGCGCGGTTCGCTTCTTTTCCGATCTACGAACTGTTGCCATAGTTCCACCGCCTTTCGTATGTCTGCATCCTGCTTGCGCTTGTCGCCGCCGCCCACGCCCTTGCAGTCGCCAAAGTTTCCCGTTTCGAGACGCTCGAGCCGTGCCACGATGCGTGCTCGGGCCTGCCGGTCCCGCAACCCGGAGATCCATTCGGTAAAGGGCGTACGGCCCTGGGCGGTGCGGTAGTGCCGAATCTCGAACACGGGTTGTTAGTGTATCGTATACGTTACAATAAGCCAACAATGATTGTGCAGGTGCCGCCTAGACCGACTCGAAATCTGTCGTGCCCGCAAGGGTACCGGGGGTTCGAATCCCTCCCTCTCCGCCAATTTGAGGCGGTTACAGGTTCTTGAAGTGAATGCGGGCTTTTTCGAATGCGTCCTGCATTGTCTTGCGCGCTTCGTCGGCGCCGCGGGCAATCTCCTGCCAGGCATCCGTCGAGGCGCCTTTCAGTAACTCCGTCCGGTAAACCAGGTCGTCAGCGCGGCTCTTCATGATGCCGACCTGCTTTTCCAGCTCGATCTTCGCCTCCGCCGTCGCCCCGCGGGTCGCCGCTTCCCACGTTGCCATCTGGCTGTGCCATTGGTCCAGCTGCGCTTTCAGTTTCTCCAAATACTCTTCGCGATTGTTCATCGGGGACTCCTCCTTTGCGCAACGCGAATATCCTAGCACCCGGGTTAATATTGCATACTCTTCCAGACAACCACGGCGCCCCGAGCGGGGCGTTTTCATTGAGATGATATGAACGCACCCGCAATCCAGTTCGATCCTGCCTCCGCCCGCTTCGGCTCCTCGCGCTCGCAAAAACGCCTCGAGGACGACCGGCTGCTCGTGGGCAAGGGCCTGTACAGCGACGACCGCGACCTGCCGGGCCAGGCCTGGATGGTGGTGTTGCGCTCGCCGCACGCGCACGCGCGCATGGCGAGCATCGACACGGCCGAGGCGCGCAAGGCGCCCGGCGTGATCGCGGTGTACACGGCGGCGGAGCTCAAGGCCGACGGCCTGGGCCATATTCCGTTTCCGCCCCTCTTCAAGCGGCCCGATGGCGCGCCGATGGGCGCGCCGCCGCGTACGCTGCTCGCCGAGGGCGTTGCGTTCTACGCCGGCCATCCGGTCGCCGCCGTGATCGCCGAAACGCGCGTGCAAGCGCAGGACGCGGCCGAACTGGTGGCGATCGAATACGAGGAGTTGCCCTGCGTGATCGGCCCGGCGAAGGCGATCGAGCCTGGCGCGCCGCAGATCTGGAAAGATGCGCCGGGAAACATTTCTGCGCAAGTGCGCTACGGCGATGCCGCTGCGGTGGCCAAAGCGATGGCGCAGGCGGCGCACGTGACCGAACTCGCGATGCATAACCAGCGTGTCTCGGCGATGCCGCTCGAACCGCGCTGTGCAGTGGCGCAATACGCGGGGGATCGCTGGACGCTCTACACCCAGACGCAGCAGCCGACCAGTACGCGCGAAGCGCTAGCGGCGGTGTTCAAGGCAAAGCAGGAACAGTTTCGCGTCGTGGTGGGCGATCTCGGCGGCGGCTTCGGCATGAAGACCGGCCTCTACCCCGAGGACGCGCTCGCCTGCTTTGCTGCGCGCAAGCTCGCGCGCCCGGTGAAGTGGCGCGGCGAGCGCAGCGAGGAGTTCCTCGCCGCGCACATGGGGCGCGACCAGCATTTCAAGGCCTGGCTGGCCCTGGACGCTGCGGGCAAGCTGCTCGCGCTGAAAATGGAAATGCTAGGCGACTTCGGCTCGGTGCCGGTGGGTTCGACCGCGATGATTCCGCTCTGGGTCGGGCCAAAGGTGCTGACCTCGGTCTATCACGTGCCGGCGGTGGACTATCTCATCCGCGGCGTGCTCACCAACACCATGGCGACGGGCGCCTACCGCGGCGCCGGGCGCCCGGAGGCGAACTTCCTCATGGAGCGCCTGCTCGACAAGGCAGCGCGCGAACTGAAGCTCGACCCGGCCGAGATCCGGCGCCGCAACTTCATCGCGCCCGCCGCCTTCCCCTACAAGACGCACCTCGGCGATACCTACGACGTGGGCGAGTTCGCAAAAATTCTTGACCAGGTTCTCGCCTTTTCAGATTGGAATGGTTTTGAAAATAGAAAAAAAATCTCAAAACAAAACGGAAAACTGCGCGGCAGGGGTCTTGCGTCCTATCTCGAATGGACCGGGGCGCTGCCCACCGAAGCGGTGGACATCGAGGTCACGGCCGATGGCACGGTGACGGTGTTCTCCGGGACCATGGCGATGGGGCAGGGCCTGGAGACGAGCTACACGCAGCTCGTGGCCGAAGTGCTGGGAATTTCCTTCGAGAAGATAAAAATCGTGCAAGGCGACACCGACCGCGCGAACGGCGTCGGCAGCGTGGGTTCGCGCTCGGCGTTCGTCGGCGGCTCGGCGGTCGTCGCGGCGGGCCACAAGGTCGTCGCGCGGGGCAAGGAGCTTGCCGCGGAAGTGCTGGAGGCCGCGGCGCGCGATATCGAGTACCGCGACGGGCGTTTTGCCATCGGCGGTACCGACCGCTCGATCGGCCTCGCGGAACTCGCGGGCAAGCAGCCGCAGAAACTGATCCGCGTCTCTGCCACGCAGACACCGTCGGCGCCCTCGTGGCCGAACGGCGCGCAGGCGATCGAAGTGGAAATCGATCCGGACACCGGCGTCGTGGAACTGGCGAAGATCACCAGCGTCGACGACATCGGCCGCATCATCAACCGCAGCATCGTCGAAGGTCAGGTGCAGGGCGGCATCGCGCAGGGCGCCGGGCAGGCGCTCTGGGAGCAGGTGGTCTACGACGCCGAGAGCGGCCAGCTCCTCACCGGATCGCTCATGGACTACTGCGTGCCGCGCGCCGACCAGTTCCCGCCCATGGCGAACGAATTCGACGAAAGCGTGCCCTGCACCACCAACCTGCTCGGGGTCAAGGGCGTGGGCGAGCTGGGGACCATCGGCGCCGCGCCGGCGGCAGTGCACGCCGTGCTTGATGCGCTCGCCGATCGCGGCGTCATGCACATTGAAATGCCATGTACACCGGAACGAGTCTGGCGAGCGCTTGGGAATCGGAAGTAGGGGGCCGCAAGCTACGCGTACTTGCGTTGGCGGTTCTGTGTTCGCTCGTCGTGCATGCATTGATTTTGGCCTTGCTTTCACAAATCAAGGAATCCGTCCGGGCGCGCGCGGCGCCGCCTCCCATGACCGCGCGTCTTGCCACACCCAGGCCCCCGCCGGAACCGCCTGTCGTCGAGCCGCTGCGGCTGCCTCTGACGCGGGCTGTGCCCAACGCAAAGCCGCAGGCGCGACCGACGCCGGTCGCGGTAGCGGTTCCCTCGCCGCCAGCGCCGATGCTGAGCATCGAACCGTCGAAGCAGGCTGCAGAGCCCGTACTTGTGGTGCCGGCGCCGCCGCCCGTCGCCAGGGCAGAAATCCAGCCTGTCCCTGCCGCCGCCAGCGGACCCGATCCCGCCAGCGTGGCGCGCTACCGCCTCGAGTTGATGGAGATCGCCGCGCGCTACGAGCGCTACCCGCGCATCGCGCGGGAAAACGACTGGGAAGGGCGGGTCGATCTAATGATCGCGTTCGCCGAAAGCGGCGCCATTGCCTCGATGAGCGTGAAGAAAAGCACCGGACGCGCGGTGCTGGACGAGGAGGCGCAGGCGATGATCCGCAGCGCGCAGCCGCACACGGTTATTCCGCCGGCGCTGCGTGGCAGGGCCTTTGCGCTGGATGTTGCGGTGATCTTCCGCCTGAAAAAGTAACCCCGAGCCGGGCCGCCGGCGCGCCAGCTACACCTGCGGCGCGAAGGCGACGACGTGGTCGACGTCCAGGCGGATGCCGATGCGCTCGCCCAGTGCATGGTTGTGGTGGCTGGGCACCAGCGCCAGCACTTTCCTGCCGCTATCCAGCTTCAGCGTGTACATGATCTCGGCGCCGCGAAAGGCCTTGTGCACCACTTCGGCCTGGGTCGGCGCGTTGTCGTCGTGCATGACGTCGTCCGGCCGCAGCAGCACGTCGGCGAGACAGCCCTTGCCGCAGACCTCGCAGCCGATCTGGCAGGCGTGCGGGATGTCGCCGTTGAGGATGCCCAGCTCGATTTCGATCTGCTTCGCGTTCAGCACCTTCGCAGGCAGGAACACGCCTTGGCCGACGAAATTCGCGACAAAGCGGTTCGCCGGCCGGTGGTACAGGTTGTAGGCGATGTCCCACTGCTCGATGCGGCCCTCGCGCATGACCCCGATCTCGTCGGCCATCGCAAAGGCTTCGTACTGGTCGTGCGTCACCAGCATCGCGGTGGCGCCGGAGGCCTTGATGATGTCGCGCAGCTCCAGCGAAAGCCGCTCGCGCATGCCGGTGTCCAGATTGGAGAAGGGCTCATCCAGCAGCAACAAGTCCGGACGTGGCGCGAGCGCGCGCGCGAGCGCGACGCGCTGCTGCTGGCCGCCGGAGAGCTCGTGCGGATATTTTTCCAGGAGTTCCGTGATGCCGGTCAGCGCGGCGAGCTCCTGCACCCGCTGTTCATTTTTGTCCGGAAGACCAAAAGCAATGTTCCTCCTCGCCGTCAAATGCGGGAACAGCGCGTGCTCCTGGAACACCATGCCGACGCGGCGCTGTTCTGGCGGAAGGCTGGTTTGCATCGAGGAGACCACCGTGCCGTTGAGCAGGATGCGGCCCGCGGCCGGCGTTTCGAAGCCCGCGATACAGCGCAGCACCGTGGTCTTGCCGCAGCCGCTGGGTCCGAGCAGGCAGCCGATCGCGCCGCGCGGCAGCGAAAACGACAGCCCGCGCACCGCCTGCTGGTTCTCATAGGCGTGCTGCAATTCCTCGACCTGGAGCAGGGCATCCATGCCGATTATTCTAACAAGAATTATTCTTGTTAGAATAAGGAATGCTTTATTTTCAAAGGGTTGGATTTCTGGGGGCGATCTCGCTCGCCGCCGCTACGCTGATCCTGCTGCCAATCCTGGCGGTGGTCGCGAGCGTGTTCGGCGCGGCCGGTGACACCTGGGCGCACCTGGCGCGCACCGCGCTTGGCCACTACGTCGCCAATACGGCGCTGCTCGTCGCCGGCGTTGCGCTGGGCGTGCTCTCCATCGGCGTGCTTAGCGCCTGGCTGGTCACGGCTTACCGCTTTCCGGGCCAGCGCCTGCTGGAGTGGGCGCTGGTGCTGCCGCTCGCGATGCCGGCTTACGTCATGGCCTACGCCTACACCGATTGGCTGCAGTTCACCGGGCCGGTGCAGACCGCGTTGCGCAGCACCTTCGGCTGGCAGGCGCGCGAATACTGGTTTCCGGAAATTCGCTCGCTGGGGGGCGCGGCGCTGCTGCTCTCGTTCGCGTTCTACCCTTACGTCTACCTGCTCGCGCGCACCGCGTTTCTCGACGTGTCACGCAGCGCCTTGGAGGCAGGGCGCCTCGCGGGTTACACCGCCTGGGGCAGTTTCTGGCGTGTGGCGCTGCCCATCGCGCGGCCCGCGGTTGCAGCCGGCGTCGCGCTCGCGCTGATGGAAACGCTGGCGGATTTCGGCACCGTGTCCTACTTCGCGCTCGAGGTATTCACCACCGGAATATTCAAGGCCTGGATGTCGATGGGCGATCCGGTCGCCGCGGGCCAGCTCTCGGTCTGCCTGCTGGTTTTCGTCGGCATCGTGTTGGCGCTGGAGCGCACTAGCCGCCGGCGCGCGGCATACGCGAGCACGCTGGGCAAGACGCCACCGGCGCAACGTCTCTCAGGGGCTGCCGCAGCTGCGGCCTGCGCCGCCTGCGCCCTGCCGGTGTTGCTCGGCTTTCTTTTGCCCGTCTGCCTGCTTGTGCATCTCGCCTGGTCCGACCCGGCGGTGACCCTGAGCCCGCGCCTTGTGGCGCTGATCGGCAACAGCTTCGTGCTGGCTGGCATTGCTGCCGTAACGGGGGTGCTGGTTGCAACCGCCATGGTCTATGCCGCACGGCTCGCGCGCGGCAAAGCGAGCGGCGTCATTGCCTGGTCCAACCGCGCCGCGGCGCTCGGCTATGCGATTCCGGGTGCGGTGATCGCGGTGGGGGTGCTGGTGCCGCTGGGCCGGCTGGACAACTGGATCGCCGGCGGCATCGAAGGCGCGTTCGGCATCAAGCCCGGCCTGCTGCTCACCGGGACGATCGTCGCGCTGGTCTACGCCTACCTGGTGCGCTTCCTCGCGGTCGCGCTGCAGACGATGGAGGCGGGTCTCGCCAAGGTGACGCCGCGCATGGATGATGCCGCGCGCAGCCTTGGCGCTACGCCCTCAGGGATCCTGGCGCGCGTGCATGCGCCGCTGCTGGCGTCGAGTCTCGCAGCCGCGGCGCTGCTGCTGTTCGTGGACGTGATGAAGGAACTGCCGGCGACCTTCGCCCTGCGGCCGTTCAACTTCGACACCCTCGCGATCGAGGCCTACAACCTCGCGAAAGACGAGCGGCTCGCCGAGGCCGCGGTGCCCTCGCTGGTGATCGTGGCGATCGGCCTGGCGATCCTTCTCACAGTGTCGAAGCGCTACTTCCAGGCCACCCGGTCGTAGATCTTCTGCGCGCCCGGCTGGTTGCGGCCGAGGACCGCGACGTTGAGCGCGTCCATCTTGAAGGCGCCGAACATCTTCAGCACCGGGTTGTCGGGCTTGACCCCCGCCACCACCGGCCACTCGTTGTTGCCGTCGGCGAAATAGCGCTGCGCCTCGTCGCTCGCAAGGTATTCGAGGAACTTGACCGCCGCCTGCCGGTTCGGCGCGTGCTTCATCACCCCGGCGCCTGAAATGTTGATGTGCGTACCCCAGCTTGCCTGGTTCGGAAACACCACACCCAGCTTGGCGGCGATCTCGCGCTCCTGCGCCATGTCCGAGCGCATCAGGCGCGCGTAGTAATACTGGTTGGTGAGCGTGACGTCGCATTCGCCCGCGGCCACGCTTTTCAGCTGGTCGGTGTCGCCGCCCCTGGGATCGTGCGCCAGGTTCGCCTTTACCGCCTGCGCCCACTGTTCGGCCTTGTGCTCCCCGAGGTGCTCGATGAGCGCGCCCATGAGCGACAGGTTGTAGATGTTGCTCGAGGAACGCATGCAAATGCGGCGTTTCCACTTCGGCTCGGCGAGCGATTCATAAGTGGGAACTTCCGCCGGCTGCACGCGGGCCTTGTTATAGGCGATCAGGCGCGCGCGCAGCGAGAAGCTGTACCAGAGCCCGCCCGGCTCGCGCAAGCTGGCGGGGATGCGGGCATCCAGCAGCGCCGATTTGACGGGCTGAAAGAAGCCGAGTTGTTCGGCGCGCCACAGGCGGCCCGCATCCACCGTGATCAGCACATCGGCGGGGCTGCGCGCGCCTTCATTGCGCACGCGCTCGATGAGCGCATCTTCGCCCGCCTCGATGCGGTTGATGCGGATTCCGGTTTGCTTGGTGAAGTCGCGGTAGAACGCCTCGTCGGTCTGGTAGTGGCGCGACGAGTAAAGGTTCAGGACTTTGTTGTCCTGCCCGAAGGCCATAGCAGAGATAAGGAGCGCAAAGACGATAAAAGTATTTTTAATAACAGTCACTTGGGTTCTTTTAGGCGAGGTAAAACTTAATGATAATGCTTCTCATTACAGAAAGTCAAAGAGGTGGCTCGATCCGCCGAGCCCCGTTATAGCGTTGCGTCCAGTAAGTACTCTTCAACGACTCCACGCGCACCTGTGCGCCGGACTTGGGTGCATGCACGAACCTGCCGTCGCCCAAGTAGATGCCGACGTGCGAAAACGGGCGCTTCAGGGTGTCGTAGAACACGAGATCGCCCGCCTGCAGTTCCGCTAGACTGACTGGTGTCCCAGTTTCGCTCTGCGCGCGCGTGTCGCGGGGCAGGCGGATGTTCCAGGCTTCGAGATACACGTGCGCGACCAGTCCGCTGCAGTCGAACCCGGTGGCCGGCGAATCGCCGCCGTAGCGATAGTCGAGCCCCAGGGCAAGCAGCGC